>JBMONM010000181.1:0-49693 GCA_049324675.1 Thermodesulfobacteriota bacterium
AGCGCGCGAGAGGCGTCGCGGCGCGCCGGGAGTCAGGGGGTCCGGGGGGAATGATTCCCCCCGGGCGGGGTTCGGGGCGGCAGCCCCGAAGAAGCATGGAGGAAAGCTGATGCTGCGCAAAGTGATACTGACTGTGGTGGCGGTGATCCTGTTGGCGGGTGCGGCCGCGGCCGACACCGGGGCGCCGCAGGTTTTCGTGCTCAAAAACGGCATGACCGTGGCCGTGGTGGAGGACGAGCGGTTTCCGCTGGCCTCGGTGCGGCTCTACGTCCATGCCGGCTCGGCCTACGAGACCCCGGAGCAGTCCGGGATCAGCCATCTGCTGGAGCACATGGTGTTCAAGAGCACCGAGACCCGGGGGGCCGGGCAGGCGGCCAAGGACATCGAGAGCGCGGGCGGCGCGGTGAACGCGGCCACGAGTTTCGACTACACCATGTACTATGCCGACCTGCCGGCGGACCGGTGGCTGGTTGGGCTCGAGGTCATCAGGGACATGATTTTCGGGGCCAGGTTCGACCCGGCGGAGCTTGAGAGCGAAAAAAAGGTGGTTCTGTCGGAGATCGACCGGGGCCGCGACGATCCCCAGGACGTGATGTTCCAGGACCTGCAAGCCCTGGTCTGGCCGGGCACGGGGTACGAGCGGCCGATCATCGGTTCCAGGGAGCGGGTGTCGGGTTTTTCCGGGGACGACCTCCGGGCCTACGTGAAGCGGTGGTACCAGCCCCAGTCCATGGTCCTGGTGGTGGCGGGCAAGGTCGACGCGGGCGAGGTCCTGCACAAGGCCGAGGCCCTTTTCGGGGACATGAAAAACGACCGGACCATCACCCCGCCCATGCCGCTGGTGCGGTCGGCCGGGACCAGGCCCGAGGTCAGGGTGGAATTCGGGGAGTGGAACAAGGTCTATCTGAGCGTGGCCTTTCCCACTCCGGGGATGCGCGCCCCGCAGGAGGCGGCTCTCGAGATTTTCGCCCAGCTTCTGGGCGGGGACGAGACCTCGCGCCTGTATCGCCGGTTCAAGTACGAAAAACGCCTGGTGGACGAGATTTCGGCCTCGTCCATGACCCTGGAGCGCGACGGGATCCTGTATATCGGGGCCACGCTGGACGCGGCCAACCTGGAAGTCTTCTGGAAGGAGCTTCTGGCCGACCTGGCCGGGATCAAGGCCGGGGACTTCACGGACCGGGAGATCGATCGGGCCAAGCTCAACCTGGAGGACGGCCTGCTTCGGGCCAAGGAGACCATTCCGGGGCTGGCCGCCAAGTTCGGCTCGTTTTTGTTTTTCGGCTACGGTCCCCAGGGCGAGGCCAATTATCTCCGGGCGGCCGGCCAGGTGGACAGACAGGAGCTTCAGGGGGTGATCGACGCCTGGCTCAGGCCCGGCGAGATACGGGCCGTGGCCCTTCTGCCCAAGGACACCCAGGGCAAGGTCACCGCCGACGGGCTGACAAAGGCCATCGCCCAGGCCTGGCCGGCCGCGGCCGGCGCGGCGGGACCCAACGCCGGAAGCGCCAGGGCCGGCAAGGCCGAGATCGTCGATATGGGAGGCGGGCACCGTCTGGTCCTTCTTCCCGACCGTTCCCTGCCGTATGCCGCCGTATCCATGGTCTTCGCCGGGGGCGACACCCTCCTGGCCCCGGGCGACCAGGGGCTGGCCCAGCTTGCGTCCGAGGCCCTGACCATGGGCACGGCCAAACGCGGGGCCGTGGAAATCCAGGATTATCTGTCCGACCGGGCGGCCGCGCTTTCGGCCGCGTCCGGACGGGACACCTTCAGTGTCGAGGCGCGCTTTCCGTCGCGGTTCGCCGACGACGTGCTCGGGCTTTTCGCCGAGACCCTGCGGGAACCGGCCTTCGCCCCCAAGGAGGTGGACCGTTCCAAACAGAGTCAGTTGGCGGCCATCAAGCGCCAGGAGGACGAGCCCATGGGGCTGGCCTTCCGCAAGCTCTTCCCCTTCCTGTACGCCGGGGGCGGCTATTCCTACACCCGGCTCGGCGAGCCGGGGCGGGTGGCGGCCTTTTCTCCGGACGACGCCCGGCGGTTCATGGCCGGGCAGATGCGCATGCCGTGGGTCCTGTCCGTGTGCGGGGAGTTCGACCGGTCCAAGGTGGTGGAATTGGCCAAGTCCCTGGCCGCGTGGAGCGGTCCGGCCGAGTCGTATGCCTTCGCCACGCCCGAATGGGGGGCGAAACGGGAGGAGAAGCTGACCCTGCCCGAGCGCAACCAGTCCCATCTCCTGTTGGTTTTCCCGGTACCCGGCACTCGCGATGCGGATACGCCGGGGCTTGAACTGCTCAACACCGCCCTGGCCGGACAGGGGGGGTTGCTCTTCAAGGATCTGCGCGAAAAGGAGAGCCTGGGCTATTCCGTGACCTCGTTTCTGTGGCAGTCGGTGAATACCGGCTTTCTGGCCTTCTACATCGGCACGGAGCCCCGGAAGGCCGAGCGGGCCATGGAAGGGTTTACGCGGGTGGCGGCCGGACTGGGGGCGGCCGAACTGCCCGAGGCTGAACTGTCCCGGGCCAAGAACCTCTTGTGGGGCGACTACCACCGCGAACGGCAGCGGCTGGGGGCCAGAAGCGGCGAGGCCGCCCGGGAACTGGTGTCCGGCTACGGCCTCGACCATGACCGGGAGGTGATCGAGAAGGCCGTGACCCTGTCGGCCAAGGATCTCAAGGACCTGGCCGGAAAGTATCTCGACCCGGAAAAGGCCTACGTGATGCGCATCGAACCGTAGGCAGCGTGCCTGCCCGACAAAAAAACGGCCTGTCCTCCCGGATGGGCCGTTTTTTTGTCCCGGCGGCGACACCGCGAAGGATTGCGCGCGGCCCGGGCGGCCCGGCTTTACCGCGTGGCCCCTTTGCGCTATGCACGACCGTAACCCATGGAGGACCGATGGCCGAGGCGATAGGCCGCTTTCTTCTCGCTGTGGCGTGTATGGCGATGCTGGCCGGAATGGCCGGCTGCGCGGGCAAGGCCGGGGAAAAACCCGGCGCGGCGGCCGGCGACGCCGACGCCATGGTCAGGGCCGGCGACGCGGCCCTGTCCGGGGGCAGCGCCGGACGGGCCCTGGCCGCGTATGCCAAGGCGAAGGAGGCCGGGGCGGACGAGGCCCTGGTCCTGGGCCGCGTCTGCCGGGCGCATCTGGCCGGCGGGAGCTACCAGCAGGCCCTGGAGGCCTGCCGCGCCGCCGTGGAGGCCCGGCCCGACGACGCCGAGGCCCTGTACGGAGCCGGATACGCGGCCCTGATGCTGCGCGACGCCCAGGGGGCCGTGGGCTATTTCGAGAAGGCCCTGGAGCTTCGCCCCGACCATGTCCGGTCGGCCAGGATGCTCGGGCTGGCCCACCATCAGGCCCAGGACCCGGAAAAGGCCGTGGCGGCCCTGCGAAAGGCCCTGGAAACGGGCGGAGACGACGCCGACACCGAAAACAACCTGGGGCTGGCCCTGCTGGCCCTGGGCCGCTCGGACGAGGCCGTGGCCGCCTTCACCACCTCCCTGGCCCTGAAGGATTCCCCCCGCACCCGGAACAATCTCGGGCTGGCCCTGTGCCGGGCCGAGCGTTTCGAGGAGGCCTACGCCGCCTTCCTGGCCGCCGGCGGCGAGGCCGCGGCCCACAACAACCTCGGGGTCTGCTACCGGGAGATGGGCATGGCGGACAAGGCGGCGGCGGAATTCGAGGCGGCCATCGCCAGAAAACCCCAATTCTATCGCACGGCCTCGGACAACCTGGAACGCATCTCGACGTCCGCCCCGCCGCCCCAGGAGGCCCCGAAGGCCCCGGATCAAGCCCAGGAAAAGAAAAAGGACTCCCCCGCGCCGCCGGCGAAGGAACAGGCGGCCGGGACCGCGCCCGCCGCCCCCGCCCCGGCCGCCGCGCCCGAAAAGAAACCCCGGGCCCGGGAACAGGTGGACGAGGCCGAGGCCAGGGCCGTGGAAAAATCGTCGTCGGGCGCTTCGTCCGCCCCGGCCGCCGACGTGCCGCCGCCCCCGCCGCCCTCCGGCGACCAGGAGCCGTCTGGCGCGACCGGCGCATCTGGCGCGTCCGGCGAGGGACAGGCCGCGCCCTGAACCGGGACATTCGCCCCCGCACCCGGTCCGCGGCCATGCGGCGCGGCCCACAACGGCGAGAAGCACGAGGCCATGCCCGCCACGCGACACACCGGCTCCCCCGAGACATACAACCTGCTCATCGCCGACGATGAGCCCCAGATCCTTGCGCTCTTCAAGGAACTGCTCGCCCCGGGCGACGAATTCGACCTTTTTCCCGAAACCCCGAATGGCTCCAAGGCGCCGCGAAACCAGTCCCCGGGGCCCGCGCCGCATTACGAGGTCGTCACCTGCCGGCAGGGGGAAGAGGCCGTGGACGCGGTCCGGACCTCCCTGAAGACCAACCGCCCCTTCTCGGTGGTGTTTCTGGACGTGCGCATGCCCCCGGGCCGGGGCGGCCTGTGGGCGGCCGAGGAGATTCGGCGGCTGGACCCCTATGTCCAGATCGTGATCATGACCGCCTTCTCGGATATCGACGCCGAGGAGATGGCCAGGCGGGTGCCGCCCCCGGACCGGCTTCTGTACCAGCAAAAGCCCTTCCACCCCCAGGAGGTCCGCCAGTTCGCGGCCTCGCTGTGCTCCAAGTGGAGTTCCGAGAGGGACTTTTTATCCCTGCAGTCCCGGCTCGAAACCATCGTGGCCGAGCGCACCAGGGAACTCGCCGAGGCCAACGACCGGCTCACCCGGGAGATACGCGAACGCGAGCGCGTGGCCGAACTCATCGCCGGGGCCAAGCGGGAATGGGAAGGCACCTTCGATTCGGTGCAGGACCTGGTGGTGATCATCGACCGGGGCATGATGATCAAGCGCCTGAACATGGCCATGGCCCACCGCCTGGGCCTGTCCCCCCGGGAGGTCGTGGGCCGGCCGAGCGCCTTCATCTTCGACCTGCCGGAGTCGGGCGGGGAACTCTCCAGGCGTCTGGCGGCCCTGGCCGACGGCCGGTTCCACTCCCTGGAGCTCGCCGTGCCCAGGCTGCGGGGCGAATTTTTGATCACGGCCTCGCCCATTTTCCTGTCCGAGGACGAACCCCTGGGCACGGTGTTCGTGGCCCATGACGTGACCGAGCGCAAGGTGCTGGAGAAAAAGCTGCGCCAAAGCCAGAAGATGGAGGCCATCGGCACCCTGGCCGGCGGCATCGCCCACGACTTCAACAACATCCTGGGCATCGTGATGGGCTTTTCGGAGATGATCCTGGACGGGGCCGCGGGCGACGAGACCCTGCTCCGCCGCATGGAGCACATCCTCCAGGCCTGCCGTCGGGGCAAGGAACTGGTCCTGCAGATCCTGACCTTCAGCCGCCAGACCGAGGAGGAATCCTCCACCCTGCGCCTTTCCCCGCTGATCAAGGAGACCCTCAAACTCATCCGGGCCACCCTGCCGCACACCGTGGACATCGTGGAGAACATCGCCTCCGGCCGGGACACGGTCCAGGCCGAGCCGGCCCAGATCCAGCAGATCGTCATGAACCTGTGCGCCAACGCCTCCCACGCCATGCGCGAGAAGGGCGGGAGGCTCTCGGTTTCCCTCGACGCCGTGCGTCTGCCCGGAAAGGGATTCGAGTCCCTGGGCCTGCCCCCGGGCGACTACGCCCGGCTGACCGTGAGCGACACGGGACACGGCATCCCCCGGGAGATACTGGACCGGGTCTTCGACCCCTTTTTCACCACCAAAAAGCCCGGCGAGGGGACGGGCATGGGGCTTTCGGTGGTGCACGGCATCGTGCGCAAGTACCGGGGCGAGGTGAAGGTCAAAAGCGCGGCCGGCAAGGGAACCACCTTCGAGGTGTTTCTGCCCCTGTCCTCCGGACCGCACCTCGCGGCCGAGGAGGACGCCGGAGGCGCGACCGCCGGGCGGGGGCGCATCCTGTATGTGGACGACGAGGAGTCCCTGGCCGAGATCGGGGCCGAACTGCTGGCCAGCCTGGGCTTCCAGGTCACGGCCGAAACCGATTCCCGCAAGGCCCTGGCCCGCTTCCGGGCCGACCCCGGGGCCTTCGACGTGGTGGTCACGGACCAGACCATGCCCGGGCTTTCGGGCGCGGACCTGGCCCGGGAACTGCTCGACATCCGCCCGGATCTGCCCATCATCCTGGTCACGGGATTCAGCGAATCGCTGTCCAAGGAGCGGGTCAGGGCGCTGGGCATCCGGGATTTCCTTCTCAAGCCCGTGCTGCGCAAGGATCTGGCCCAGGCCGTGTCCCGGGCCATGGGAACCGAGGCGGAATGACCGCCGGGGAGACGTCCATGGAAGAGACGAGGGCGGCGCTGGGGTTCGTGTCCACGGCGGCCGGGGCCACGGTCACGGCAACCCTTGACCCGGGTGCGGCCGCCGGCCTGCGCCTGGGCGACATGGTGCGCATCGAGACCGGCAAAAGCCTGTGCTTCGGCCTGGTGAACCGGCTGTGGTGGGAAAACGCGGCCTTCCCGCCGTCCGAAACCGGACGCCGCCTGGCCGAGGCGGTGCTTCTGGGCGAGACCCTGGACCTGGACCGGCCGGAGCGGTTCACGTTCCAGCGCGGGGTGTCCATCTCCCCGCCCCTGGGCGCGCCCGTGTTCGCGGCCTCGGGAGGCGACCTGCGCCTGATCTACGCCATGCCCGCCTCCCCCAGCGTGCGCGTGGGCAGCCTGCACCAGGACCCGGGCATCGACGCCAGGGTGCTGGTGGACGAACTTCTGGGCAAGCACTTCTCCGTCCTGGGCACCACGGGCTCGGGCAAATCCTGCGCCGTGGCCGTGATCCTCAAGGCCGTGCTGGCCGCGCACAGCCACGGGCACATCGTGCTGCTCGACCCCCACGACGAATACGCCGCGGCCTTCGGGGACATGGCCCTGTCCGTGACCCCCTCGGACCTGCACCTGCCCTACTGGCTTCTGGACTTCGAGGAGATGACCCACGTGTTGTGCAGCGAGGGCCAGCCCTACCGCGAGGTGGAGGCCAACATCCTCAAGGAGGCCGTGCTCACGGCCAAGCACGAGTTCATCACCACCTCCGGCGGCGAGGACTTCAACCTGACCATCGACACGCCCACGCCGTTTCGGCTGCTGCGGGTGGTGGAGCTTCTGAAGGTGGGCATGGGCAGGCTGGACAAGCCGGAAAGCTCGATCCCGTTTCTGCGGCTTTTAAACCGCATCGACAGCCTGCGCCGGGACCGGCGCTTCGCCTTCATGTTCGGGGGCTTGAGCGTCGAGGACAGCATGGCCGACATCCTCTCGCGGCTTTTGCGGCTGCCGCCGCGGGGACAGCCCCTGACGGTCATCAATCTGGCCGGCGTGCCCGCGGAGATCGTGGATGTGGTGGTCTCGGTCCTGTGCCGGCTGATCTTCGATTTCGCCCTGTGGTCCAGGCGGGGCCAGGGCGCGCCGGTGCTTCTGGTATGCGAGGAGGCCCACCGCTACGTGCCCCGGGACCGCACCCTGGGCTTTGCGCCCACGCGGCGGGCCGTGGCCCGCATCGCCAAGGAGGGCCGCAAGTACGGGGTGTCGCTGGGGCTGGTGACCCAGCGGCCGTCCGAGATCTCGGAATCCATCCTGTCCCAGACCAACACCCTTTTCTCCATGCGCATGAGCAACGAGGCGGACCAGCGCTTCGTGACCATGGCCATGCCCGAGAACGCGGCCGGACTTCTGTCGGTGCTGCCGTCGCTTCGCGCCCGCGAGGCCGTGGTCGTGGGCGAGGGGGTGGCCGTGCCCATGCGTTTCCGCTTCGAGGACCTGGCCGAGGCGGCCCGGCCGCGCAGCGACACCGCGAAATTCTCCGAGGCCTGGTCCGACGAGGCGGCCGGTGCCGAAGCCGTTCCGGACACCATCCACCGCTGGCGGCGGCAGATCAGGTAGGCCGGGATTCGGCCAGTTCCGCGACCGTGGCCCGCAAGTGGTCCATCCAGACCTCCCGAAACGGCGCGTGCTCCAGGGTGCCGGTCAGCCGGGTCATGACCCGGAATCCCGCCGCCGCAAGCCGGCTCTTCCAGGAGCGAGGCCCCTCCCCGTACACATCCACCCGAACGTGGTGCCCGGGCACGCTCATAAACGGCAGAAGCCACACCCGCCTCGTCCCGCCCTCCCCCAGACGATCGAGAACGTCCCCGCAGTCCGGCCGGCCCATGAGCACGCCCAAAAACACGCGCGGGTCGCATTCCCTGTCCAGGGCCTCCCAGTCCAGATAGCGCTGGTACCCTTGGTGGTAGGTGCCGTGGGCCACCAGGACCACGGCCTCGTCCGGCCGCCTGTCCGCCGGGATGTAGGACGCCAGGCCCAGCCGCGCCCGCTCCAGGTCCCCGCCGGCCATGAGCAGGGGGCCGCCCACGCGCACCTGCGCGAAGCCCTTGCGCGGATGCCGGTAGACCATGGCCTGATCCCGGGTCCAGTGGTATTCCACGCCCGGAACCGTGTGCAGCGACTGCACGGCCAGATGCGTCACGCCCTCGTCGTGCAGCCTCGAGAGGGCCACGGCCACGGAATCGTGCTCCGCGCCGCGCGCGGCCAGCTTGCGGCGCACCTTGTTGGCCGTGAACGCCAGACGCAACGCACAGCCCGGGAAACGCTCCCGGACCTCGGCCGCAAACACCTCGTACCCGTCCCGGGCCTCGGGCAGTGCCGCGCCGAAGGCCGCCAGCAGGATGCCGTCCCGGCGCGGCCGGGGCCGGCCGTGGTGGTGCCCGTGGTGATGATCGTGCCCATGGTCGTGGCCGTGATCGTGCCCGTGCTCGTGATGCCCATGCCTGTGGGGCGGGATGGCGTCCGCCGGGGCGGTGTTCCGCGTCATGATCTCTCCCCGGCTGGGAGCCGGCGCGGCGGATGCCGCATTGTGGGACCTGTCCGGGAAGGGGGGGCGATGCGGGAACGCACGGCGGCCTGGACCCTTCGCCGGCAAAGACCCGTTGCCTCGGGGCGATCGGCTGGCAGGTCTTCTGGCTCGCCTGGGCGACGGCCCGGCCTTCCCGCCCCCATGGGGCAGTGGCGTCACTGGGCGTCGCGGTTCCCGGCATCGGGCAGGCTTACAGCGGCGGGTCCGCTCCGGCGTCGCACCGGATTCCCTGTTCGTCTCCGCGTGGAGAACCAACCGTGGGCAGTGACTACCGATGCGGGCGGGGGCGTGTCAATGGCGGGAGGGACGGCCAGAGCCAAAGCAGGGAGATCAGACGAAACAGTCGTTTCATCATGAGGCATCCTCCGGTTTGTTCGGACATCCGAAATGCAGCTCAGTCGCATTGGGAGGTGCTAGCTCACCGGCTTGGAGGATCAAGAGGAGGCCGGGGTGGGCATGGCGCGAAACCACTTGACAATACACCATTATGGTGTATTTATGAGGAAATGATTTTGCCAAGACCCTGACGCTTCGCCCCGAAACCAGGACGCCGACACCAGGATTTCCATGGAGAAAGGCAAACCGACCTATGATCTTGAAGCGCTCAAGGAGTGCGCGCGGACACCGGACGCCCTGGCGATGACGACGTCCGCCATGCTCGGGGCCGCGGCGCTTGGATACGGGCGGGACAAAATCGTTGAAACCATTCAGTCGCTGTCGCGAAAGCATTTTTACAAATCCATGACCGCGAACGCCAACCACAGAATTTGGCAGGATGTCTACCACGCCCCCTCAGAAGCGGGATTGATCTACATAAAATTCACGGCGGGAACCATAACCGAATTTTTGCTGCTGTCATTCAAGAAAAAATGATGCCCCTTGAGATATGAATTTCCATTACTTCCTTACTCGCGAAGAAGGAATTAAAATATGAACGCACCGCTTGTCACCTGTCCCCACGATGGCGAGGTCATGGAATACGGTGTTCGGCCTGTTGTTCTCGAATACAAGGGTTTGACGAAACCGGTCGATCTGCCGGGATGGTATTGCCCGAAATGCGGCGAGGGCATCCATGGCGGCAAGGAGCTGAAGGTCACCGACAGGGCGCTCAACGAACTGAAAATCGAGTACGAGGGGTTGCTGCGGCCTTTGGAAATCCGCCGCATCCGGAAAAAACTGCGCCTGACGCAAAAAGACGCCGGGGTCATCATCGGCGGCGGCCCGAGGGCCTTTCAGAAGTACGAGAGCGGCGAACTGGTGCCCAGCCGGGCCGTTGTGAGCGCGCTCAGGCTGCTTGACGCCGACCCCAAGGGGCTGGCGGTGCTTGGCGAGGCGGTACGGGGGTGAGCCGGCGCTGCCGGTGATGTTTCGGCGGCAATCGTCAATGCTCTACTAGAACGGCATTGTCAGGTGAATACAATCGCTGTACATCTATATATCAGAAACACGGTTATAAATTTCATCGGGTGTTATGACTAGACTAATCGAAGGTGTGCCAAAGCGATGTTTTTTGAATTTTTCAAATGTGTTCGCATCAACTTCAGAATGCTTTCCACCACAAGGATGAGAATGCCATATTCCTAGGTATGTTAACGTATTGTTAGATAATAAATGAATATCAATTAATTTTTGTTTTAAACCAACGACGCCTAAGGTAAATTCTGTAATCGTTCTAATGCTGTCCGATGGAGCTTCGATTAATCTGGTTATCGTTAATATTTTGTTGGGATATGATATATGTCCAAAGAGGATACCTCCTGTTTCAAGCGGGGAGTACTTCTCCATTTCTGCCCGCATATCCTGAACACATTTGGAAAAAATTCTGATTATCCATGATGCATTATTTTTATCATTAAGTATAGTTAGTTCTTCCAAGTGAATATTTTTTGAAATAAATTCACCAATTTCATCCGTAAAATAACTCATATAAAGCTCCCCGTAAGCATTGAATTTGTGCTCTATTTTAAAATTTAAAATTTTTGCAATATTAGCAGAATGAAAAGATATATCAATATCAGACGCAAGCATTGTAAGGGATCCACATCCAGATCCGCATTGAAAATGAATCGGTTCAGATTCTTTTGATGAAAGGAACCTCCTAATCATAGGGTCATCGATGCATAAATCATAAAGTTTTACATAGAGGTCATGTATTGTTGGATTATGTTTTTGACCTTCGATAGTCAATATTCCGAGTAAACCATTAGAGTAAAGGCATCCGCTTAATATTCTGATTTTTTTGCTTATAATTAAATTTGATGAAATAGCATTCCTAATGGCGGCAGACGCTGTTGTGTCAAGTAGTATTTTAATTGATTTGTTAATTATATGATTATTATTTTTGTGATTATTTAGTATAGTTATAAAGTCTTCATCATGCGAATACGCTTTTTGTCCGAGATTTTTTATATGATATTCCAAGTTGATAGCTTTTTTTGTACAATGTAAAGGAATAAAAACTGCGCCATGCCGAGCAAGGTTGTGTGGAGATAGTACATCGTTATCGAAAAGGTGTAATGGCCCCCTACCTATTCGTACAAGATGTAAAGCAACTTTTGACCCAATACTTCCGCATCCCAAAATTCCAATTGAGCCTTCTGCAGCACTTTCTATTGTCCCAGATAATGATCGAAATAGTTCGGGTGATGCTGTATCAACATGAGCTAATGGTGCAACTTTTGATTTTTTTGATATTTTATGGCTCGCTGGTGCACTATTTATCATAAGTGTAAGAGGTTCAAGCATAGAATATATTCCGTAAGTAATAATTTCTAAATTCGATTTTCCAGGACGCCCAATTAGAGGCAAAGGCCTAGGGATGCAAATGCCGACAAAAAATGTTACAGGAAAAATATTATCTTGATAATTTTCAACAAGATGAATTTTATTCTTATTATAGATGTTTTCAAACCTTACAACACAATCAGAGAACGAATCGTTAAAACCATAGCTCGCCATGCGGTCGACTAATAGGCCAAATGAGTCAACATCTTCTGGGTGATACATATCAAAAGTGCTAGATGTATCCAATAATTTTGCTTTATTTTTAAAGAATAAAATATATAAAGATTTGCCAACATAATATTCAAGCTTACTGTTGTGTTTTATATTGAATAAATCATTAAAAATTGAATCATCTAACTCTATCGGAGAATGACCTTCGATTTTTGCTGATAAAAAAAAATCGTTTCTTTTGTTAACTTGGAAATAATCACATTTAAAAATAGTGTAGTTCCTGTTTGTGTTGCAAGAATTAATTAGCTTTGATTCGTCGTAATCGATTGTACCGAAAACTGTATCTCGTCTTATCGGTTCCCATCCTTGTTCTTGGTCAATTAATTCATTTCTTGCAGCCTTATGAAGCCAATCAATGAGATGATCCAAAAAAATATAAAGCCCGCAAGGATGGTTGATAAGATCGTCGTTATGACCAAAATAAATGCATGGTGAAATAAAATCTTTATTTCCCCTTGGGTTTATGTGAGGAAAATTTTGGTTAAAATCACTCCGCAGTTTTATTACTGGTGCTCTGCATGGATAAGTTGAGTCAAAACATAATGTTATTTCCTCTTGTGCTCTGACTCCTTTGTCTGTCTCTCCAAGTGATTTGAATTTCGAAGGGAGAGAAACATCTGCCACAATTCGAACAATAAAATCTCCATTACGTTTATCAAAATAAAATTTATCTAATTGCACTCCTGGATGTGATTGTATTTGATAAATAATATTATTCTGTACATTACCATCTAATTGTTGATGAACTTCGAAATGCTTTTTTTTACCCATGCCTAAATGGTTCCTTCGTGCTGGCCGCAATTACTACTGCAGATGTTTTTGAATCACCTTTTTTAGAGGGACCTTGCGGTCCATCTTTTGTCAGCTTAACTACTAAAGATTTATAATTTTCATCGTAATAATTTTGTAGACAAACAAAGTCGCCTTTAACTGGTTTTATGATCCTTTCATACTCCCTTTTTGCTCCCCAGCAAGGTGGGTCGCAATCGTCATCACGTATTATTTTGCTGCTACTTATTATAGATGCACCACCCCGTGATTGCGATAATGACTCTTTGGCATTTTTATCGACTTTGGGATTGTCAGATTTACTCCAAGAATCATAAGATAGTGTATGCCACGAGCAGTGATGCGGTGCTAGTAATAAATCATATTCTAAAATATCCGTATTTTTATTGTGTTTCTCCCAAAGTGAAGCCCATATTGCGACTTCAGCATCTCCTCCAGCCAGAAACAAGTTTGCTTTTTTATTGTTCTCAACCGAAAATTCAAATTGCATTATAATGCTCGAGTGGTTTTTTGATAGCCTTTCTTCTTCCTCATCGAGTTCTTCTTTTGGAAGCGGGCCTAAAATATTTGCGGACAATATGTCGCTCGTTGAGCCATTAAACTTATTTACTGTTTGGTTGACCTTGACAACAATGTCTTTTATATCATCTGTTTTTCCGTTCTCGTCTTCTTCTATTATCAAAATTCTGTCACCACTTGAAGCTACTTTATTTTTTCGATAGATATCGACCCTTCGTTTTGCTTCAGTGTTAAAAGCTTTGGCGTCTTCGCATAACGTGTGATTTTTGCTTGCTCTTCTAAAAACAACAGGGGATGACCATATTTCATTTATAATTATTTTTTCAGATTTTTCTTTTGGGTAATCATCAAGCGGCCCGAGGTGAAAATGTTCGCTTAAGCCACGACAATGATCTTGGTCAGGATGTGTCAACAAAAATACGTCGACAAATGGCCTTCCGTCTTTGTCTTTTTCGATTCTGTCAAGCAAATCTTTTTTTACATCAAGAATATCTTCATCTGTGGCGTTTATATCTCGGATATTGATATCGATCAAAAATGTTGTTCTTTTTGAGTTGTTGAGTTTTATAAGAGTCATATCCCCATTTCCAACTGGGAAAAATACTATTTCAGGAACCATCTTCTTCTCCTGATGTTAATTTTTGATTTTTTAAAGCATATATGGAAAGTGTTGTTGTAACCAAGCGTATGCCATAATTTTTTGCTGCATTTCTCGCAAGGACAAACTGTATTATAAGTATTGCAATATAATATAAAGCTACTTTTGGCGATAAAAATAAATAAAAGCTGGTAGTTCCAAGAAATATAATAAATAAAAAACTAATCGCGGTATAGTCTCTAGCGAATAAATAATACTGGTGTGCTTTATTAATTTCAATTTCATTTTTGAGGCTTCGGTATATTTTATACCAACATGCATTTTCTTCGCGTGCTGTTTGAGGAATTTTTACAATTAGTTTCTTCAAATTTTCGGTATCTATTCTTTCATCCTCCATCGCATGTTTACTAAATGCTTCACACCCAGGTAGGGTGTTATTCCATTTTAAAAATACTAATCTGGATTTGTTTGTAGCACCGATTATGCCATTTATTATGAGACTAAATACTATCAATGCGGTTGAAGGAACAAGTTTTTGCCATTCATTTAAATTATCGATGATTTTTTTTGCATCTATCAATCCACTCGTCGAAAGGAGATAATATAGGATTAAGTTGATAAAAATTACTAGAGCTAAAGAAAGCGTGTTTTTTTCCTTTAAAGTCTGCTCTGTTGCCATAACATCCCCGAATTGGATGGATATCGTCCCTGGCACCTCATTATGTATTTATATATATTCTCTGCTTCAAACTAAAGTCAAGGAAATTTTGTGCGTAAAAAAGTTTACTGTTTTGGAGAGTTACCAATTAATAGTGGAAAATATGATGATTAACTGTCTAACTATACCATTGAGTGACTGATAGAACAAAACACCCCGCCCACGATCCTCTCGCGGGCGGGGTGAAAATCCGTAAAAAAGACGGCTCGGCGGGACGTTGCCCTAGCGGCGGCTTTCCCATCCCTCCCGGATCGTCTGGCGATACGCCATAAACGCCTCCGCGAATCCCTCAAGCGGCAACTCGCCCTTCTCCCCGGTGCGCCGGTCCTTGGTCTCAACCACCCCCCGGGCCAGCCCCTTGCCCCCAAGCACCAACTGGATCGGAAACCCCATCAGGTCCGCGTCCTTGAACTTCACCCCCGGCCGCTCGTCCCGGTCGTCCAGAAGCACCTCCACGCCCAGGCCCGCAAGCAGGTCGTGCAGTTCCCGCGCCTTGGCCACGGCCGCCTCGTCCCTGGGGCCCAGGTTCAAAAGCGCCACCTCGAACGGGGCCATGGGCGGCGGGAACACGATCCCGTTCTCGTCGTGGTTCTGCTCCAGGCACGCCGCCACCACCCGGGACACGCCGATGCCGTAGCAGCCCATGATGATGTGCCGCTCCTTGCCTTCCTCGTCCAGAAACACCGCGCCCATGCCCTTGCTGTACTTGGTGCCCAGCTTGAACACGTGCCCGACCTCGATGCCCTTGGTGAAGAGAAGCGGCTGGCCGCACTTGGGGCACAGATCCCCCGGGGCCACCTGCCGCAGGTCCAGGAAGCATTCGATGGCCGCGTCCCGGGCCAGGTCCACGTGCCGCAGATGCGCGTCCGCCGCGTTGGCCCCAACGATCCAGTCCGAACGCCCGGACAGTTCCTTGTCGGCGTAGATCAGGTCCACCGACAGCCCCACCGGGCCGGCGAACCCCACCGGCGCGCCGGTGACCCGGGCCACGACCTCGGGCGGGGCCAGTTCCATCTCCGTGGCCCCGAGCACGTTTTTGAGCTTGACCTCGTTTAATTCCCGGTCCCCGCGCACCAGCGCGGCCACCACCCTGCCGTCGGCCACGTACAAAAGGGTCTTGACGATCCGGTCGGCGGTAACGCCCAAAAATTCGGCCACCTGCTCCACGGTGTGCACTCCGGGGGTGGGCACGCTCTCGGCCGGCGGGCAGAAGCTCGCCCCCTCGGTCACGTGGCACACGGCCTCGGCCTTCTCCAGGTTGGCCCCGTACTCGCAGGCCGAGCAGGCCGCGATGGTGTCCTCGCCCGTGGCCGCCAACACCATGAATTCATGGGAAAAGCTGCCGCCGATGGGGCCGGAGTCGGCCTCCACGGCCCGAAAGGTCAGCCCCAGCCGGGAAAATATCCGGGCATAGGCGTCGTACATGGCGAAATAGCTTTTGTCCGCGCCGGCGTCGTCCTTGTCGAAGGAATAGGCGTCCTTCATGACGAATTCCCGGCCGCGCATGAGCCCGAACCGGGGCCGGATCTCGTCGCGGAACTTGGTCTGGATCTGGTACAGGTTCAGCGGAAGCTGGCGGTAGGACCGGATCTCGTGGCGCACCAGGTCCGTGACCACCTCCTCGTGCGTCGGCCCCAGGCAGCATTCCCGGTCGTGGCGGTCCGTGAAGCGCAGAAGCTCCTTGCCGTAGACCTCCCAGCGGCCGCTCTCCTTCCACAGGTCCCCGGGCTGCACCGCCGGCATGAGCACCTCCAGGGCCCCGGCCCGGTTCATCTCCTCGCGGACCACCGCGGCCACGTTGTTTAAGGCGCGCAGTCCCAGCGGCAGATAGGTGTAGACCCCGGCGGTGAGCTTGCGGATCATGCCCGCGCGCAGAAGAAGCTTGTGGGACACCACCTCGGCGTCGGCCGGGTCTTCCTTGAGCGTGGGCGCGTAATAGCTGCTCAGGCGCATGCGGATTCCTTTTTTTTCTCGTCGATGACGCGTTCGAGTTCTTCCATGAACCGGGCCAGAAGCGCCTCCTGGCCCTTGACCTTGCACAAAAGCTCCCCCTTGCGGAAGATGACTCCCAGGCCGCGTCCGCCGGCCAGCCCGATGTCCGCCTCGCGGGCCTCGCCCGGGCCGTTGACCACGCAGCCCATGACCGCCACGGTGAACACCTCGGTCACGTGCGCGAGCCTCGCCTCCACGGCCTCGGCCAGGGCCGCCAGATCGATCTCCGTGCGGCCGCAGGTGGGGCAGGAAACGATCTCCGGCCCCCGGGAGCGGATGCCCAGGCAGCGCAGAATCTCCCAGGCCGCGGCCATCTCGGTCACCGGATCGCCGGTCAAAGACACCCGCAGCGTGTCCCCCAGGCCCTCCCACAAAAGGATGCCCAGCCCCACGCCGGATTTGACCGCGCCGCGCATGGGCGTGCCGGCCTCGGTGATGCCGATGTGCAGGGGGTAGTCGACCTTTTCGGATAACAGCCGGTAGGCGGCGATGGTCCGGGGGACGTTGGAGGATTTCAGCGAGATTTTTATCTGGTCGAAGCCGCGCCGCTCCAGCAGGGCCACATGGCCGAGCGCGCTTTCGACCATGGCCTCTGGGGTCGGGCCGCCGTATTTGCGCAGCAGACTTTTTTCCACGGAGCCGCTGTTGACCCCGATGCGGATGGGCGCGCCCCGGTCCCTGGCGGCGGCGGCCACGGCGTCCACGGCCGCCTCCCCGCCGATGTTGCCGGGGTTGATGCGCAGGCCGTCCACCCCGGCTTCGAGGGCCGCCAGGGCCAGCCGGTGGTCGAAATGGATGTCCGCGATAAGGGGGACGGGGGACTCCCGCCTGATGTCGGCGATGGCCCGGGCCGCGGCCTCGTCGAGCACGGCCAGGCGCACGATCTCGCACCCGGCCCGGACAAGGGCCTGAATCTGGGCCACGGTGGCGGGGACATCGCGGGTGTCGGTATTGGTCATGCTCTGCACCCGGATCGGGTGTCCGCCGCCGATGACCAGGGGGCCAAGCCGGATGGGGCGCGTGGCCCGCCTTTTGGGAACAGGGGATGCGTTTTCCATGGGGGTTTTCGTCCGTGAAACCTGCTAGCCCATTTCCGGCCCGAAGCCAAGGGCGGCGGGCCGGAACGGCTGCCGGGACGCCGGACAATCAACGGCGGGCTTTCCTTTTTTTCCGGAAACTGCTATCAGTCATGATAGGAAAACGTACCGGCCGGCAGCCCGAAAAACCGCGGCATGGCCGGCCATCCATGCCACGGGGACGGCGGAGAGCACACCGATGATCGCGATGTTCGGTTCTCTTTTCAACAAATCGGTCAAGTCCGATCCCAAGGAACGCCGCCGGGCCTACCGGGTGCGCATCAAGGACCTCCAGGTGGTGGTGCACGGCCAAAGCGCCACCTTCACCTTCACGGCCAAGGACGTCAGCGCGCTTGGCGTGGGGATGATGACCTCGGCCAGGGCCTTCAAGCCGGGCATCCTCATCCGTCTGGACATCAAGAAACAGGGAGGGCAGATCATCGCGTCCGGGCTGACGGCCAAGGTGGTGCGGGCCGAGGGCGGGGTGGTGGGCTGCCAGTTCCAGGACATGACCAAGGACCAGGAGACGATCCTGCATTCCCTGGTGCTGGAGGAACAAAAGCGTCAGGCGGCCCGCCGCAAGCCCGGCGGAGCATCGGGCGAGGTGGTGGAAGAGGGCATGGAGGGCTCCCTGACCTTCGTGGACCCCTGGACCGAGGCCAAGAAAAAAGGCTTTTTCAACTGGAAGAAATAACCCCCGGACCGGATCGTCCGCAGGGATTTTCAACTGACCCGCACGCCGCCTGTCCGGGTCTCCTTGGGCTTTCGGTTCGTGGCCCCGTGCAGGCCGCGCCGGACCATGTACAGAAGCTTTTTCGAAAACTTTGTCACCCAGGCCCTGTCCATTTTCTCCCTGACGATCATCTCCAGGGGCGCGAGGGACTCCGCGCCGACCGCATCGCCACGGGGCCGGCGCCGGCGGGCGTATTCCCCGAGTTCCTCCACCAGGATCATGGTCTTGCGGAAGTCCCGGACGCCTTCATTCACGTGGATATGGTAGATGCCGTCGCGGTACAGCAAAAATCCCCAGCAATCGATGTTCGGCACCTGATGGATTTGCAGATCCGGACGTTTTGCGGCCATGGCGTACAGTCTGTCGAGCAGAACGGACATGCGTCTTCTCCCGCCTGGTTTTTCCGAAACACCGTGCTCCGGTGCGGGCCGTCCCCGGCAGGCGTATCCGGTGACCGTACTAAGGTAGGTCCGCCGGACCGGACGTCAAGTCCCGCTCCATGACGCATGACCGTTGCCCAATATCGCGACAACGGGTATGGGTGAAAGCACATGCGAGAGGCCCGGGCGGGCCGCAAACCAAACGCGACGGGATACCCCAATGGATTACGACTACATCCGGCATGCGGTGAAAACGGGCGACAAGATTCTCGAACTCGCCAGGTCGCTCAACCTGGACCCGCAGCAGCACACCATCAAGGATCTGGCCGACACCATCCTGCGCGCGGCACTGGAAAAATCATCCCCGCCGGGCGACACGACCTCCTCCTGAAGATCATGCCCGTCGGCGCTTCGACGCGCCCCCTATTCCAGGTCGAGGATCACCGGTCCGAAGATGTTCTGCAGGGGCCGGGAGGAAAACCGCTCCTTCTTGATCTCCTTCCCGTCGTACAGAATGCTCTCGATAAGGATGACTTTCTTCATCCACACGTCGTTTTCGATGGTCTTCGGCAGATCGCATTCGATGATCTTGGCCGTGATCTTGTCGATGTCTATCTCTTCGACGTCATTGAACGAATACTCGTGAGCGTACTCTTCGTTGTACCCGAAACAATAGGTGAAGCAGCTCTTGACATGCGGCTGGAAGACTTTCTTGATCGGCTGCTTTTTGATCTCGCAGTTGATCTTGTTCAGGCTGACCCGCAACTTTTCCTTCTCGTTGACGACAATATAGACAACGGGCCGGTTGCTTTCCAGGAGGTCTTCCCCGGCCGAATGAATATTGCTGTCCTCTCCATGAAAAATGTAATCGATGTACCGCTCCCGGTTGCTTTCCTTGGCCTCCCGGACAATGTCCTTCTCGACATTGGAATAAAACACCCGTTGGCCGAACCCCTTGATCTCGATGCTGAACTTCATCTCCCGCTCCTCCAGCGTAAATGTAGGCACCTTGGCAGATCCGGAGCCAGGAACCGGCTCATGAGGCACATCCAGCGCTGACCCTTCGACGACGGCACACGCTCCGCCTTTGGCAAACCATCGTTTTTATCCGGAAACGGCATTCCGGTCAAACGCTGCCCGGTCACTGGCCGGACCATCCCCGGCCTCCACGCCCGGCCGCATCTTTCCAACAGCCCCGCCCCACGGTATGAACGCCCCATGAACGCGCCATCAAACCCGGCATCGCCCCGGTTTCGGGGCATCACGCTGATCGTGGCCGTCCTTGCGGCCTGCCTCGCCGCACCCGCCCCGGCCCAGGCCGACCCCGTCCCCCTGCCCGAGGCCCTGGCCCCGGCCCTGAAGCGGGCCGCGACCCCGGACCACACGGCCGCCGCCTTCCTGTCCATCCCCTACCGCGACGACGCCACCGTGGACGAGTCCGGCCGCTTCACCCTCTTCGAGCACCCCGAGACCACGCTGGCCTCCCCGGGCCTGAACTGCAGCGGCTTCGTCCTGTCCGTGTCCCGGTTTTTGCTTCAAAAAAACATCACCCTGACCCAGGCCAAAAAGGACCGCGCCGGCGATTCCGGGCCCCAATCGCCCCATGGCCGGGACTGGGACTTCGGCCTGGACCTCGTGCGCAACATCGCCGAGGGGCTGCCCGTGCGGGCCGTGCTCCCGGACGGGGCCTCACCGGACGTGGCCCAGGCCACGGGCCGCGACCTGCGCGGCTTTCCCATCGCGGACGCGGCCGCCTGGGGCCGGGTCCTGCCCAGGCTGCGCCCGGGGTTCGTCTACCTGGCCAGCATCAGCAAGCCGGCAAAAAAACCCGGCTACACCCTTTTGCACTACCACGTGGCGCTCATCCTGCCCGCCCCGGACGGGACCGTGTCCGTCTACCACGCCACCCCGGGCTCCGGGTCCCACCGCGTGGTCATCTCCACGCCCCAGGGACTGGCCCAGTTCCAATCCCAGTTCCGGGACAAGGTCCCGGGCGAAAAGCGCATCCTGCTCCTCGAAGTCCCCCTGCCCCGCTGACGCCGGGCGCCGGCAAAATGGCCGGGAGAAAGCCTCCGGCGGCCAAAGGGCGAAAGCCCTTTGGAATCCCGTAACGATTCCAAAAAGTTGTGGGTCAGCCGCAACAGGTTCCGGCTGATCGGGATTCGGGCGGGACGCTTACGTCTCGTTTGTGGGGCGGAAGGTCAGAAGCAGATCGTCGCCGATGCGCTCGGTCCCGGTGGTCCGCAGGCCCAGGGCCTGATCCATGGTCTCGGCCCGGCGGCCGGAGAAAAGCGGCACGGCCAGTTCGTCGCCCAGGATCTTCGGGGCCAGAAACAGCAGAAACTCGTCGGCCAGCCCGGCCGCCAGAAGCGACAGCCCCAGGCGGCCGCCGCCCTCGCACAGCACCGTGTGGCAGCCGGCCTCGCCGCGCAGGACGGTGAAGGCCCGGGCCAGGGACATCCGGCCGGGGTCGCCCACGGGCATGACCCGCACGCCCAGGTCGCGCAGCCGCGCGGCGGCATCGGACGCGGCGGCGGCGGCGTCGGTGAGAAAGACGGTCCGGTCCGGGCGCC
This sequence comes from Thermodesulfobacteriota bacterium, assembly GCA_049324675.1. Lineage (GTDB taxonomy): Bacteria > Desulfobacterota > Desulfovibrionia > Desulfovibrionales > Desulfovibrionaceae > Desulfolutivibrio. The sequence continues at coordinate 21,247 of JBMONM010000181.1, forward strand.
GGCGCACGAGCGTGGTGTCCTCGCCGGGGCCGGGCAGGCGGCTGGTCAGGACCACGGCCAGGGGATTTTTCATCCAGGCCGGGGCCGGGGACAGGCGCGGATCGAGGCCCGGGTCGTCGGCCCGGAAGGTCTGGCCGCCCACGAGCACGGCGTCGACGCGGGCGCGCAGTTCATGCACCCGGCGTCTGGCGGCCTCGCCGGTGATCCACTGGGAATGGCCGGTGCGGCAGGCGATGCGGCCGTCCAGGGTGGCGGCCAGCTTGAGCAGGTTGTAGGTCCGGGAGGTGGACTTCCAGACGACAAAGTCCGCGATCATGTCCCGGCATTCGCGTTCGAGCAGCCCCATGTGGACCCGCACGCCGCGCTCGCGCAGACAGGCCGCGCCGCCGCCGGCCACGTCGGGATTGGGGTCCGGGCAACCGACATAGACGCGCCCGATTCCGGCGGCCAGGATGGCCTGGGTGCAGGGGGGGGTCTTGCCGTGGTGGTTGCAGGGTTCGAGGGTCACGTACATGGCGCAGCCGGCCGGATCGACGCCCTTTTCCCTGGCGTCGTTCAGGCAGGCCACCTCGGCGTGGGGGCCGCCGCAGTATTCGTGGCGGCCCGAGGCCACCACCCGGTCTCCGGCGACCAGGACCGCGCCCACGGCCGGGTTCGGGGCGGTCAGGCCCCGGGATTTCGCGGCCAGGGCCAGGGCCTGGCGCATGAAGGCCGCGTCACGATCCGAAAGAACCGGAGAGGAGTTCAAAGCCGATTCCCGCTTCCGCCACCATGGCCTCGGAGAGCTCGTCCGGGTAGGCCTGGGCGAAGTAGATATGTTTGACCTTGCAGTTGATGAGCATCTTGGCGCAGATCAGGCAGGGCTGGGTGGTGCAGTAGATGTCCGATCCGGCGATGCTTACGCCGTGCAGGGCGGCCTGGATGATGACGTTTTGTTCGGCGTGAAGCCCCCGGCACAGTTCGTGGCGCTGTCCGGAGGGGATGCCGAGCTTTTCGCGCAGGCAGCCGACGTCCAGGCAGTGGGCGATACCCGAGGGCGCGCCGTTGTAGCCCGTGGCCAGGATGCGTTTGTCGCGCACGGCCACGGCCCCGACCTTGCGGCGCAGGCAGGTGCTGCGTTCGGCCACCAGGTGGGCGATGCGCATGAAGTAGTCGGGCCAGGGAAGCCGGTTGTCCATGATCAGCCCTTTGTCCTGCCGGAAGACGATTTCGCCGCCCGGGACGGCCGCTTGGGCCGCGCGGGCGACGGCCCGGCAGGGGGGTCAGACTTGGCGGATTTTCGGGCCATGTCAAGCAGGTCGTCGAGCAGGATTTTCAGGTACGGACACTTGGCCGCTGCGGCCGCCGGGTCAAGCCGCTGAAAAAGCGCGACGCCGTCCATGGTTTTCTTGTAGTCCCGCCGACGTTCCTTTGGAGGAACCCTGGAAAAACGTTCCTTCAAAACACTCGCCGGATTCGTATTGAAGTTTACCTCCTCAGGCGGCTTCGTCGGGAGATTATCCTGAACATATTGCGGGAAAAGAGTGGGGTTGCTCAAAAGCCAGGCTTCGAGTTCGTGCACGGCGAAGTGCTGGCGGAAATCGCCACTGACAGGCCGCTCCAGGGCCGCTTTCGTTTTCGTGTAACGCTCGGCGACGGTTCCGGACTTCGCGGCGGGATGCCCCAGGCCGTAGAGGTCGAGCAGGCCCATGACCCCGATCACGTCCTTTTCGGCAAGATAGAGGCGCGCTTTCGTCCCATAGTTCTTGAGATAATTCGGACTGCCATGGAGATTCACGGTGCGAACGCCGATATGGCCGCAGCCGTTGGCCGCCAGCCACCGCCCGAAAAAGTACGGCAGGGCCTTGTGTTCCGTGTCCCCCTCCACCAGGACCATGATCTTCACGCCAGGGCCTCCAGGTCGCCGGATTCGAACATGTGGCCCAGGGTGTAGTCGGCCAACCACTTTGTGAGCAGATCGCCGTCGAGGTTTTTGAGAGTGGTTTCACCCTGTTCCCAGCCGGCCACAGTGACGGTGGGGGAAAAAGGTTCACAGGCGTCCAAAAACTGGGGGGAATGGGTGGTGAAGACGACCTGGGTCTTTTTTGCGGTCTGGGCGGCGTATTCGGCGATGATGGGGAACATGGAGGGGTGCAGGCCGGTTTCCGGCTCGTCAATGGCGATGAGCGGGGTCGGGGACAGGTCCTGTGCGGCCAGGACGGTCATGAGGAACAGGAACCGCAAGGTGCCGTCGGAGATGTCGCCCAGGGAGACGGGATTCATCAGGTGCTTGAAGAAGATGACGAGTTGGATGCGTTGATCGGCGGCGGGAGGAAACTCCAACCTGCCATAATCCGGCCCGAAAGCCGCCCGCATCGCCGTATCGATATCGTCCTGGAAGTGGCGATCCTTGGAATAATGGGTATGCAGCACGTTGATGAAATTCGATCCGTCCGCATCGACACGCAATTCATATCGCGAGACAGGGGGGATACGCACGTCAGCCCCCCTCCGGGCGTCAATTCCGGAATAGACACAGTAATTGGCGAGCATGGCCTTCATCCCGGTCGTCGATCTCGACACCGGAGGAATCTCCGGGACGGTCGAAAGCCGCGTCTCATCCGCGGCGCGGCGATGAAATCCCTCAATGGAGTCAATCTGATTTATGTCGGGTGCATATTTTTTGTTCGAGTCGTGCGGATAAAGAAAATGCAGTGTTTCGCCAGAAACATCATAGCTGTATGCGTGCCCAAGTTGAGAAAGAGAAAAGAAGTAACGGATATCGTCGTTTTTCTTTGTTTTCCGAAACGGTCCGGAAAGCACCTCAAATGTGACGTCGTCTTTCCCCCGATCCCACACGACCGATCCCATCCCCCCCAACCGCTGGACGAACTTCCCCAACTTCCCCTGCGCCGACGCCGAAAGCAGCTCCAGCGCCGTCAGCAAATTCGACTTCCCCGATCCGTTGGGGCCGATGACCACGTTCAGCGCCCCGGGCTCCCAGGTCACGTCGCGCAGGGACTTGAATCCCGTGATGTGCAGGCTCTTGATGCGCATGGATGCTCCTCTTCCGCGTCCGGCGCGGGAGGATGGATTTTTTTGTAGCGATACCAGCGCGGGCAAAGAAAGAAAAGACATGCCCGCCGGACAAAAAAAGGGACCATGATCCGCCCCGACGGTCTCCCGCCATCACGGATCATGGCCCCGAAAGAGCCGGGAAAGCGCCCCCGCTACCAGGCGAAAAGCGGGAACTGGCGCGCGAAGACCTCGACCTGGACGCGGATCTCGTCGAGCTTCGTCTCGTTGTCGCGGGCCTTTATGGCCGCGTCGATCCACCCCACGATGCGCTCCATCTCGGCCTCGCCCATGCCCCGGGTGGTCAGGGCCGGCGAGCCCAGGCGGATGCCCGAGGTAATAAACGGCGAGCGGGTCTCGAACGGCACCGTGTTCTTGTTCACCGTGATCCCGGCCTTGTCCAGGGCGATCTCCGCATCCTTGCCGGTCACGTCCGTATTGGTCAGGTCGATGAGCATGAGGTGGTTGTCCGTGCCGCCGGACACCAGATGATAGCCCAGCCCCATGAGCCCCTTGGCCAGGACCTGGGCGTTTTTGACCACCTGGGCCTGATATTTCGTAAAGGCCGGGCGCAACGCCTCGCCGAAGGCCACGGCCTTGGCCGCGATGACGTGCATCAGCGGCCCGCCCTGGATGCCCGGAAAAATCTGGGAATTGAGCGTCTTGCCGAACTCCTCCGAGGACAGGATCAGCCCGCCCCGGGGGCCGCGCAGGGTCTTGTGGGTCGTCGAGGTGGTGAAGTGGGCGTGGCCGATGGGCGAGGGATGGTGCCCCGTGGCCACCAGCCCGGCGATGTGGGCCATGTCCACCATGAGCTTGGCCCCGACCTCGTCGGCGACGGCCCGGAAACGCGGGAAGTCGATGACCCGCGGATAGGCCGAGGCCCCGGCGATGATCATCTTGGGGCGGTGCTCCCGGGCCAGACGCTCCAGTTCCTCGTAATCGATGGTCCCGGTCTCTTTTTTCACGTGGTAGAACACGATCTTGTACAGGCGGCCCGAGAAGTTGACCGGGGAGCCGTGGGTCAGATGCCCGCCGTGGGACAGGTCCATGCCCATGATGGTGTCGCCCGGGGTCAGGGCCGCGAAGCACACGGCCATGTTGGCCTGGGACCCGGAATGGGGCTGCACGTTGGCGTACTCGGCGCCGAACAGGGCCTTGACCCGGTCCCGGGCCAGATCCTCGGCCACGTCCACGTATTCGCACCCGCCGTAGTAGCGCTTTCCGGGATAGCCCTCGGCGTACTTGTGGGTCATGACGCTGCCCTGGGCCTGGCGCACGGCCGTGGACACGAAATTCTCCGAGGCGATCATCTCCAGCTTGCCGGTCTGGCGCTCGATTTCCAGCGCCACGGCCTTGCCGACTTCCGGATCCGAAATAAGCAGTTCGTCCATGTCCTGTTCGATCCTTTGTTAGCCCTCGAACTTCTTGAAGACGAGGCAGGCGTTGGCCCCCCCGAAGCCGAAGGAGTTGCACATCACCGAGGAGACCTCGGTCCGGCGGGCGACTCCCGGACAATAGTCCAGATCGCAGGCGGGATCGGGGGTTTCCAGATTGATGGTGGGCGGGATGACGCCCTCCACGATGGTTTTCACGCTCATCACCGACTCGATGCCGCCGGCCGCGCCCAGGGTGTGGCCGATCATGGACTTGTTGGAGGTGACGGGCACCTTGTGGGCGTATTCGCCGAACACGGTCTTTATGGCCGTGGTCTCGCAGGCGTCGTTTAAGGCCGTGGACGTGCCGTGGGCGTTGATATGGGCGATGTCGCCCGGGGCCATGCCGGCCTCGCGCAGGGCCGCGGTCATGGCCTGGGCCATGCCCTCGCCGGATTCCGGCGGCGCGGTCATGTGAAAGGCGTCGAGGGAGGCCCCGAATCCGGCCACCTCGGCCAGGATGGTCGCGCCCCGGGCCTTCGCGTGCTCCAGGGATTCGAGCAGCAAAAGCCCGCAGCCCTCGCCGATGACGAATCCGTCGCGGTCCTTGTCAAAGGGCCGTGAGGCCTTTTGCGGGGCGTCGTTTCTGGTGGACAGGGCCTTGAGGGCATTGAACCCGGCCACGCACAGGGGGGTGATGGTGGATTCCGAGCCGCCGCAGATCATGGCCTCGGCCCGGCCGAGCAGGATGTCGGAATAGGCGTAGCCGATGGCGTGCAGCCCCGAGGCGCAGGCCGAGGTGGTGCACACGCCCGGTCCCTTGGCCCCGGTGAAGATGGAGATCTGCCCGGCGGCCATGTTGGCGATGATCATGGGGATGAAAAAGGGCGACACCCGGTCCGGGCCCTGATCGAGGAGCTTGGAGTGGAAGGCTTCGAGATCCTCCAGGCCGCCCAGGCCGCAGCCCACGATGACCCCGACCCGGGGGGCCACGGCGTCGGAAATCGTGAAGGCGGCGTTCTCCAGGACCATCAGCCCGCAGGCCACGGCGAACTTGGTGAAGATGGCCATGCGCCGGGACTGCTTGTGGGGGATGTACGCCTTTTCGTCGAAGTTTTTCACTTCGCAGGCGAAGGTGGTGTCGAAGCCGGCGGTGTCGAACCTGGTGATGGGCGCCGCGCCGGAGACGCCGGCCACGAGGTTCGTCCAGCTTTCGCCCAGATCGTTCCCGATGGGGGTGACGGCCGCAAGGCCGGTGACCACGACCCGTTTCCCGATCATAAAAGCACCCTTTTCCTCCCGGACAGGGCCCGACGATCGGACCCGCCGGACGGACCTTGAAAAAAGAAATGTGGTGTATCGGCTTGAAAACCGGAACGCCCCGGGCAAGGCGGACGGGGCGTCCCGGGAAATGCCTGGACGACGCGCGGAAACGCCGCGCGACTAGGCCTGTTTCTTCTTTTCGATGAAATTGACGGCGTCCTTGACCATAAGAATCTGCTGGGCATCCTCATCGGATATCTCCACGCCGAACTCCTCTTCCATGGCCATGATCAGTTCGGTCAGATCCAGGGAATCCGCTCCCAGGTCTTCCACGAACTTGGCATCGGGGGTGACTTCCTTCTCCTCCACGCCCAACTGATCGACAATGATTTCCTTGACTTTTTCCGCGACAGCCATGCTTTTCCTCCAGGATAGGGCAGCTTTTTTTCTTTTCTTACAGGTACATCCCGCCGTTGACCGCCAGGACCTGCCCGGTGATGTACGCGGCGGCGTCCGAGGCCAGATAGGCCACGGCGCCGGCCACCTCGTCGGCCGAACCGGCCCGTTTGAGGGGAATGCGATCAGCGTAGGAGGTCTTGACCTCGTCGGTCAAAACAGCGGTCATGTCCGTTTCGATAAATCCCGGGGCCACGGCGTTGACCGTGATCCCGCGCGGGGCCAGCTCCAGCGCGGCGGACTTGGTCAGTCCGATGAGGCCGGCCTTGGCGGCCACATAGTTGGCCTGGCCGACGTTGCCGGACTGGGCCACCACCGAGGCCACGTTCACGATGCGCCCGCACCGGCGCTTCATCATGATCTTGGCCGCCTCGCGCAGGCAGGCGAAGGCCCCGAAAAGGTTCACCCGGACCACGGACTCGAAATCCTCGTCGCGCATGCGCACGAGAAACCCGTCCTTGGTGATCCCGGCGTTGTTGACCAGGACGTGCAGATCCACCTTGTCCCTGATATGCTCGGCGAAAAAGGCGGACACGGCCGCCATGTCGCCCACGTCCAGGGCCAGGGCCGCGGCCCGGCCCCCGGCGGCGGCGATCCCGTCGCACACGGCCTGGGCCTTTTCCGGCTTGCTCACATAGGTCACGATGACCTCGAGGCCGTCGGCCGCGAGGCGTCTGGCCACGGCCGCGCCGATGCCCCGGGACCCGCCCGTGACCAGGGCCGCTTTGCTCTTTTCGCTCATGGGTGTTCCGTCTTCAGGATGGCCCGCGGACCGTGGCCCGCGGCGTGGTGTTGTCCCGGCCGCGCCCGGACGTCCGCCGTCGTTCCGAAAGCGTTTTCCCTACCGTAAATGGGGCCGGACGGCAAACAGGATTTCACCGCCGGCCGGCCGCGCCCCGTGGCGGCCATCGGCCGTCAGAATTCGAGCAGGGCCGAGGCCCAGGTGAATCCGCCGCCGAAGGCGGACAGAAGCACCTTGTCCCCGACCTTGATCTTCCCGGTCTCGAAGGATTCGGCCAGGCCGATGCCCACCGAGGAGGCCGAGGTGTTGCCGTAGCGTTCCACCGTGGCGCAGACCTTTTCCACGGGAAGCCCGAGCTTCTTGGCCACGACCTCCATGATCCGCCAGTTGGCCTGGTGGGGGATGAAATAGCCGATGTCCGCGCCGGTCAGGCCGTTGGCCGCGAGCACGTCCTCGCAGATGGCCACCATGTTGCGCACGGCGTGCTTGAAGACCTCCTGGCCGCTCATCTGGATGAAAAAGTCGTCGCCGACCACGTCCCCAAGCCCCATGGGCGTGCCCGATCCGCCGCCCTTGACCGTGAGCAGATGCCCGAGGGAGCCGTCGCTGGACAGGCGCACGTCGCGTATCACCGCGTCGCCCGGGCGCTTCGGTTCCCTGTCGGAGGTGACGATCACGGCGCCCGCGCCGTCGCCGAAGAGCACGCAGGTCCGGCGGTCGGCCCAGTTGGTGCGCGAGGTCAACACGTCGCAGGCGCACACCAGGACCTTCGCCTCGGGATTCTGGCAGACCACGGCCCGGGCCATATCCAGGCCGAAGACGAATCCGGAGCAGGCGGCGTTCAGGTCCATGGCCGCCCTGCCGCGTATCCCGAGCTTTTCCTCGACGATGCAGGCGGCCGGAGGGCAATAGGCGTCCGGGGTCAGGGTGCAGACGAAAAGATGGGTCAACTCGTCCGGGGCCATGCCCGCGCCGGCCAGGGCCTTTTTGGCCGCCTCCACGGACAGGTCGCTCGTGGCCTGCCCCGGAGCGGCGATGCGCCGTTCCTTGATGCCGGTGCGGGTGGTGATCCACTCGTCCGAGGTGTCCACCATGCGTTCGAGGTCGGCGTTGGTCAGTATCCGCTCGGGAACGTAATAACCCAGGCCACGAATAAGGGAATGTGTTTTCATGCGCTGCGGGAAGGCGTTATGCGGTCGGTTCGGTTTCGGTGGTACGGTGTTTTTTCCGGGGCACGCTCAGATTGATGTTGGCCGCGATGCCCTTGACCAGATGTTCGTTGGCGTTGCCCTCGACGAACTTGGCGGCCATGTTGATGGCGTTGGCGATGGCCTTGCTGTTGGACGCGCCGTGGCACACCAGACAGATGCCCTCGAGGCCCAGAAAGGGCGCGCCGCCGTATTCGGCGTAGTCCACCAGGCGGGAGAAGCGTTTGAGGGAACTCAAGGCCAGCATGGTGCCGATCTTGCCGAAAAAGCCGCGCCTGAGCTCGCCCTTGAGCAGACGCCCGAGGGACGAGGCCAGACCTTCGGACTGCTTGAGCACCACATTGCCCACGAACCCGTCGCAGACCACCACATCCACGTCGCCGGTAAACAGGTCGCGGCCCTCGACGTTGCCCACGAAGTTGAGCGAACTCGCGCGCATGAGTTCGAAGGCTTCCTTGACCTGGAGGTTGCCCTTGCCCTGCTCCTCGCCGATGGACAGAAGCGCCACCCTGGGATTCGGAATGCCGAGCATGGACCGGGCCAGGACATCGGCCATGATGCCGAACTGGAGCAGGTGGAAGGGCTTGCAGTCCACGTTGGCGCCCACGTCGATGAGTACGAAATGGGACTTCTCGGTGGGCATGAACGTGGCCAGGGCGGGACGCTCGACCCCCTCGACCCGGCCGATGGTGAACATGGCGCTGGCCAGGGTGGCTCCGGAATTGCCGGCGCTGATGATCCCGTCGGCCCGGCCGTCGCGCACCAGGTTCACGGCCACCTGGATGGAGGAATCCTTCTTCTTGCGAAGCGCCTCGGAGGGCTTCTCCTCCATCTCCACCACCTGGGAGGCGTGCACGATCTCGACGCCCTGGGCCCTGGCCCCGAAGGCGGCCAGCTCGGCCTCCAGGCGCGGCTTGTCGCCGACCAGGACGATGTCGATCTTCTTGGCCTTGGCGGCGTACAGGGCGCCGGGGATGACCACCCGGGGACCGAAGTCCCCGCCCATGGCATCCACGGCAATCAGCGGCCGCCTATTCGCCATCTTCCTGCCTGAGCATCTGGCGGCCCCGGTAGGAACCGCAGCTCGGGCAGACGCGGTGCGGCAGGGTGGGCTCGCCGCACTGGCAAAGGATCACGGTGGGGGTGGGCACCTTGTCGTGGGCGCGACGCATGCCTTTGCGGGATTTGGAAATCTTTCTATTGGGGACCGCCATCTTCGCATCCTCTGGATAGGTGTGATGAAATTCTTCGCGTCCAACCCGGCGCCATGAGGCAACGCGGCCTAGTTGGAGGATCCTTTGACCCGAAGCCCGCGCAACGCGGCCAGCCTGGGGTCGCCACCCGGTTCGCCGCAGGTGCAGGAACCGGTATTGAGATTCTGTCCGCACACGGGGCACAGCCCGCGGCAGTTCTCCGAGCACAGGGGCTTGACCGGCATGGCGAGCACGAACTGTTCCCAGAGCATGCCGCCCACGTCAAGCTCGAGCGCCTTGCCCCGAAGCCGCAGCAAGGCGGTTTCCAGGGCCTGTTCCCCCTCCAGGGGGAGTTCCTCGTACAGCTCGAAGAGGCTGTCCAGGACCACCTCGGTCTCCTCGGCGCACCGGTCGCAGGGGGTGACGACCTTCCCCGTGAGCCGGCCCCGCACGAGCACGCCGCGACGATCCCGGACCACGGAAAAATCGGCCCGCGGGCCGTGTTCCGCATCCAGCCTGTGCGGCAGGCCGAACTCCCGGATCGGCGCCTCCCACAACGAGGGGTCCGAAAATGAAAAGTCCCGGCCCTTGGCCGGGATGTCGGTGATATCCAGCCACAGTTCGGACATGGTTCCCTCGCGCAAGGAAAACGTTGCTATCCGCGAACGCCGGCCTTGTCAAGAAAAAGCTTGCGAAAGCCGTCCCGGGCGTGTATCAGGCGAAGTTCTTCACGAACGAGATGCGTCCGGGTCCTTGCCGGCCCGACGAAAAAAACGATTTCCGCCCGCGCGGGCGACCATATCCGGAGGACCGACATGGCCAAGATGTGCGAAAAATGCGGCAAAAAGCCCCAGACCGGCAACAACGTCAGCCACGCCAACAACAAGACCAAGCGCCGCTTCAAGCCCAATCTGTTCACGGTCCGGGCCCAGCTGCCCTCGGGCGAGGTCACGACCATGACCGTGTGCAGCCGCTGCCTGCGCTCGGGCGAGGTGGTCAAGCCCAAGGCCAAAAACGCCATCTAGGCGCACCCCGCGCGCTTTTTTCACGCTCCCCCGCCGGGCTTGCGGCCCGGCGGGGGAGCGTCGTTTTTTTCGGCGGAAGGAATGCCCAATTCCCCGCTGACTCGCCCGTGCCCCCTTGAGGATTGTACAAAACTTCGTACATATCAAACGCGACGGTTTCCAAAATCCGCCGCCTCTTGCGGCCAATACCGCGAACCTTCATCCAGGTGAAGCCATGGATGTCATAACCTACAGCCATGCCCGCGAACACCTCGCGGCCACCATGGAACGGGTCTGCGCCGACAAGGCCCCGATCGTCATCACCCGGCAAAGGGCCCAGGCCGTGGTGATGATGAGCCTCGAGGAATACAACGCCATCGAGGAGACCGCCCATCTGCTGCGCACCCCGGCCAACGCCGAAAGGCTGCGGTCCGCCGTGGCGGCCGCGCGGTCCGGCGAGGTCGCCGAACACGCCCTGATTGAGGACTAGCCGCGATGCGCCTGGTATGGCCCCCCCAGGCCTGGGAGGACTACCTTTTCTGGCAGTCCACGGACAAATCGAAGGTCAGGCGGATCAACGAGCTGATCCGGGAGTCCCTGCGCGGTCCCTTCGAGGGCAAGGGGAAACCCGAGGCCCTCAGGTTCGACCTCTCAGGATACCGGTCGCGGCGCATCACCGCCGAACACCGGCTGGTCCACGGCGTATCGGGCGATGATCCGGTGATCGTGGCCTGCCGGTACCATTATGCGTGACGCGCCGGTCTGGCGGGGCGACTGCGCCGCCCGGCGGGTACTTCTTCCGTACGGCGCGATGGCGCGCGATTCCCTGTTCACTCCAGCCAAAGCACTTCCACGCCGTAGGCGGGCAACGTCGCGTCGCGGCTGACCAGGGCCGCGCGCAGGCGTAGCGCCTGGGCCACAAGAAGCCTGTCCAGAGGGTCTTTGTGGTACGGCGGCAAAAGCGCCGAGGCGATCATGTCGTCCACGTCCGGATCGACAAGAACCGCCCCCGAATGGGCCAGAAAACGGTCCTTCCAACCCGCCACGTCGGCGATCTCCAGCCTGCCCTTGCGAGCCAGAAGCGCCAGTTCCCAGAACGAAACCGACGAGACGCACACCTCGCCGCGACCGGCCGCGACGTCGAGAACCTCCCGAAATCCAGGGGACATGTTCTCGCCCGTGGTCCAAAACACCATGGCGTGGGTGTCCAGGAGGTAGCGCTTCTTCACGCCAGATCGCCCCATTCCTCGGTCATGGGGGCGAACGCCTCATCGGCCGGAACCAGAAGTTTCGGTCCCGGCGGCATATTCTCCCGCCAATCGGACCGCTTTTCCGGCAGGATGCGGGCCACCACCCTGCCCCCCCTGGTGACCGCCACCGTCTCGCCGCCACCCACCTTCTCGAGCAGGGCGAAAAGGTTTTTCCGCAGATTGCTCGCTGTGGTCTGAATCATGTCCCACCTCATATGTACATTTCTTTTTTATTGAATGTACACCTCCGGATCACACTGTCAAGACCACATAAAAAGCCCGGGGATCTCTCCCCGGGCCGATTATCGTCCCGCGCCGCCGGTTGCCCGGCCCATACCCGCGAATCCGCCGCCCGCCGCCACTGCGCGCGCGGCGCACGCCCTACAAGGCCAGCGCCCGCTCCATCCTGGACAGCACCCGGTCCCGCCCCAGCACCTCCATGGTCTCGAACAGCCCCGGACTGGCCGTGGTCCCGGTGATGGCCACCCGGATGGGCTGGGCCAGGAGCTTGAACTTCACCCCGGTGGCGTCCAGATAGCCCTGCGTCGCCTGTTCAAGCGACGGCTGGTCGAACGGGTCCACGACCCTGAAGCGCTCCCACAGGGCGGCAAGGTGCCCTTTGGCCTCGGCGGTCAGAAACTTCTCCACGGCCTTTTGGTCGTGGCCCAGCTCCGCGTCCGGGACCACGAAGAACATGGCCTTCTCGGCCATCTCCACCAGGGTTTGGGCCCGGGGCTTCAAAAGCGGCACGATCTTCTCCAAATAGCCCGCATCCGCCCCGGGCCGCCCCATCCGGCCCAGGAAATCCCCGAGCATGGCCGCCAGTTCCGGGTCCGGGGTCTGTTTGATGTAGTGGGCGTTCAACCACAACAGCTTGTCCCGGTCGAAGACCGCGGCCGAGGAGCCCAGGCTGTCCGTGGAAAAGACCCGCAACAGCTCCTGGCGGGAAAAGATCTCCTGGTCGCCGTGGGACCAGCCCAGGCGCACCAGGCCGTTTAGCATGGCCTGGGGCAGAAACCCCTCGCGCTCGTATTCCATGACCGAGGTGGCCCCGTGGCGCTTGGAAAGCTTCTTCTTGTCCGGCCCCAGGATCATGGGCACGTGGCCGAAGACCGGAAGCGGCAGCCCCAGGGCCTGATAGATGAGGATCTGGCGCGGGGTGTTGTTCAAGTGGTCGTCGCCCCGGATGATGTGGGTCACGCCCATGACCGCGTCGTCCACGACCACGGCCATGTTATAGGTCGGGGACCCGTCCGTGCGCCGCAGCACCATGTCGTCGAGTTCGGCGTTGTCGAAGGCCACGTCGCCCTTGACCATGTCGCGGACCACGGTGCTCCCGGACAGGGGGGCCTTCAGGCGCACCACCATGTCCGGCCGTCCGGGGCCGGGCGCAAGGCCCTTTTCCCGGCACCGCCCGGAATACTTGGGCTTTTGGCCCCTGGCCCGGGCCTCTTCGCGCATGGCCTCGACCTCGTCCGGGGTGCAACTACAGTAATAGGCGTGGCCGGATTCCAGGAGCCTGTCGATATATTCATTATAGAGGTCGAAGCGCCGGCTCTGGTACACGGGCTCGCCGTCGTGGTCGAGCCCCAGCCAGGCCATGGAATCCAGGATGCCCCGGGTGTTTTCCTCGGTGGACCGGGTCTGGTCCGTGTCCTCGATGCGCAGGAAAAACGCGCCGCCCGAGCCCCGGGCCAGAAGCCAGTTGAAGATGGCCGTGCGGGCCCCGCCGATGTGCAAATGCCCGGTGGGACTGGGGGCGAATCTGGTGACGATCTTTGTCATGTGGATGGCATGCCTTGTCGCGAAACGTCCGGAATGGAAGATGCCCTAGACCGACTCGACGCCCTTGATCCCGGGCACTTCCTTGCGAAGGATCCGCTCGATGCCGTTTTTGAGCGTGATCTGGGACATGGGGCAGCCGTGGCAGGCCCCGGTCAGCCGGACCTGGACGATGCCCTGGGGGGTGACGTCCACCAGTTCCACATCCCCGCCGTCCGCCTGCAACGCGGGGCGCACCTTGTCGAGCGCAGCCTGGACTTTCTCGCGCATGGTTCGGCTCCTTTGTTTATGGCCATGGCAAACGTCGCGACACGGCCGTCTGGCGGGCAGGTAATGCCTTTACAGCACCTTGTCAAACCGCCTCGCGGCTCCCGGAAGGCCCGCATTTCCGTCCCCCGGCCCGGGACCCGGCCGCCCGGGCGCTCCAGGCATGGCCATGGCTGTGCAATCATGTGCAGGAAAATGTGCATTGTTTTGCACAAAATATCTTCCGGAACTTTCGGAAAAGATACAACTCTTCGCAATCATGGATCTTTTTTTGTGGCATGATTGCTGCTTATATCAGGCAAACTGCAAGAGGAGTGCATTCATGAGTGGAAAGCTCAAGACCCTGCTTCTGATCCTGGCGGTGATGTTCTGCGTGGCCAACATGGCCAACGCCCAGCCGGGCGGCCCCGACGGTCCCGGGCCAAAGGGCGGTCCGGGGTACCACGGCGGTCCGCCTCCGTTTACCATGCCGGGCGTTCCACCCGAAAAATGCCAGGCCGTGGACAAGATACTCAAGGAACTCCCGGCCAGACTGTTCCCCCTGGAGCAGGAACTCAAGGTCCGGACCGCCAAGCTCGAAGCCCTGGTGGTCGACCCCACATCCGACGACGCGGCCATAAACGCCGGCCTGGACGAAATCGCCAAGGTGCGTGCGGCCATCTTCAAGGTCCGCGTCGACGCCAGACGGCAGGTGCTCAAGGAAACCGGCATCCTCCTGCCGCCCTTGAAAAGGCATCCCGGTCCCGGCCCGATGCCCGGACCCGGCCCAGGCCACCCATTTCCCAACTAACCCTCTAACACCCTCCCTCCATGACGACAGGGTCCCGGGATGCCCTCCCCGGGACCCTGTCCTGATAACGAACATCCATGGAAATTGAGGCCAACGCAAACTCCTGATATGTTCCCCGGACCAGCGGCGGACGCTTCCGTCCACGCCGCCACCCCCCGGAGAGACCACATGCTGCGAAAAATCGCGACGTTGAGCCTGATTTTGTCTTCCGCCTTCCTGTTTCTGACCGGTGTTTTCCTGTATCTTTCCCCCTACGCCCGGGTGGCCGCCTGGGCCGATTGGACCATTTTCGGGATGAACCGGGACCGGCTGACCGACGTGCACGTGACCATGGGCTTTTTCATGATCCTGTCCGGAGCCGTCCACCTCGCGCTCAACCGCCGGACCATCCCGGACAGCCTCAGATCCGACGACGGCGAGATCGAGGCCCTCAACCGCCCGCTTCTGGCCGCCCTCGGCCTGACCCTCTTCGTCTTCGTCGGAACCCTGCTCGGGTTGCCGCCCATGGCCCAGGTCCTGGACCTCGCGGTGCACATCAAGGACGGCCTTTCGGAGACCTACGGCGAGCCGCCCTACGGGCATGCCGAACTGACCCCCCTGGACGAATTCTGCCGCCGTTTCGGCATCGATCTGGAACGGGCCAAGGCCGCCCTGGTCATGAAAAACATCCGCGTCCTGTCCACCGGACAGACCCTGAAGGACATCGCCGACGACAACGGCCTGGCCCCGGGCGGGGTGTACGAGGCCCTCAAACACGCCTGGGAGGCCTCGCGCACCGTCACCGTGCCCTCCACCAGCGCCCCGGTCCTGATCCAGCAGCCCAGGTCCCAGGCCTCGGTGATCCTGCCCAAGGACCCCCCTCCGGGCCTGGGCAAGCGCCGTCTCTCGGACATCTGCGAGGAATACGGGCTCGATCTGGCGCGCATGACCGAAAAGCTCCACGCCGGAGGCATCGAGGCCCCGGCGGCCATGACCCTCAAGGAGATCGCGGACAAGAACGGCATGTTGCCCATCGACGTGTACGAGGCCATGCGCGCCGAGGCGCCCATCAAGCGTCCGGCCGCTGCCGCGGCGCCCCATGCTCCGGCCCAGACGCCCGCGCAGGCCCCGGCCCAGGCATCCCCGCAGACGCCCGCCCAGGCACCTGTGCAAGCCCCCGCGCAAACGCCCGCCCAGGCAGTGACGCAAACCCCGGGCCAGCCCCCCGCCCAGGTTCCGGCCCAGGCTCAGGCTCCGGCCCAGGTTCCGACACAGACCCCGGCCCAACCCCCCATTGCGGGACAGACCCCGGCCCAACCCCAGGCCGCCCTCCCCGGACAGACGCCGGCCGCCTCCCAGGCTCCGGCCCAGGGGCAGATTCCCTCCGAGGTCCCGGGACAGCTTCCCGGCCGGCTCCCCGGCAACACGCTTCTTCCCGGCGCTCCGGCCTCCGAGACATGGCAGCCCGGGCTCGAACGGCCCTCGTCGCCGGCCCACGGCGGCCTCGTGGTCCCGCCCCCGGATATGGAAAAGACCATGCTGTCCACCTTCTGCCGGGAGTTCGACATCCCCCTGACCATGGCCATCGACCGCCTGGCGGCGAAAAACATCACCGCCTTCGGGGACATGACCTTTCAGGAACTGGCCCTGGAAAACAACATGACGCCCGACGAGGTCATGCGGCTCATCCTCACCCCATGAAAAAACGGACCAGGGCCAGGACAGCCCGAACATGGACATAGCATTGTTCCGCCGCGAGGGCCGCCCCCTGCTTCCGGCGGCCCTGGCCCTGGTTCTTCTCGGCGCGAGCCTGGTCTTCCTGACCTGGCGCAACCTCGAGGGCCAGCGCGAGCTCATCGACAACCACATCCGGCTCTCCGCCAGGGCCTCCCTGCGCAGCGTGCAGGCCAGCCTGGCCCGGGGCATACGCCGCCTCAGACCGACCGATCCCCAGGCCTTCCTGGGCCTGGTGAGCGACTATTTCCGGGAAATGACCGCCAGCCGCGACGTGGCCCTTCTGGCCGTCTACGACGACTCGGGCGTCTCCCTGGTCTATTCCGGGCCGGAGGGGGCCACACGGTTCGATCTGCCCCCCGAACTGCTGGAGAAACTGGCCGATGGCGGCGAGTGGTTCTCCAGCCAGACCATCGGCGGCCGCAAGCTTCTGCTGCTGCTGGCCCCGGCGAGGCCGGACCTGGACGCCGACTTCCGTGAGCCGCCTTTCCTGTTTTTTCCCTTCCGGTCGACGCCGCGCCTGTTCTCACGGGAACTTGCCCCGTTTTCGTCCCCGTCCCTCCCGGAATTGCCGTCGTTCGCCATGCCCTCCCTCCCGGGCTTTCCGTCGCTTTTGCCTCCCCCCTTCCCTGACATCCTGGACATGCCGCCCCCCCCGCCGCCGCTTTTTCCAGGGTCCCCGTCCCGCCCCAAGGCCTATATCCTGCTCGGACTGGACACCGCCGATTTCGAGGCCCCCTACCGCAACGTGCGCCGGGCGGCCATCCTCCAGGCCGGATACGTGCTGGCCGTGGGAATCTTCTCGGTGGGGCTGGTGGCGGCTGCGGCCAGACGCCGCGAACAGAACACCCGCCTGCTGCGCCTGGAGACCTTCCACTCCCGGCTCCTGGACAACATGCCCGACGGGCTGATCACCCTGGACGCGGCCGGCCGGATCACGGCCTTCAATCCGGCGGCCCAGGAACTGCTGTCCCGCCTGACGGCCGAAAAAACCACGGAGCTTATGGGCAGCCGCTGGGACGACATCATCGCCGCGTCGCCGCCCGGCTCCCCCCCGGCCGCCCTGTCGGACGAGGCCGGCAAGGCGAAGGCCCCCGTGCCGCGCCGCGTCGCCTCGGAGGGTTCCTGGCGGCTCATCGAACGCGAGGGGCTATGCCTCGAACTGCGCGGCGTTCCCGTGGAGTCCTCGCCGGACAAACCCGACGACGCCCCGGAACGGCTCATCCTCGTCAGGGACCGCACGGACATCCGACGCCTGGAGCGCGACCTGGCCGAGGCCGTCAAGCTGGCGGCCATCGGCCGCCTGGCCGCCGGGGTGGCCCACGAGATCAGAAATCCCTTAAGCTCCCTGCGCGGCTTCGCCCAGTTCTTCGCCGCCAAGCTTCAGGGCCGCGAACCCGAGGAGACCTACGCCCGGACCATGGTCCACGAGGCCGACCGCTTGAACCGCGTGGTGGCCGACCTGCTCTTTTTGGCCCGTCCCCGGCAACTGTGCCCGGAAACCGTAAACATGGCCGCACTCACGGCCGAGGTCGCCCAACTCTTGTGCTTCGACATCGAACACAAAAAGGCCGCGCTCACGACCGACCTCCGGACCGCGACCGTCACCGCCGACCCCGACGCCCTCAAGCAGGCGCTGATCAACCTCATCCTCAACAGTCTGGCCGCCCTGCCCGAACAGGGCGGGACCATCACCGTCTCCTCCCGCGCCACCTCCGGTCCCGCCCCCCATACCCTGGTCACCGTGGCCGACAACGGCTGCGGCATCGACCCGGACGAGCTGCAAAAGGTCCTGGAGCCCTTTCACACCACGAAAAAACACGGCTCGGGCCTGGGCCTGGCCATTGTCCATAAAATCATGCGCGAACACGACGGCACCCTGGCCATCACCTCCGCGCCGGGACAGGGAACCCGGGTGGAACTGGATTTTCCGGGAGGGGAGGAGCCCCGCGTTCTCCCCAAGGAAGACGAGATGAGCGAGAAAATAGCGGAAAAACGGGCTTTGGTAGTGGACGACGAGCCGGGGCACCGGCTCATGGTGCGGGCCGTGCTCACCGACGCCGGGTGGGCCGTGGACGAGACGCCGAGCGCCGAAAAGGCGTTGGAGAAGCTGCGCGGCGCCAAACCCGGACGGCTGCCCGACGTGGTGCTTCTGGACATGCGTCTGCCGGGCATGGACGGCATGGAGGCCCTGGAGGCCATCAACCGCCTGGAAACGGCGGGCGAGTCCGTGCCCGTGGTGCTTTTAACGGCCTACGGCAGCGTGGGTTCGGCCGTGTCGGCCATGAAGCACGGGGCCTTCGACTACCTGACCAAGCCCGCCGACAACGACGAACTCACGGCGGTCATGGACAAGGCCTGGGGCTACGCCAGGCTTCTGCGGGAGAACAAGTCCCTGCGGCAGCGGGTGGGCGGCGGCGACGCCCGGCTCATCGGCGAGAGCCCGAGCATGCGCGCGCTCAAGGAGCTGATCGCCCAGGTGGGCCCCAGCGAGGCCACGGTCCTGATCCTGGGCGAGTCGGGCACGGGCAAGGAACTGGCCGCCGAGGCCCTGCACGAGGCCAGTCCCCGGGCCGACAAACCGCTTATCCGGGTCAACTGCGCGGCGCTTCCTGGCGAGCTTCTGGAAAGCGAGCTCTTCGGCCACGTCAAGGGGGCCTTCACCGGGGCCCTGCGGGACAAGCCCGGCCGGTTCGTTCTGGCCGACGGCGGCACCCTTTTTCTGGACGAGATCGGGGAGATGCCCCAGAACCTGCAGGCCAAGCTTTTGCGCGTGTTGCAGGACGGGGTGGTGGAGCCGGTGGGCGGGGTGACGCCCATCCACGTGGACACCCGGATCATCACCGCCACCAACCGGGATCTGGCCGCCGAGGCCAAGTTCGGCCGGTTCCGGGAGGATTTGTACTACCGGCTGAACGTGCTGGAGATGCGCATGCCGCCCCTGCGCGAGCGCCTGGACGACCTGCCGCTTCTGGTGGGCCACCTGCTGCGCCGGCTGGGGGAAAAGAACCGCAAGGTCGTGCGCGGGGTGTCTCCGGCCTTTCTGGAGCGGCTTTCGGCCTATTCGTGGCCGGGCAACGTGCGGGAGCTGGAAAACGTGCTGGAGCGGGCGCTGATTCTGAGCCGCTCGGACACGCTTGGGCCTGAAGTGCTGCCGCCGCATTTCCCCGGAGGGAGTGGCGAGGAATCCCGGGCCACGAATTCCGTGCCCCCGGACGACGGCCCCCTGAACTTCGACGCCGCGGAAAAGGCGACCATCGAGCGGGCCCTGGCGGCCCACGGCGGCCATCGCGAACGCACGGCCGAGGCCCTGGGCATCAGCCGGCGCACCCTGCAATACAAGCTGCGCAAGTACGGGCTGGCCAGAAGGTAGCCCGCCCCACGGCCCGGGACGAAAAAAAGCCAGGCTGATTCGTGCCTACAGCCCAAGCCCGGCCAGCACCTTTTCCGGCGGCCGCTGTTCGGGCACGGTGACCCGGGGGATCGCTCCGTCAAGCCACCGCCTGGACACGTACAGGCCGCAGAAACACGCCCCGTATTCGGCCACGTCCGGCTCGCGGTAGACGCACGGACACAGGATGTCCTTGTCGGCCTCGTAGTTTCCCGAGGCCAGGCGGCAGGGACAGGCCATGTAGCCCAGGCGCTTTTTGTTCACCAGCAGGCTTTCCAAAAGGGCCATGGTCATGACCATGTCGTCGTTGAAAAAATAGCCCTTGGACTCCTGGAACCGCCTCAGCCGCTCGTACAGCCCGCGCGGCCCCTCGGCCGGCGCGTCCGGGGTCTGGGGACACATGGCTCATCCCTCCAGGGCGCTTTGGATTTCGTCCTTGCGAAACCCCACAATGACCTTGTCGCCGACGACGATGGTCGGAAACGACAGGGACGGATTGTACTTCCTGACCTCCTCGATGGCCTGTTTCCGCTCGTCGCCGGTCAAGAGGTCCACGTGCGTGCAGTCGTACGCCACGCTCTTGTCGTCGAGAAACTGCTTGGCCTGCCTGCAGTGGATGCAGGTGGACAGGGCGAAGACCTTGACGCTCGGGGCCATGGACGCTCCTTGTGGGGCAAGAGGTTTCACAGATGGCGGATGATCTGGCTTCCTGACTGTATCCCCCGTTCCAGACGCCGGGTCAAGCGCGTCAGCGGCCAGGTCAGAAGCAGGTACAGCCCGGCCAGGGGCAGATAGGCCTCGAAGGTCCGGTAGGTGGTGGCGTTGACCACCTCGGAGGCCTTGGTCAGCTCGCGCACGGCGATGATGGACAGAAGCGACGAATCCTTGATCAGCGACACGAACTGCCCGGTCACCGGGGGCACGATGCGCCGCAGGGCCTGGGGCAGGATCACGTGCCGCAGGGTCAGGGGCCGGGAAAGGCCGGTGCCGGCCGCGGCCTCCCACTGTCCCCGGTCCACGGACTCGATCCCGGCCCGGACCATCTCCGAGATGTAGGCCCCGGAGAAAAAGGCCAGGGTCACGGCCCCGATGACATACGGGCTGTCCAGGCGGACCACCACCCCGACGCAGAAATAGAAGATCAGGATCTGCACCAGAAGCGGCGTCCCCCGGAAGGCCCCCACGTACAGCGCCGCCAGTTCCGACAGCCACACCCCGCGCGACACCGAGGCCAGCCCGGACAGGACCCCGATGGCCAGCCCCAGGACCATGGCCCCGGCGGACACCGCCACCGTGGTCACCAGGCCCCGGGCGAACAGTTCCCGGTAGGCCCACACCGCGCCCCAGTCCCAGTGGTAGCGGATGCCCGAGAGCACGTAGTACAGGCCCAGGGCGAAGACCGCGAGCAGAACGACCCGGGCCGCCACCCGCGACAGGGCCTCGCCTCGGCCCTGGGTTCCGCGTCCGGGCGCTGGTCCCGGGGGCGCCTTCGGCATCAGCGGCGGCTTCCCTGCCAGACCACGACGTAGGGGGTCTTTTCCCCGAAATTGGCCTTGAGGTGGGTGGCGATCTCGTCGGAGAGGTCATGGGAGGCCGAGACCAGAAAACAGGTGTTTCCGGCCGTGCGCACCTCGCCCGAGGGCAGAAGCGCCCCGCCGTCGCACGCGCCGAGCTGGGTGTAGCCCCCGGCGGTCTTGGCCAGAAACGCGCGCAGTCCGGGATACTTCTCGGCCGCCTCCTTGCCGCCGGGCAACACCCGGGGGACCACGAAAAAGTGGATGTAGACCTGCTCCGCCGCCTGGACCGCCTGCCCGCCCGGCTGGTCCTGGGCGGTCTGGGCGCAGACGACCCCGGCGGTCAGAAAAAGATACAGGACCGTGAGGGCCAGACAACTCGTCTTGCTCATGCCGTGCTCCTTTGCGTGGTTCGGGGTGAAGGCCGGCTCCTATTCGAGTCCGCCCAGGTAGGCCGACACGGCCTCCTGGTCGATGGTCAGCACGAGGCCTTTCTCGGTCCGCGCGAGTTTCGGGGAACTCGAGGGATCGAACTCGTAGTCGGCGATCAGTCCGGTGTAGATCTCCCGCAGGGCGCGCGCGCCGATGCGGGTGTTTTTCATGGCGTACTCGGCGATCTGGTCCAGGGCCTTGTCCGTGAGCCGCAAGGTCACGCCCATGTGCCGGAAATAGTCCCGCGAGGCCCGCAGCGGGGAATCGTCGGCCGAGAGCATGATTTTTTTGAGCTCCTCGCGGCCGAGCTCCTCGAAGATGGCGATGGACCCGAAGCGCGAGACGAACTGGGGCATCATGCCGTAGCAAAAAAGGTCCGACAGGCGCAGATAGTCCTTGAGCCGGAAGCGGACCACGGTGCGCACCTTGACCGTGCCGTCGGCTTGGCGGTCCACCTCGGAGGTCTCCTTGAGCCGCCGGTCGTCGCGGCGGTTGACCAAAAGGGTGTAGACCTGGTCGTAGAGCTCCTCGAACGCCCCGCCGCAGATGAATAAGAGCTTCGAGGTGTCGATGGGGATGTCCGCCTCGACCGTGCCCCCCTCCTCGTCCGCAACCTCGGCCCGGTACAGCATGTCCTCGCCCTCGAACAGGGTCAAAAGCGCGTACTGGGTGGTGATGCCCTCCACGTTGGCCTTGCCGGACATCCGGGCCGAGATCTTGTCCACCTCGTCCACGCACACCGTGGCGTTCTCCATAACCTCCTTGAGCTGTGCGGCCGTGAGCCCGCTCCCGTACAGGGCCCGGGCCCGGGCCTCGATGCGCCGGAAAAGCCGGGTGGCCCGGTCCTCGCCCTCCACCTCCGGGGCCAGGGTGTTGGCGTTGAGGATGACCATGGTCCGATAGGCCGCCAGTTCCTCGTGGTCCTCGTAGAACTGGCCGATGGCCCGCATGACCGTGGTCTTGCCCGTGCCGCTGTTGCCGATGAAAAGCACGTTGCCGGCCTTGAGCCCGTGGATGTGCTTGTAGATGGAGACGCTTATGAGCCTGAGCACCCCGTCCTGGCCGAGCACCCTCTCCGCCAGGTAGGCGTGAATGTCGCGAGGCGAAAAGCGGGTGGACATGCCGACGCTCCTTGGTCCGGGACGGATTATGGGGGTCCGGCCCATCCTAGCCGCTTCGGCCATGGCGGGCAACCCGCCGGCACGGCTTCATTTTTGAAAACCCATCTGCTATAGCCCGGCTTGGCCGAGCCTCACCCGGTTAAACCCCGTCCGGCACGGAGCCGACATGAACATCGCCGACCTGGTCCTGCTCCTGGCGTGGGGATTCTTCTTCCTGCGAGGCTACATGCGCGGCCTGGTCAAGGAGGTCGGGTCCCTGGCCGCCCTGATCGTCGGGTTCTACGCCGCGGCCAACTACCACCAGGAGGTCACCCCCTACCTCTCCAGCCACATCTCCGGAAACTACGCCCAGATCGCCGCCTACCTGCTGGTCTTCACCGCCTCCCTGCTCGGGGTCTGGTTTCTGGTCCTGGGGCTGTCCCGGCTGGTCTCCATCACCATGACCCAGTGGGCGGACAAGCTCTTCGGCGGGGCCTTCGGCCTGGCCAAGGGCGTGCTTCTGGCCGCCGTGGTGTTTTTCTTCATGACCACCCTGGGCCACAAGCCCGATTTCCTGAAGACCTCGCGCCTGGCGCCCTTCGTGGAAATGGCCGGCGATCTGGTGGCCGGCTATATCCCCCCGGACATCAAGGACAAGATGCACACCGCCGCCGAGGAAGTGCCCAAGGCCATCGAGGCGGCCAAACCGTCGGGAACGGGCAAGGCCCCGAACCCGGCCAAACCGAAGAAGCCATGAAAAACGCCACCGCCCTGCACTCGCTTTTGGACGTCATCGACTCCCTTCTCGGCCCCGGCGGCTGTCCCTGGGATCAGGCCCAGACCCCGGAGACCCTGTGCGACTATATCATCGAAGAGGCCTTCGAGCTGGTGGACTGCATCCGCTCCGGCGACGCGCCCGGGGCGCTTGAAGAGATCGGCGACGTGCTGTTCCTGCTGTTCTTCGTGGCCCGGCTCTACGAGAAAAAGGGCGACTTCGACCTGGCCGCCGTGTTCGAGTCCGCGGCCGCCAAGATGATCCGCCGCCACCCGCACGTCTTCGACACCCTGACGATCAAGGACCGCGAGGAGCTTCTGCGCAACTGGGAGCGCATCAAGCGCGCCGAGAAAAAGGCCGATGCCGGCCTGTACGACAGCCTGCCCAAGGGCCTGCCGCCGCTTTTCAAGGCCTACCGCATCCACTCCAAGGCCGCCCGGGTGGGGTTCACCTGGGAGACGGACGAGGACATGAAGGGGGCGCTCGAAAAGGAGCGGCTGGAATTCGAGCTGGCCGTGGCCCAGGGCCGCGAGGAGCGCATGGCCGAGGAGTTCGGGGATTATCTGTTTTCGCTTGTGGAATACGGCCGCCGGCTGGGGCTCAAGGCCAGCGCCTGCCTGGACGGGGCCAACAAGAAGTTTCTGACCCGCTTCCGGGGCATGGAGGCCCTGGCCAAGGCCCGGGGCCTGGACATTTCCACGCTCACCCTGGCCGAGTGGAACGCGCTGTGGAATGAGGTGAAGGGCAAATGAGTACTTTGTAGCTTTTTGTTACCACTATACGAAGGAGAACCCCGCTTACCTTTTCACTCATGAACCTGCCAGAGTATAATGCATATTTATAAAAAGCTTATCTCCTAACAAACGTGAGCACTTTTGATCTTGCTGGCTTAGGAGTCATCTTTTTGATAAGGACCGGCGATACTTTTTGAACAGCAAGAAGCTCTAATAATTGCGTTGTTTTCAAACCAATTCCATCGGCTAAACTGTCTAGTGTGACTTCATGAGAAATCATTTCAAGGGCTTGATCTAACATAGTTGGCAACGGAGGATCAAATTCTCCGGGTTCATCTTTGCTAATCCCTTGCCGTGCCATACTTATAAATGCGTTTGTGTACTGTCTCTCAAGCATTATACCAAGTTGTTTCGCGCGATATATGGCCGCCTTCATCGATACATGCCAAAATTTTTTGACAGAAAGAAACTGCTCCAGATTGTAGCGGCGTGGACAATCTGGGGAAAATGTTGGCTGCGGCATCAAGAAAGACGAAGCAAACCTATTTGCCAATCTCTCTACAAGGGGATCGCCAGAAGGGTTGTCTTCGTCAAGAAGCAAGTGTGCGAACTCATGCGCATAATCAAACTGCATGCGGCTTGCTGGAGAATCCGCAGCTATCATAATGCAGGGATGATCATCAACCCAAGTCGCAAAAGCATCTAAAACCGCACACTCGGTAGGCAGCAAAACTATACGGATGCCTATACTCTCCAGAAGATCAGCCATGTTCAAGATTGGGCCAAGACCAAGACCAATATTTTTTCTAACATCAACAGAAAACTGTTCAATTTGACGTTCTGTTGGCCTGGGCCCGACATGAGGCTCAAAATTCATAGCTGGAAAGGAGATGCCATATTGCTGCTCTAGCATAGTATATAAAGCGACAACATCCTGGGCAAACCGGATAGCTTTATATCTATCTGATTGAGAAACAGACCTGTTGGCTCGAAAATGACACGCCTCCATATGTAAAACAGGAGAATTGATGAGGTCTGTAAGATAGACAGCTGGAATATCAAGCGCCTCAACGAGGCGCTCAAAAGTTTCGAAAGAAAGTCCGGATTTTCCAGACTCAAATTGAGTAATAGCACTTGGCTTCTTATCAAGAAGCTCTGCGAGTCCTTTCTTCGTCAATCCTCTTCGCTCGCGCGCCGAAGTTATGCGCGTAAAGTCTAGGTGCTGGTAACAATAATGTAGAGATTTCTCCACAGACATGACGACGCCTCCATTGCCCAATTAGCCAACCAACCCTGCGAACCTAGCTCCACCTGAAGACTACTTTTGAGCCTTTTTTGCAGACTGCAAATTGCCATTTTCTCTCTTTGGTTTCTTTCTCTTCAAACTCTCAGCAGATGTTTCCTTATCGCCATAATCAACTTTTGGCAAACTATTTATTTGATTTCGAGAGACTCCCGTCTTCTGAACATACTCAGGATTAACTGCAAAGGCACCATGTGATGCGGCATTATATAACGTTTCATGCGTAAATGCATGACATCCTTTTTTTCCAGAAGGAACTAACGTATCGAACGTAACCATTCCTATTCCATTTTCTTTATCTATATCTACACCAATAGTGTACACTCCTATGGATCGAATTCTCTCTCTGATCTCATGAGAGAGAAATTCTTGGCTTTCAAGAATTTGTGAATGAAGCAAACGAATTAACCCTTTCCCTGAACTCGGTGCCCTAGTCACAGGATGAACGCGCGATATGAAAAAATCCACCCTCTTACCATTATTTGGAGCATATATCTGAAGGACATTGTTATAAACAAAATGATTAAAAAAGGAGTTGCCACCAACACAGACTCGCTTGAGTCGTGTAAAAAAATTATCCCAGAAGGCACAACCCAATGTGTAATTTGTGAAATTATACGTGCCATCCGGATTTCTTCCCTGTTCATAAGCTGCTAACGATTGCTCACCCGCGTCAAGAAGTTCCGGCAAAATTTCCCCGCGTAGCATGTCATAAAACTGAGAGGTCAAGGCGACATCGTTGTCCATGGTCACGCTCCATGCCGAATCATTTTTTAAAAGGCTACATGAAGCAAATGCATAAATCAAGAAAAAAAATTAAGTGCATGTAAAATATGTACACATTAAAAACTTCAATAATCTCAAGCGATACTCCACTATTTCGGTGCTAAAAATTAACTGAGCGAATATTTTATTTGGTTGGCATTTATTATCAAGTTCCCCGGCCGCACCTCGAGCGTCTTTCTCCAGGTCCTCTCAAGGCTGCATTCCCGCCCGTCTCAAACTACGCCATCCCGCCGGCTTCGCTCTGTAGCCTCGTTCATCTGAAATTGACCGCACTTCAAAATTCACAAATCTCGGTACATCTCCCTGCACCCTCATTGTTCACCCGCAACCCATCATCCGTTAAGATTTCCCTATGACCGAAGCGTGCCAAGCGGAATATGATACCGCGCCGCGAACTCTTCCTGGGTCAGCCCCAGCGCCCGGCGCAGGGTCTTCGTGCGCGGCACGCGGCGAAGCCGCGCCACATCCTCCGGCGTGATCGGGGGATTGTCGGCGTCGGCCACGGCGGCTGCAACAATATCCGCCTCATCCATTTCCGCGACAGGCGCAACCGCGACAGGCTCAAGCCCACCGTCAGGCCCCACGCGGTGCAGCCGCCCCTCAATATCCATTTTCACGATAATATCTGTCTTGCTCATCTTTCGTCGCCCTGCGGGCTGAAATGATGCGGATGCGTTTTCCCGCTCGTAGCTGACAACATACACGGAACCTGCCCAAGACGGGTAGCCTTTATTATATCCGACCGCCAATACTTTGCAAACCGCCCCGAATTGGCGGCGGCGTGTCGGACCAAGGGCCGCATGTGCCGATAGGATTTGACATCCCCTGAAAACCCCTTATATATGCCCGTGCCCGGCCACACCGGCCGGCCCCCTCGGCGCGTTCGTCCCCGGCGTGGTCATGGCTGCATGCCCGCCTCCTTCCCATCCGGACTGTGCCCGCCGTAATCGCCGCTTGGCCCCGATCTTCCGATCCTGACTCGGCACGCAGCCCCCGGTTCACGATTCGCAAGTCGCTTCCCTGACGCGCCCTTTCGCGCGCCCGGACTCCCCTTTCACCAAAGGATATCCCTTGAGCTTCACTTCTTTCGATCTGCATCCCCTGCTTCTGTCCAACGTCGAATCCCTGGGCTACCAGGCCCCCACCCCCATCCAGACCGAGGCCATCCCCCCGGTCATGGACGGCCGCGACGTCATGGGCCTGGCCCAGACCGGCACCGGCAAGACCGCCGCGTTCCTGCTGCCCATCCTGAACCGCCTGGCCCGCCGCCAGGCCCCCAAACGCCGCGCCGTCAAGGCCCTGATCGTGGCCCCCACCCGGGAACTGGCCGAACAGATCAACGACGCCGTGCGCGACCTGGGCCGCCGGGCCAACGTCAAAAGCGTCACCGTCTACGGCGGCGTGGGCATGTTCCCCCAGACCCAGGCCCTGCGCCGGGGCGTGGACATCGTCGTGGCCTGCCCCGGACGCCTGCTGGACCACATCCGCCAGGGCAACACCGACTTCTCCGCCCTGGACACCCTGGTCCTGGACGAGGCCGACCACATGTTCGACATGGGCTTCCTCCCCGACATCCGGGCCATCCTGGACAGACTCCCGGCCAAGCGCCAGAACCTGCTCTTCTCGGCCACCATGCCCGACTCCATCAAAAAGCTGGCCGCCGACATCCTGAACGACCCCGTCACCGTGCGCATCGGACGCCAGGCCCCGGCCGAGACCGTGGACCACGCCGTCTATCCCGTGGCCCCCAGCCGCAAGACCGGCCTGCTCATGGAACTGCTCGACCAGGCCAAGTCCGACTCGGTCATCGTGTTTACCCGCACCAAGCACAAGGCCAAATCCCTGGCCGAGATGCTGTGCAAGTCCGGACGCCGCGCCGCCTGCATCCAGGGCAACCTGTCCCAGCGCCAGCGCCAGGCCGCCCTCGACGGCTTCAAGGCCGGCACCTACCGGGTCCTGGTGGCCACGGACATCGCCGCCCGGGGCATCGACGTCTCCAAGGTCGGACACGTCATCAACTTCGACATCCCCGACACCCCCGACGCCTACACCCACCGCATCGGCCGCACCGGCCGCGCCGAATGCCAGGGTCAGGCCCATACCCTGATCACCCGCGAGGACATGGCCATGGTCCGGGCCATCGAACAGGCCCTGGGCAAACCCCTGCCCCGCCGCGAACTCGAAGGCTTCGTCCCCACGCCCCAGGAATACCGCGCCGAGCCCGCCTCGCGCCCCGATCCCCGCAACCGCCCCCGCCGGCCCGGCGGAGGCAACCACGGCCAACGGACCGGCGACACCCCCCGCCGCGACGGCG
>JBMONM010000182.1:0-6218 GCA_049324675.1 Thermodesulfobacteriota bacterium
GCGGTCGACGGCGCGGCCGCCGGGGTGGCGGTGGCTGCCGGCTCCTGGGGGGACGGCGGCGGGCTGCCGGGGTCCCTGATCTTGAGCGCCCCCCGGGTGACCTGGAAGCGGGCGCTGCCGGAGGTATTGCGGCGCAGGGCCCGTTCCGTGAGCCCGTTGGACTTGATGGTCAGCACGAAGGTGGTGCCGCCCGAGGCCAGCACGTCGCCCTCGGCCCACTCCTTGAGGAACGTGGCCCCGTCGAACCCGTCGATCTGCAGGTCCAACGAGGTCTTGAGCACCACGTCCCGGGCGTCGCCCTTGATCTCGGCATGGAAGCGGCCGCCGTAGAAGTCGGAGGCCTCGTGGCGCACGGTGAACACGCCGCCCTTGGCCGCCAGTTCGGTCTGTCCGTGCTTCCAGGTGACGTTTCCCTTCTTGAGCAGGCCGAAGCGGACCCGGGCCTCGACGTCGTATTCGCGCATCCGGGCCAGATCCAGGGGCTCGTCCTGTCCCGCGTCCTTGGGTTTGACCTCCCCGGTTTTGGGCGGAAAATAGCGGTCGCAGTCCAGGTGGGTGATGTCCAGGTCGATTTTCGGCCGGCCCAGGCCGCTTCGCAGGAGCACCAATCCTGTGACCCGGGTGTCGTCCAGATTGAGGGAGATGTCCTTGAGCTCGATGCCGCTTGCGGCCTCGGCGATCTGGAAGGAGAGCCTGCCGTGGCGCAGGTCCCCGTTCGCCGCGTGGGGCGGCGGGGCCATGCCCAGGGCGGGCATGAGCTCGCGGGGATTGATGTCCGGAAAGTCGAAGGAACCGGTGAGTTTGCCCCCCTCGTCGCGGGCTTTCTTTTCGATCTTGCCGCCGCCCTTGGCGCCGGCGGCCTCCAGGGTCAGGTTGCGGGCGGCGAAGGCCCCCTTGGCCAGGTCCGCGCTGAATCCGGCGGCAAAGGTCACGGGCAGGTTCCGGCCGGTCTTTTCGCCCGGCACGAAGAGGTTGGCCGTGCCGGAGAGTTTGCCCTGGCCGAGTTGCACTCCGCCCTGGCCGAAGGCGGCCACGGTCTGCATGTCGGCCTTGACCTCGCGCAGGGTCCCCGGCCCGCTCAGGGTCACGGCCGAGGTGAGGTCGAAGGCGCGGGCGGGGTCGGCCGCGCCGTTTTCGGGTCGCGGCGCGCGGCCCTTGAAGCCGATGTCGGCCTTGAGTTTGGAGAAGGCGGCCTCTCCGGCCTTGTGGGCCTTGGGGTCCTTGTTCATTTCCGCCTCGATGCGGCCCTTGAGGGCGGCGAGCAGGTCCGCCGGGGTTTTGCCCTCGCCTTCGGCGGTGGCGGTGACGGTGCACGGGCCGGCCAAAAGCTTGTCCGTCATGGCCGCGGCGTCGGCGCCGGCCAGGGAGGCGTTCACGGACAGGCGGTCGGACTGGTTGCCGAGGGCCAGTTCGGCCCGCCCGGAGAGCTTGCCCCCGAACAGGTCCGCGCCGATGGAGCCGGCCTCGATTTTGTCCTGGGTGGCGGTTCCCGCGATGCTTATGTTTTTGGCCTCGACGCCGTGCAGGACGGCCTTGTCCACGGCGATCCTGCCGTCGAGGTCCAGTCGGGGCGGCCTTGGCCGATCGTCGCCCGGGGGGGCGGCCAGCCCTGAAAACGCGGCCAGGATATTCTCGTCCAGGGCCGCCAGCCGCATATCCAGGTTCACGGCCGGGACAGGGGCGTTGGTGACGGTCAGCCCGCCGTCGATCTCGGCAGGACCGATCCGGGCGCGCAGGCCCTTCAGTTCCAGGCGGCCCCAGGGCCGTTGCGGATCGGGGACCAGGGTGAAGGCCGTGCTGATCGAGGATTCCAGCGGACCTTGACCGGCGGCGCCGTCTTTTGCGGCAAGGCCCAGGGCCCTGGCCGCGGCCAGGGGGTCGGGACTGGCCAGGGCCAGATTGCCGGTTATCCCTTTGGCCTCCAGGGTGCCGTTGAGGATCAGGCGCGAGGCGCGAGGCGTGTTGCCGTCGTCCTTTTTGCCGGACCCGTTTAGGCCGGGCGCGGTGTCCGCGATCTCGGCCTCGGCGGTTAGGTCCAGGGCCTGTCCCCGGACCTCGCCGCGCAGGTCGGCGGACAGGGTGCCGCCCGGAATCAGGGCCGAGACGGGGAAGAGTCGGATCTGGCCGTTTTCCATGGCCGCCGTGGCGTGGGCGTCGGCGATCGGCACTCCTCCCACGGTCAGGTTGCGGGCGTTGCACAGGACCAGCCCGCCGGTCTGCTTGAGAAAGGGGATGGGAAGCGCCCAGTCGCCCCCTCGTGACGTCCAGGGCAGCCGGTCCATATCCACGCCGTCGGCGAAGATCGTGGCCTGAAGGCGGGGCCGTTCTCCGGCCAGGTATTCCCCCCGGGCGGTGACGGTGGCCGCGTGCAGCCGCAGGCGAAGGTCCGTGACCGTGACGGCGTCCGGCCCGGCGGCCAGTTCCAGGTCCAGGGCCAGATCCTCGCGCAGGGGCTTTTTTTCGCCCCGCAGCAGGCGTGAGGAGAAATCCAGGAACGAATGGATCTTGTCTCCCGGCTCGGTGGGCCGCCGGGGGGGCAGGGGATCGTCCGGGTCGCCGGGGGGGGGAATGCCGGCCAGCCTGGAAAGCGGCCCGTCCATGGCGGCCCGCAGGGACAGGGCGGCCGTGGCCTCGGGCCGGGTCATGAGGTTTTGGACCTCCAGCCGGCCGTCCATCCGGGCGTCATCGGCGGCGGCGACGACGTCGCGCACCGCCAGCCTTCCCGTGGCCGAATCGAAGTCGACCCGGGCCCCGAGCGTCGCCGTCCAGGGATCCACCCCGGGGGACGCGGCCTGGCCGGGCACGGACAGGGTCGATTCCAGAAGCGCCCCTTCCAGGGTCAGGCTTTTGCGGTCCGGGTCGAACCCGGCCGTGCCTTTGGCGGTGAAATGGGCCTCCACGGCCGGGTCGAGCCCGGTGACGTCGAAGGACAGGTGGAACTCGAAGCGCTGGCCCCGTCCTGTGGCCAGGGTGAAATGCCGCAAGGCTCCGGACCAGCCCCGGCGGCGGTCCTCGAAATGCACGGTGGCGTCCTGGATGCGGATGCCGCTGGGCACCGGGGCCACGTTCCAGCCGGGGGGGGCGTCCTCCCGCTGGGGGCCGCCGCCGTTATCCGGGGCGCCCAGGGCCGCTTCATGCGGGGGGTGGAGCGCGAAGAAGGGCAGATCCTCCCAGTTGCCCCGGTCCGATGCGTCGCGTTTGAGGTGCAGGGTGGGGGTGTCCAGGGTCACGGCCCCGGGCATGATGGTCCGGGTGAACAGGGGCAGGATGCGGATATCCACGCTGACCAGCCCCACGGACAAGAAGGGTTCCGGGCCGAACCCCGGGGCGTCGTCCACGGTCAGGTCGGCCACGCGCAGGGACATCCAGGGCAGGGAGGTCAAACGGGCCTCGCCGCCCACCGTGACCTTGCGGCCCAGCGCCTGGGACAGGGACAATTCGGCGTATTCCCTGAGCTTTTGTTGGCCGAGGGACAGAGTGATGGCCTGGGGCAGGGCGAACACCCCCCCTGCCAGAAGCAGGGCCAACACCAGAAGCAGCCAGGGTCTCGGGCGCAGGCGTTTTTTCCCGGACGGGACAAATACGGGAGGTGTGGACGGATCGGCGGGCGTGCTCATGGTCATCGGGCCGGAGGGCGGGGTCGGTCATGGCCGCCGGAATCGGCGGGCAGCCTTGCGGGCCTTGGAAAACGCGGCATCCGTCTCCGGGCCTTATCCAACTCCACGGGGAATCGTAGTTTGAGGTTGTCGTTCGAGATCATCACCGCGCGGGGGGAACGGGTTTTGGTCCCCTGTCAGGCGAGGTGCGTGAAAGGATGCCTATGCCCTGAAGGAGGGGAAAAGTCAAAGACCGGACGGACCCGGTCCGGTTGCGGCGGTCCTTGTCAGGCGGGGCGTTAGCCGGTACACAAAACCGGCCGGGACACAGGGGTTCCGGCCCGTCATCCTCCATCCGTCCAAAAGGAACGTCATGCCCAAGGTGTATCTGCTCGGCGCCGGTCCCGGCGATCCGGGCCTGCTCACGCTCAAGGCCAAGGCCGTGCTGGAGACGGCCGACGTGGTGGTCTACGATTACCTGGCCAACAAGTCCTTCCTGGACTTCTGCCGTCCGGACGCCGTGATCCTCTATGTGGGGAAAAAGGGCGGGGACCACACCCTGCCCCAGGACCGGATCAACAGGCTCCTGGTGGAAAAGGCCAAGGAAGGCAAGGTGGTGGCCCGACTCAAGGGCGGCGACCCCTACGTCTTCGGCCGGGGGGCCGAGGAGGCCGAGGAGCTTCTGGACGCCGGGGTGGACTTCGAGGTGGTGCCCGGGGTGACCTCGGCCGTGGCCGCTCCGGCCTATGCCGGCATCCCCCTGACCCACAGGGCCTACGCCTCCTCGGTGAGCTTCATCACCGGCCACGAGGACCCCACCAAGGCCGAGAGCGCCCACGAC
Organism: Thermodesulfobacteriota bacterium; assembly: GCA_049324675.1. Taxonomy (GTDB): domain Bacteria; phylum Desulfobacterota; class Desulfovibrionia; order Desulfovibrionales; family Desulfovibrionaceae; genus Desulfolutivibrio. The sequence goes on from JBMONM010000182.1 coordinate 4,438, forward strand.
TGGGAGGCCCTGGCCCGGTCCGCCTCCACCCTGGTCTTTTTCATGGGCGTGAAGAACCTGCCCGAGATCGCCAAAAATCTTATGGCCGCAGGACGGCCCGGCACGACCCCGGCCGCCCTGGTGCGCTGGGGCACCACCTGCCGCCACCGCTCCCTGGCCGCCGACCTGGCCACCATCGCCGACAAGGCCCAGGCCGCCGGGTTCGCCGCGCCCTCGCTTCTGGTGGTGGGCGAGGTGGTCCGGCTGCGGGAGCGGCTTGGCTGGTTCGAGAAAAAGCCCCTTCTGGGCCGGGGCGTGGTGGTCACCCGGAGCCGGGAGCAGGCCAGCGACCTGGTGCGGCTTTTGTCCGACCAGGGGGCCTGCTGTTACGAGTTCCCGTCCATCGCCATCGCCCCCCTGGCCGACGACGGGCCGGTGCGTCGGGCGGGGCGGGGGCTTGCCGCCTACGACTGGGTGATTTTCACCTCGGCCAACGGCGTGGAGCATTTTTTCGCCGCGCTTGCCGCCGAGGGCCTGGACGCCCGGGCCTTCGGCCTGGCCCGGGTGGGGGCCATCGGCCCGGCCACGGCCGCGGCCCTGGCCGGCCGCGGCATCCGGGCCGACTTCGTGCCCGGGCGTTTCGTGGCCGAATCCGTGGTGGAGGGCCTCGTGGATCTGGGCGTGGCCGGGAAAAAGGTGCTCATCCCCAGGGCCGCCAAGGCCCGGGAGGTGCTCCCGGAGAGGCTGGCCCAGGCCGGGGCCGCGGTCACGGTGCTGCCGGTCTACGAGACCCGGCCCGCCGACCAGGACCCGCGTGAGATCATCGAGGCCATGCGCGCCGGCGAAATACGCTACGTGACCTTTACCTCCTCCTCCACCGTGGACAACTTCTTCGCCACGATCCCGCCCGAGACCTTCCGGGAATTCACCCCGGGCGTGGCCTGCGCGGTCATCGGTCCGATCACGGCCGCGACCCTGGCTAGGTACGGCTTTTCTCCGGACGTCTCGGCCGGGGAGTACACGATCCCGGCCCTGGCCCGGGCCATCGCCGACCACGCCGCCGGGGAAAAAGGGGATCGGCCGTGAAGACGCCCGTGGCCGTGCTCATCTCCGGGTCCGGGTCCAACCTCCAGGCCATGATCGACAAGGCCGGCTCCGGGGCGCTTGCGGCGGACATCCGGCTGGTGCTCTCCAACCGGGCCGACGCCTTCGGCCTGACCCGGGCCGCGAAACACGGCATTCCCACGGCCGTGGTCGAGCACGGGGCCTATCCCTGCCGGGAGGCCTTCGACGCGGCGCTTACCGCGGCCATCGAAAAATCCGGAGCCCGGATCGTGGTCCTGGCCGGGTTCATGCGCATCCTGGGGCCGGAGTTCGTTTCGGCCCACGCCGGACGCATCCTGAACATCCACCCGGCCCTTCTGCCCAGCTTCCCCGGGGTGCACGGCCAGGCCGACGCGGCCCGGCACGGGGTGAAGATTTCCGGGTGCACCGTGCATGTCGTGGACGAGAAGATGGATCACGGCCCCATCGTCATCCAGGCCGCGGTGCCGGCCCTGGCCTCGGACGACGGCAAGACCCTGGGCGCGCGCATCCTGGCCCTGGAGCACCGCATCTATCCCCAGGCCGTGCAGTGGCTGTGCGCGGGCCGGCTGCGCATCCAGGGCCGCCACGTGCACCTGGACCCGGCGGACATCCCCCCGGCGGACATGGCCGGGGCCGGCCCCTGCCTGGTCAACCCGCCCCTGGAACAGGGGTTTTGAGGGCGGCGAAGAGGCCAGGGGGGAAACCTTTTGAAAAAG
>JBMONM010000183.1:0-6205 GCA_049324675.1 Thermodesulfobacteriota bacterium
ATTGCAATCCGTAGAAGGCCGAGTTGGCCAGGGCCAGGATCTTGGCCGTGAGCCCCTGGTCCTTGGCGATGGTTTCCGCGATTTCATCGGCCGGGGCCATGGACCCTTCGCCGGTCAGGGTGAACAGTTTCTCCAAAAGAAAGGGGGAGAAGGGCAGGTCGAGCCGCAGGGAAGGCAGTTCGAGAAGAAAGCGTTGTCCGTTTTCGTGGTTCATGCTTTCTCCCGGCGTGGATTTGGATCAGGAATTCCCGTTGTCCGGGGTGATCGTTCCCGGATCGTCGCCGGATTGCCGGTCGGACTGGGACGGGCCGCCCATCAGGGATTGGGCCTGGATCATGGCCTGATCCGGAAGCAGCTTTTTTTCCACAAGGTAGGCGATGAATTTTTTCGCGGCCACGAGTTCGGGATTGAGGTCCAGGGCCTTCTTCAGATGTTCGAAACACATCTCGAGGTCCTTTTTTTCGAAGAAGGCCCGGGCGATGTTGTAGTGCAGGTTCTCGTCGGCCTCGGACAGGTTCTCGGCCCGGCGGTAGTAATCCAGGGCCTGGTCGAGCATCTTGTTCTTGCGCAGGTTGATGCCGAATTCGTTGAAAAGGTGTTTGTGTTCCTGGTCGAAGGCGGCGTCCAGATTCACCAGGCGTTCGAAGATGTCCTGGGCCTTGTTGGCCTCGCCCCGGTCCAGGTAGGTCAGTCCCAGACCGAAATTGGCCCGCACGTTCTCCTCGTCCACGGCCAGGGCCTGTCCGAATTCGAGCTCGGCGCTGAACACCTCGCCCTTGCGCCGATGGTTCTCCCCCTTGACGATGGTCATGTTCAGTTCGCGCATCTTGGGGTAGACGGTGGAGACGTAGAATTCCGGCTCGGGAGCGAATTTTTCAAGGAGTTCCTCCATGGTCACCTTGCGTTTCGGTCCCGTGGGAATGTAGTTTCTATTGAGCGGCTGGATGTCCAAAAGCTTGTCGTCGCGTTCCTCCACGAACCAGTACATCTTCTGGATGGTCTTGCGGGTGGTGGTTCCGGTACCGACACGTTGGATGGACTGCGTGGAGAAGACCCCTTTGATCCGGTCGTGCGTCTTTTCGGGGGGCGGGGTATCGCTTTTGGCGCGGGTCTTGCCTGATTGGCGTTCGTCCGTTTCGGCCATGTCCGGGTTCCTTTTTCCATTCGGTCCTGCGGTCCCGAAGGATTCCGTGAAATCATATATATAAAAAGGCCGGGCATTGGGAAGGCCTTTTTGTCCCGGCGTCGCGCCTCGCGAGGTGATGCGCGCCGGGCCGGCGGATCAGTCGAACTGGGCCAGAATATCCTCCACCAGACCCGGCGTAAGCGCCGGTCTGGCGCGCGAGGCCAGATAGATGGCGCGCAACTGGTCCGTGGCCCGGTGCAGGTCGTCGTTGACCACCAGATAATCGTATCGTCCGGCCTGGGCGATTTCTCCGGCGGCGTTTTTCAGCCGGCGGGACAGGGCCTTCGGGGATTCCGTCCCCCGGGAGCCGAGGCGCCGGGTCAGTTCGGCCCGGGATGGCGGCAGGATGAACACGTAGGTCGCTTCCCGGAAGACCTGGCGCAACTGGTCCGCCCCGGCCACATCGATGTCGAAGAGCACGTCCTTGCCCGCGGAGAGGAGATCGACCACGGGACGCATGGGGGTTCCGTAGTAACTGCCGTGCACCTCGGCCCATTCGGCGAAGTGGCCGGTGTCGCGCAGCCGGAGGAACTCCTCCTCGGACAAAAAGTGGTAGTCGCGGCCGTCCACCTCGCCCTGGCGGGGGGCCCGGGTGGTGGCGGATACGGAATAGGTCAGGTCCGGGAATTCCTTGAGCAGGGACGCCAGCAGGGTGGTCTTGCCCGCGCCCGAGGGCGCGCTGACCACGAAAAGAAGGCCCAGCCGTCTAGCCGTCATCGGATTCGTCCTCCTGGATGAAGCGTTGGCCGATGGTCTCGGCCTGGATGCCCGAGAGCACCACGTGGTTGGAATCGGTGATGATCAGGCAGCGGGTCTTGCGGCCCTGGGTGGCGTCCACGAGGCGGTTGTCGCTTCGGGCGTCCTCGCGCAGGCGGCGCATCGGGGAAGAGGTCGGATTCACGATGGCCACGACCCGCGACGAAACGACGTAGTTGCCGAATCCGATATTGAGCAGGGCGGTCTTCGCCATGGGCGCGCTCCTTTATGGCCAGGCCTTGCCGGCTATTCGATGTTCTGGACCTGTTCCCGGCATTTTTCCAACTCGGCCTTGAAGTCCACCACAATGCGGCTGATATCCATGTTCTGGGCCTTGTTGCCGCAGGTATTGATCTCCCGGAAGGTCTCCTGGATAAGAAAGTCCAGTTTCTTGCCCATCTCCCCCCCGTCGGTCAGCAGGCGGCGCACCCGTTCCAGGTGTCCGGCCAACCGGGCCAGTTCCTCGGAGACGTCCAGCCGGTCGGCCAGGATGGCCGCCTCCTGGAGAAGCCGCTCCTCGGAGGCCTCGGCGCCGGCCTTGTCCATGACCGCGCGCAAACGGCCCAGCAGGGCCTCGGTCTTTTCCTGCTTCACCACGGGAGCCAGCCGCACGAGATCCTCGCGCCAGGCGTCCATGCGCGAGACCCGGCCCAGGATGTCCTCGGCCGTGGCCTTCCCCTCCCGGCCCCGGGACGCGGCAAAGTCGGCCAGGGCGGCGCGAAGGCCGTCCGTCAGGGCCTCCACCAGCCCCGGGTCGGGTTCGTCCAGGTCCTCCTGCCACAGGGCGCTTACGGACAAAAGCCGGTTGACGTCGGGGCTGAAGGCCGCGTCGGCCTCCCGGGCCAGTTCCGCAAGCTGGCCGAGCATGGCCAGGGCCACGGGGCGGTTGAGCGAGATGTGCTGGATCTCGGGCCGGGGGGACTGGAAATGGAGGTGGATTTCGATGCGTCCCCGGGTGGCGTATTCGCGCACCACCTTTTCCAATTGGGTCTCCCGGCAACGCAAAAACAGCGGCAACCGCCATTTGAGGTCCAGAAAGCGGCTGTTTATGCCGCGAACCTCCCAGGTCTGGGTGAAGGCGTCGTTTTCCAGGCGGCTGCGGCCGAAGCCGGTCATGCTTTTGGGCATTGTTTCGCGTCCTTGGGGGGAGGGTTGGAGGATGCCCCGGCGATCTCCGGGGAGCGCCGGTACAGGTCGCGCAGGATCGAAAGCTCGGCCTGCAGTCGCGGCGAGCGGTAGTCCGGAAACGTCCAGGGCAGGATTTGCCAGGACCCCTTTTGAAAGACAAGCGTCAGGTCGGCGAAAATTCCATCCTTTAGATAAATACGGTGGCCGAAGTTTTTTCCCGTGGCCAGGACCAGCCGCTCCTGGGTGAGAAGCCCCGGGTCGAGGTTGACGAGCCGGCGGCCGTCCGGGCGGCAGGAGGCCGTTTCCAGGGCGTTGGTGGCCAGTTTGAGCCGGGCCAGGGCGTCCTGGGGCACGAGCCGGGTGAAGCCCATCAGGCGGCGCAAGATGGGCGTGCCCAGTTCCCGGTCGTAATAGGCGGTGAAATCGAAGGGCAGAAGTCCGGAAACATGCGCGGGCGGTCCGAACAGGGCCTCGATTTCCGGGGACAGGGCCGGCCAGACCGTTTCCCACGAGGCGCAAAGGATCGAAAGCACGGCCATGGCCGGACACGGCTCGGCGGGGATGCTCATGCGTCCTCCCTTTGCCCGGCCTCGCTTTGGACCATAAGGCGCGTGCCGTCGGCGGCCACGGGTACGGCCGGGACCAGATCGCGGACCCGGATGCCGTCCGGGGCCGGCCCGGCCAGCCGGCACTCCAGGTAGTATTCGCACAGGCCGTGGGCAGGGTGAAGCGTTTCGGCCACGAAGGATACTCCCGGCAGTCCGGCCACCCGTTTCGCGAAAGCGGTCTTGCGCCCGGCCGCCAGTTCCCGGAGTTCCCTGGCGCGCCGTTTTTTCACCTCCGCGGGAAGATGTCCGGGCAGCCCGGCCGCGCGCGATCCCGGCCGACGGGAATAGGGAAACACGTGGGCATAGGTCAGGGGCAGCCCGGTACAGAAGTCCAGGGTGGCCCGGAACGCGGCCTCGGATTCTCCGGGAAATCCGGTCAGAAGGTCCGCGCCCAGCGCCGAGAGCGGCCAGACGCGACCGAGGGCGGCCACGAAGTCCGCGATGTCGCGGGCCGAGTAGTGCGTCCTGCCCATGGCCGCAAGCACCCCGGGATCGGCGCTTTGCAGGGACACGTGCAGATGCGGGCATATGTTCGGGCACCCGGCCAGGGTGTCCAGGGCCTTGGCCCCGAGCATCCCGGGGTCCAGGGAGCTTAAGCGCAGGCGGACTCCCCCGGGGTGGAACATGGCCAGGGCCCGGTCCAGGGCCGACACCATGTCCCAGAAGTCCGGCCTGCCCGGCAGGTCGCGTCCGTAATGCCCCAGATTGATCCCGCTGACCACGATCTCCCGGAAGCCCGAATCGGCCAGGCGCCGGGCCTCGCCAAGGACCGCGTCCACGGGGCGCGAGCGTGACGGCCCCCTGGCCCGGGGCACGATGCAATAGGAACAGCATTGGGAGCAGCCGTCCTGGACCTTGAGCACGGCCCTGGCCCGGGGAAAGTCCGAGATGCCGGGGTCGGCCGGAAACGGATCGGGTGGCCGGCCGGGCGTGTCGGAGGTGGGGATGCCGGTTCCGGAGGCGATCCGGGCGGCCAGATCGAGAATGCCCGGCACGGCGATCAGGTCCCCGCCACTGGCAAAAATATCCGGCACGGCCCGCACCGCGCATCCCGCGGCCACGACCAGGGCCTGCGGATGATCGCGGCGGGACCCTGCGGCCAGTGCCCGGGATTCCGAGGCCGCCCGGGCGGTGACGGCGCAGGTGTTGACCACGATGATGCCGGCCTCGGCCGCCGAGGCGGCCTCCGCGTATCCTTGGGCGAAAAAGGCCTCGCGCAACGTCTGGGCGTCATAGGCGTTGACCTTGCACCCCAGGGTGTGCAGGAAAAACGTGCGTGCGCGGTCCATGGTCCGGGGCGCTTACCACCAAGACGGGGGAAGGTCCATGCCCGGTCCGGGCGGCGCGACGGCACGCAGGTACGGGAGTTGCTCATGCTTCCCCAGGGGGAAAAAACTTCCCCGGGAGGCGGTCATGCGCAAGCATATTCTCAAGATATACGATATCATGGTGTTCGGCTCTTTCGGGATTTTTCTGGTCGCCCTGACGGCACAGATCCCGACCGATGCCAGGATGCGACTTTTGGGCAAAGCGTTGGAATTGGTTCGGGCCGGCTATGGATTTTGAAGATGTCCTGGATGAGGGAATTTGTCCTGAAAAAAGGACAATCGCGTTTTGTTTCAAAGACAAGAATTTCAAAACAGAATGCAATTTTATGAAAACATACTGATTTTAAAAGATATTTAAATATAATAGTTTTTTGGTGCGATTTTTGTATTTGGAGGGCATGACCCTCCGCAATGCGATTTCCAAACCATTCCGAAGAGAACAGGAATTCCTGGTTCCCTTGAAACAAGGTCAAGGGATCGTTCCGTATTGTTTCCATGGAACCCCTGTCCGTTGTCGTTTGGTGCTGGATGTGCCCACCGGGGAAGTGGCCGGCGTGAGCGCCGCTCCGGCCTGGACGGAGCCGGTCGGCGGCTCCCTGCACCCCATGGAGGCTCCCGTGTTTCCCATGTGGGCCGACTCGTTGACCCATGGCGGATTGCCACCGGGGGTGGTCGGATCGGTGTGTCGGGAGTTCTCGGCCTGGACGAGGGATGGCGGCGCCCCGGGGCTGTTGTGCGTCAGCGTCGGCCCGGTGCCCGGGAAGGCCGCCCTGGACGACGCGACCGGGCTGGCTCGGGATTTCCTGGCGGGTCTGGGCATGGAACCCTCCAGGCTGGTGTTTTTTTTCCAGTGCGCCGGCCTCAAGGCCGACCCCATGACCACCCTGCACGCCTTTCTGGCCCTCAAACGGATGGGTGTCCGCCTGGGCGTGGACCTGTGCGACATCGAACATCCGCCGTACCATTTTCTGGAAATGCTTCCGGTCGATTTTCTGCGGGTCGGGCGCGAGGCCGACGCCGGGAGCGGGGATGTGGCGGCCTTCGGGGAAAAGGACGGTTTTCGCGACAGACTTGCCGACGTGTGCGCGTTCGCCGGCAACCTGCTCATGGACGTGATCGTGGCCGGCGTGGACAGCGCCGCCCTCTACCGCACGGTATCCGGACTGGGATGCCGCTTTGCCCAGGGAGCATTTTTTACC
>JBMONM010000184.1:0-6197 GCA_049324675.1 Thermodesulfobacteriota bacterium
GATTCCCCCCGGGCGGGGTTCGGGGCGGCAGCCCCGATTCATGGAGCTTCATGTCCACCACGAGCCTGACCACGAAATACCGCCCGCAACGGTTCGGCGAGGTCGCCGGCCAGGAGGCGGTCAAGCGCATCCTGTCCCGGGCCGCGTTCGAGGACCGGATCGCGCCGGCGTACCTGTTCAGCGGCACGCGGGGGGTGGGCAAGACCACGTTGGCCCGGGTATTCGCCAAGGCCCTCAATTGCGAGCGAGGGCCGGCGGCCGAGCCGTGCAACGAGTGCCTGCAATGCCGGCAGATCACGGCGGGCATCTCCCCGGACGTGGTGGAGATCGACGCGGCCACCCACGGTGGGGTGGACGAGGCCAGGCGCCTCAAGGAGGATGTGGGCTATTCCCCGCTGCAAAGCCGCTACAAGGTGTTCATCATCGATGAGGCCCACATGCTTTCCAAGGCGGCCTTCAACGCGCTCCTGAAAACCCTGGAGGAGCCGCCGGGCCGGGTGACCTTCATCCTGGCCACCACCGAGCCGCACAAGTTTCCGGCCACCATCGTCAGCCGCTGCCAGCATTACCTGTTCAAACGTATGACCCAGGCCGAGCTAGAGGCCCATCTGCATGGAATTCTGGACCGGGAGGGCGTGGCCTACGAGCCCGGAGCCGTGTCCCTGATCGCCCGGCGCGGGGCGGGCAGCGTGCGCGACAGCATGTCGCTTCTGGGACAGGTTCTGGCTCTTGGCGGTCAGGGGCTGACCGAGGCCGATGCCCGGGGAGTGCTCGGTTTGGCCGGGCAGGATGTGTTTTTCGGGCTGATCACGGCCATGGCCGGGCAGGATTGCGCCGGGGTGCTCGGCATCGTCCGCGAGGTGCTGGAGAAGGGTCTGGACATCGGATTTTTCCTGCGGGAACTGGCCGGGTCGTGGCGGACCATGTTTTTGCTGCGGCAGACCGGGGCCCAGGGCGCGGCCCTGGCCGAGATCACCCAGGAGGAGGCCGAGCGCTGGCTGGAGGCGGCGGGGCGTTTTGAGCTGTCGCATATCCATGCCTGCTGGCAGATGACATTGGAAGGACAGCGCCGGGTGATGACCAGTCTGGAGCCGGCCTTGGCCCTGGAGCTCTTGCTGCTCAACCTGACGTATCTGCCGTCGCTGGTCCCTCTGGACCGCATGGGGCGGACGGCCGCGGGACCTTCAGGACCCGGCGGCGGAGGCGGGAAAGGGCCGTCCGGCGGGCGTCCCGTATCGGGTCATACGCCGCGCGGCGGGGGGGCCGGTTCACCCGGATCGCGTCGGTTCGGTCCGCAAGAGGGGACCGCGCATACGACTCCGCAAGGCGATGGGCGTCTTCCCCGCGACGCGGGGGACGAACCGAGGCCGGATACAGGCGGACGGCCGGAACCGGCCGTGTCCCATGAACCATATCCCTTAGCCTCGGTCGGACCTGGAGGCGATGTGGCCCGATCGTCGGATCAGGCATACGCCGCCGGCGTTTCCGAGAGGGAAGAGGCAGGGCCGGCGGACGAACCGGATTTACCCGAACCCGGGCCTTCCGTCGCGCCCCGAGGGCCGGCCACCTGGGAGGGCTTTCTCGCTCATTACGAGAAGGCCCGCAAGCAGGGGCTGGGCATCATCCCGGGACTGCGCCAGGCCGGGGGGCGTTTCGATTCCGGACTTGGCCCGGCCGGGACCCTGGTTGTGGCCTGCGGCAACGAATTCAACCGGGAGCAGCTCAAGAGCCCGGATGCTCTGCGGAAGCTCTCTCGTCTTGCGGCTGAATATTTTGGAGCCGGCGCGACAGTGTCCGTGGTGGAGCAGAACGGCCAGGTCCGCCCCGGCAACGGGGAGCTCAAGTCCTATGTCCTGGATCGGCCCGAGGTACGTCGGGCCATGGCCGAGTTCGGGGCGGAGCTTATCGACATCAAACCGCGCGGCTGATGCGCCGCGCGTAAGGAGAGTCCGGTCCGGCAGGGTCTCCGGGCCGGGAAGGGAGGAAGCCATGAGAGGAATGAACGATCTGGTGCGCCAGGCGCAGATCATGCAGAAAAAGATGGCCAAGGTGCAGGAGGAACTGGCTGCGCGCACTGTGGAAGGCACGGCCGGGGGCGGTATGGTCGTGGCCGTGGTCAGCGGGGCCAATGAATTGCAAGCCTTGCGCATCGACAAGTCCGTGGTGGACCCGAACGATGTGGAGATGCTTCAGGACCTGATCGTTGCCGCCGTGGCCGATGGGGTCAAGAAGTCCAAGGAGATGGCCGAGGCCGAGATGGGACAGATCACCGGCGGCCTGAAAATTCCCGGGCTCTTTTAATTGGGCGCGGGTCGGGCTATGGTGAAACGCGACAGTGTGGGAAAGGGATAGGGGGCGATGTCCAGACTGCCCAAGCCCCTGACCGACGTGGTGGAGGAATTGGCCCGGCTGCCGGGACTGGGGCCGAAATCCGCCCTGCGGGTGGCCATGACCCTCCTGCAGTGGCCCAAGGACCGCGCCGTGGACCTGGGCCAGCGCATCCGGGATCTGCGCGAGCGGTTGTGCCTGTGCTCCAGGTGTCGGGGGCTGAGTGAATTTCCGGTATGCCCGCTGTGCTCGGACCCCACTCGGGGGGAAGAGGAACTGTGCCTGGTGTCCCAGTGGGATTCGGTGCTGGTCCTTGAGGAGACCGGACAGTACCGGGGTCGGTATTTCGTCCTTGGCGGGCTGCTTGATCCGCTCGAGGGCGTCAGCGCGGGGAGCCTGGCCTTTGGCCAGCTCTCCGAGAGGCTTGGCGAAGGAAAGGTGCGCGAGGTGCTTCTGGCCCTGGGCACCACGGTGCAGGCCGAGGCCACGGCCTCGCATATCAAGAACATGGTGGCCAGGGATCATCCCGGCATCCGTCTGACCAGGCTGGCCCAGGGCATCCCCCTGGGGGCGGAGGTCAAGTACGTGGACCGGGAGACGCTTCGGCAGTCGGTGCGCTACCGGCAGGATGTCTGAACCAATTCGGGGGATCGTATGATCGAGATCAGGATTCACGGACGCGGCGGCCAGGGCGGCGTGACGTCGGCGGAACTTCTGGCCCGGGCGGCCATCGCCCAGGGCAAGTACGCTCAGGCCTTTCCGAGCTTCGGACCGGAGCGGCGCGGCGCGCCGGTGGTGGCCTTCGTGCGTGTGGACGACAAGCCCATCCGTATCCGGGAGCGGGTGTACAGCCCGAACATGGTGCTCGTCCTGGACCCCACCCTGCTGGACATCGTCAATGTGGCCGATGGCCTGAAAGACGGCGGCAAGGTGGTGGTGAACTCGCCCGAGAAGGCTTCCGAACTCAAGTCCAAGCACGGCTGGCCCTGTGTGGCCCAGGTCGACGCCCAGACCGTGGCCCTGGAGGAACTCGGGGTGGCCATCACCAATACCACCATGCTCGGAGCCCTGCTCAAGGCCTCGGACATCCTGCCCCTGTCGGCCATGCGCGAGGTCATCGACGACCGTTTTGGTCCCAAGCTTGGGCTGAAGAATTACAAGGCCTTCGAACGGGCCTACAACGAGACGGTGGAAAACTGATTCCTTCGTCGCAGGTACGACCCAGGGGGCAATGCGCGCGTGATCCCGGCGGCCAAGGCCGCGGCCTTGCGGGATCGCGCCGCGTATTCGTGATGTATGCCGGAGTGTTTCGGGAGTATCCGACGTTCCGGTGCCAGGGCGTCCCCTGCCGGTCCGTGAAAAGGGAGCGCCTCGCGTGACGGCCATGGAACTTTCGGCCGAGGTGCAGAGCATCACCTACTACAGCGAGGACACCAATTATCTTATCGCCCGGGTCCGCGCCGCCGGGGAGCCGGGGCTGGTGTCCATCGTGGGGTCCATGGCCAAGGCCATTCCCGGGGAGGTTTTGCGCCTGACCGGGGAGTGGGTGGAGCATCCCCGTTTTGGACGCCAATTCCAGGTGAAGACCGTGGAACGCTCCATGCCGGCCACGGTCAACGGCATCCGCCGTTATCTGGCCTCAGGCCAGATCAAGGGTGTGGGCGAGGTCATGGCCGGTCGCATGGTGGATATGTTCGGGGCGAACGTCCTGGACATCCTGGAAAACGAGCCGAAAAAGCTTCTGGCGGTCGAAGGCCTGGGTCAAAAAAAGCTCAAGGACATCCTGGCCTCGTGGGAGGAGCACCGCGAGGTCCGGGCGCTGATGCTTTTTTTGCAGACCTTCGAGATATCCACCGGATATGCGGGGAAAATTTTCAAGCTCTACGGCAACGAGGCCGTCTCCCGGATCAAGGCCAACCCCTACGATCTGATCTACGAGATACGCGGCATCGGTTTTCGCACCGCCGATCGCATGGCCCTGAAGCTGGGCCTGGACCCGGGTGCCAGGGAGCGCGTCGAGGCCGCCGTGGTCTTCGCCCTTTTTTCCCTAAGCGAACAGGGGCACCTGTTTTTCCCGGCCGACGAGCTTTTCGACAGGGTTTCGGGCATGCTCGACGGAGCCGCCGAACCGGCCGTTTTCGAGTCCGCCCTGGTTGTCCTGGAAGAGAAAAAGCGGGTCAAGATCTGCTCCCTGCCCGAGCAGGATATCCCGCGGGCCGTCTATCTGTATCATCTTTACGGCTACGAAAGGGAGATCGCGGACAGGCTGTGGGGACTGTGCACCCATCCGTCGGCCTCCGGAATCGCCGAGAAGACCCGGGACATGCTGCCGGCCATTGAGGCCGAGGCCGGGCTGGTTCTGTCCGAGGAGCAGCGACGGGCCGTGCGCACGGCCCTGGCCGAGAAGGTCTTCGTGCTCACCGGCGGCCCGGGAACGGGCAAGACCACCATCACCCGCATGGTCGTGCGCGCCCTTGACAAGCTCGGGCAGAAAGTCAAACTTGCCGCGCCCACGGGCCGGGCGGCCAAACGCATGACCGAGGCCACGGGATTTCCGGCCTCCACCCTGCACCGGCTGCTTCAGTATTCCCCGGACGGCACCTTTGCCATAAGCGAGGATAACAAGCTCAAGGCCGACGCCCTGGTGGTGGACGAGGCCTCCATGCTCGATGTCCGGCTGTGCGCCCAGATGTTGCGGGCTTTGCCCCTGACCGGGCGGTTGGTGCTGGTGGGGGATGTCAATCAGCTGCCGTCGGTGGGGCCGGGCAATGTCCTGGCCGACATCCTGGACAGCCAGGCCGTGCCTGCCGAGCGCCTGACCCGCATCTACCGCCAGGCCCAGCAAAGCATGATTGTGGTCAATTCCCATCGGATAAACGATGGGCTTTTCCCGCTGCAGTCCCAGGAGCGGCCTGAGGACGCGGATTTTTTCTGGGTGGAAATGGACGAGCCGGGGAGTGTGCGGGAGAAGATCGTGGAGTTGGTCTGCGAGCGCATCCCCCGCTCCTTCGGCCTGGACCCGGTGCGCGACATCCAGGTGCTCTCGCCCATGCACAAGGGCGAGGTGGGCACCATGGCCCTAAACGATGCCCTGCGCGGGCGGCTTAATCCAAGGGGGCCGGAGTTGGTCCGGGGCTCGGCGGTCTTTCGGGCCGGGGACAAGGTGCTCCAGACCCGCAACAATTACGAAAAAGACGTGTTCAACGGCGATCTGGGAATCGTCGTCGCGGTCGATCCCGAACAGGGCGAACTCATGGTCGATTTCGACGGCCGCGATGTGGCCTATGACCGGACCGATCTGGACGAACTGAGTCCGGCCTACGCCATAAGCGTGCACAAGTCCCAGGGCAGCGAATATCCGGCGGTCATCGTGCCGCTTCTGACCCAGCATTATGTGATGCTCAGACGCAATTTGATCTATACCGCCCTGACCAGGGCCAGGAGGCTTGCGGTGCTCATCTCGCCCAAGCGGGCCCTGGCGGTGGGGCTTGGCAAGTCCGGGGCCGAGAAACGCTTTACCCATCTGCGTTTCCGGCTTCAGGAGAAGTTCAACCGGTAAGCCGGGGCGGGCGGTACTTTCCGCTTTGCCGGTCATGAAGGACGTCGCGCCCGGGAACAAGACGCATGCTCGTAAAAAAATCCATCGGATTCGCCCTGCGCCTCGGGCTGGTCGCGGCCTGTCTGGCCTACGCCTTCTGGGGCATCGATTTCGGCCAGTTGTGGCTGGCGTTGTCCGGCTATGCCCTGGGGCCGCTTTTTTTCACTGTGGCCTTTTCCTTTCTGGGATATGCGGTCATGGCCCTGCGCTTCAACTACCTGACCGGCTATTCGGCCGGTTTTGGGCTCTGCGCCAGGGCTTTTTTCCTGGG
>JBMONM010000185.1:0-6134 GCA_049324675.1 Thermodesulfobacteriota bacterium
CCTTGGAACTGATGCTCAGGAGATAGAAGCCCTTTCCCGCGGTGCGCATCCGGGTGTAAAGCGACACCAGAAACCCGATGCCCGAACTGTCCATGAATTCCACGCACGACAGGTCCATAACGACGGCGGTCACCTCGTCCGAGGCCAGTTCCGCTTCCACGGTCCGTTTGAGGCCCGGAACGACCTCAAGGGTCATTTCACCCTCGTATTTGAGCAGCAGCGCGCTTTGTTCGCGCCGCACGGTCAGGTTTTCCACGCGTTTTTTCCTATCTGCTTATGGATGGCCAGGATGTTTTCCGCACCATCGGTCCTGATCTCAACGGCGTCGGAAAGCATGGAGATGATGAAAAGCCCTCTTCCGCCCTCGGATTCGGGGCCGGGGTTCTCAAAGCGCGCGCCCTTGCCGAAACCGCCTCCCCAATCCACGATCTCAAGGTCCACAAAGATCCCGAGTTCGGCCCGAAGGCGCACCTCCAAACCACCCTCGCCCTCGCCGTAGGCATGCCGCACCACGTTGGCACAGGCCTCGGTGAGCATGATGTCCAAATCGTGCAGGACATTCTGGTCCGCGATGTAGCCGGCCAGGAAAGCGACCACCTCCCTGGCCAATCCCCGGCTCTGATCCGGGGAGGAGGTGGCGCGAAAGGTGCGGCGGATCATGCCCTCCCCCCAAAAAAACCGCCCTCCGGGAAATCCCGTGAGATCGCGACGCAGATGATCGGCATGAAACGGATCATTCCGGGAAAACTCTCCGACGTCAACAGGCAGATGCGCCCCGGGAGGCCTGATAGTCCCGGGAGTCCAAGATGATCGTCACCGGGCCCCAGTTGACGAGCCCCACGTCCATGTCCGCGCCGAAAAGCCCCTTCCCTGTCCGGCCGGGGTGCCGCACCTCCACCTCCGCGCACAACCGGTCGAAAAGCTCCCTGGCCGTGTCGGGCGGGGTCGCGGCATCGAAGGACGGCCGGCGGCCTTTGCGGCAACAGGCGTAGAGGGTGAACTGGGAAACCAGCAGCACCTCCCCTCCGACCTCCACAAGCCCCAGATTCATCCTCTCGGCGGCATCGGGAAAAACGCGCAGGGTGAGCATCTTCTCGATCATGGTTGTCCAAACCCGCGAGCCGGGCAGATCCGGACCATCCTCGCGGCCGAATCCGGCCAGGACCAGAAGACCGGGGCCGATCGCGGCCACCCTGCGACCGGACACGTCGACAAAGGCGCTTTTCACCCGTTGCAGCACGAGCCGCATCACATCTCCATGTATGTGGCCTTGCTCGAGGCCTTTTCGGACACGGAAACACTCACCAGGGACACCCGGTCGACGTCGGCCAGACGCCCCTTTAAGCCCTCGTAAATGTATTTGGCCAGCATCTCCGAGGACGGATTGCGGGTGGAAAACGCGGGCAGGTCGTTTACGTGGCGATGATCCAGTTCGGCCAGCACGGCGGCCAATCGGGACTTCAGTTCCTTGAAGTCCATGAGGATGTCCACCTCGGGGTGGAGCTTCTCCCCCCTGATCACGACCTCCACGGCGAAGTTGTGGCCGTGCAGGTTTTCGCAGGCCCCGCCGTAGTTGCGCAGGCAGTGCGCCGCGGCGAACTCCCCGGTCACCGTGAGCTGGTACACGCCACGGGCTGTGGCTTCCATGATCATCGTCCTCCCGCATGGGCCGCCGGCACGTCGCCGGAGGCGGAAAAGTCCGCACGCAGGGACGCCTCGAACGCGTCCAGATCGCGGCGCAGTTCCGGACAGCGGCGCACGCAAAAATCCTCGCCCAAGCGCAACCGGCATTCGGCGGACGGATAGCCGATGACCAGATGCACCCGGCAGTTGCCCGGATAGCGGGCCAGTATGCCGGCCAATCCGGTCAGAGAGAGTTCCTCCCCGCCTTCGGCCTCCAGCCGTACGTGTACCGGATCGGCGCTGTCATTGGCGGTCTTGGACAGATGCTCCACGGCCGAGGCCTCGATTTTGACCAGCCGCTTGCCCTCCTCGCCGCCCCCGCCGCCGTCGTAGGAGCTAATTTTTCCGGAAATGCACAACGGCGCATCCACGGACAAAAGCTCTCTGGACTTCTCGAACACCTCGGGGAAAAAGGTGACCTCGGCCTCGCCGGTCAAATCCTTGACCAGTCCGAAGGCCATCCTGCCGCCCTTCTTGGTCACGATCTCCTTTAACGACACCACCATGGCCGCCACCTTGACCTCGGTTCCCGGGGACAGTTCGACGCACTGGGGCAGCGTGGGCAGGCGCATGGCCCGGATGTCGCGGATGTAGGCCAGAAGGGGGTGGCCGGTAAGGTAGAACCCCAGGCCCTCCTTCTCGAAGGACATCTTTTGTTCGTGGCCCCATTCGGAGAAGCCCGCCTCGGGGCAGTCGATGCCCAGGCCTGTAGTGGGCTGCGGCTTGGCCGGCACCAGGGCCATGAGCGAAAGCTGGTTGGTGGCGCGTTCGGCGGCCCGCTTCTGGCCCACGGCCGCCACCTGGTCGATGCCCGCGAAAAGCCCGGCCCGGGAACAGCCGAAGCCGTCGCAGGCCCCGCTTTTGACCAGATATTCCAGGACGCGCTTGGTCACCTTGCGCAGGTTGACCCGGCAGGCCAGATCCAGAAGCGAGGTGTAGGGACCGTTTTTCTCCCGTTCGGCCACGATCTCGGAGATGGCCTCGCGGCCCACGTTTTTTATCCCGGCCAGGCCGTACAGAATCTTGCCGTCCTTGACCGAGAAATCCGCCTGACCGTCGTTGACGTCGGGCGGCAGGACCTCGATGTCCCGGTCCCGGCAGTCGGCGATGTATTTTAGTATCTTGTCCTGATTCTCGATGTCCGAGGTCATCAATGCGGCCATGTAGGCCACGGGGTGGTGCGCCTTGAGATAGGCGGTATGGTAGGAGATCAGCGCATAGGCCGCGCTGTGGGACTTGTTGAAGCCGTATTCGGCGAACTTCTCCATGAGATCGAAGATCTCGTTGGCCTTTTTCGCCGGTATGTCGTTTTGCCTGGCCCCCTCCACGAACCGGGTGCGCTGCATGGCCATCTCGGCCGCGATTTTCTTGCCCATGGCCCGACGCAACAAGTCGCCGTCACCCAGGCTGAACCTGGCCAGGACCTGGGCGATCTTCATCACCTGCTCCTGGTAGACGATGACCCCGTAGGTCGGAGCCAGGGTCTCGGCCAGAAGCGGATGGGGATATTCCACAGGCTCCTCGCCGTGCTTGCGGCGGATGAACTGCTCCACCATGCCCGACCCCAGAGGCCCCGGCCGGTACAGGGCCAGCATGGCGATCACGTCCTCGAAGCAGGTGGGCCTTAACATCCGCAAGTATTTGCGCATGCCCTCGCTTTCCACCTGAAAAATGCCGTCTGTGTCCCCCCGCGAAAAAAGCTCGTAGGTGGCCTGATCGGTAAGCGGCAGGGTATCCAGGTCCGGCGGTTCCTCTCCGCTTTGGCGGATGATCTCCAGGGCGTCCTGGATGACGGTCATGGTTTTGAGGCCCAGGAAGTCGAACTTGACCAGCCCCACCTTCTCCACCCGCTTCATGTCCCACTGGGTCACGATTTCGTCGTTTTTGCCCTTATAGAGCGGGACGTACTCGGTCATGGGCTTATCCGAGATGACCACCCCGGCAGCGTGGGTGGAGGCGTGCCTGGCCAGCCCCTCCAGGCGCCGGGAGACGTCGATGAGCCTGGCCACGCGCGGGTCGTCGGCCATCATCTCCTTAAGCTTCGGCTCCTGGGCAAGCGCCTTGTCGATGGTCATCTTCAGGTCTTCGGGAATGAGCTTGGCGATGCGGTCGGTCTCGGCAAAGCTCATGCCCAGGGCCCGGCCCACGTCGCGAACCACGGCCTTGGCCTTCATGGTTCCGAAGGTGGTGATCTGGGCCACGGAGTCGCGGCCGTATTTCTCGGTGACGTAACGAATGACCTCAACCCGCCGACGCTCGCAAAAGTCCACGTCGATGTCCGGCATGCTGATGCGTTCGATGTTGAGGAAGCGCTCGAACAGCAGGTCGTACGGCAACGGGTCCAGGTTGGTGATGCGCAGGGCGTAGGCCACCAGCGACCCGGCGGCCGAGCCGCGTCCGGGCCCCACCGGAATGCCCTGGCCCTTGGCCCAGTTGATGAAATCCTGGACGATCAAAAAATAACCGGGAAAGCCCATACGCTTGATGACGTCGAGTTCCAGCTCCAGCCGATCCCGGTATTTCTTCTCGTCCACGCCCGGCATCTTGGCCAAGCGGCGCGTCAGGCCCTCACGGGCCATCTCGGTCATGGCGGCGTCGAGGTCCTTGCCCTCGGGCGGGGTATAGGCCGGGAAATGCAGGGATTTGAGGTCAAGCGCAAGGTCGATGCGCTCGGCGATGGCACAGGTGTTGGCGATGGCCTCGGGCACATGGGCGAACGCGGCGGCCATCTCCTGCGGAGAGCGGTAATAGAGCTCGCGGGTGGAAAAGCGCATGCGCTTTTCGTCGTCCACGCAGGCCGCAGTCTGGATGCACAAGAGGATATCGTGGGCCTCGGCGTCGTCGGCGCGCAGGTAGTGGCAGTCGTTGGTAGCCACAAGCGGCAGTTTCGTTTCGTGGGCCAGTTCCAGGAGCATGGTATTGACCTTGGCCTGTTCGGGCAGGTCGTTGGCCTGAAGCTCCAGATAGAAGCGATCCGGAAAAAGCGCGGCGTATTCCCGGGCGGTCGCGCGGGCCGCATCCATGCCTTCGCGGAGAAAAGCCTGGTTGACCTCGCCCTTGAGGCAGGCGGACAGGGCGATCAGGCCCTCGGAATGGGCGGCCAGCACGGCCTTGTCCACCCGCGGCTTGTAGTGGAAGCCCTCGAAATAGCCCAGGGTCACGAGCTTGAGGAGATTTCTGAAACCCGTGTCGTTCTGGGCCAAAAGGATCAGATGCCAGCCGGCGTCGCGCGGGGAGCGGGCGTCTTTTTTGGCCATGCGCTCTTTGGCCACGTAGACCTCGCAGCCGACGACGGGCTTGAGTTCGGCCTTTTTGGCGGCCTCGTAGAAGACCAGGGCTCCGTGCAGGTTGCCGTGATCGGTGATGGCCGCGGCCGGGCAGCCGAAGTCCTTGGCCGTGGACACGAGGTCCTTGATGCGGATGGCCCCGTCGAGGAGGCTGTATTCGGTGTGGCAATGCAGATGGACGAAGTCGGCCATGATGTGAGTGACCTGGAATGATTATATTTTTTAAAATGCGGAAAGTCCTGTCAGACGATGTCGAACGATAGCCCATTTCGTCCGGGAAGGAAACGGGCGGGATGTCGGCGGGGAATCGGCGTGGGGATGCCTCCGGCGGCCAAAAGGCCGCTTGGGAGTCCGGTGTGGAGAAGCCTCCGGCGGCCAAAGGGCTTCGCCCTTTGGAATCCCGTCATAGTGGCAAGCTGCGACGGCTGGAAGGGAACGCGACTCCCGGGGCTGGCGGATATGCGCAGGGATTAGGAGGCGGGGTCCCAGCGCTGCAACTCCACCATGTTGCCCTCGGGGTCCCGGGCGTAGACGCAGGAAAGTCGGCCCACTCCGGGGATGTCGCGGACGATGGTCTCGCCCACGAGGCTGCCGCCATGGGACAAAAAGGCCTGGGTGGCAGTGGCCACGTCGTCCACGACAAAGGCCAGATGGGCCAGGCCTGGGGTGTTGGGGGCCATGCGGGGGCCCTCGGGCATGTCGTCGTAGGAAAAGATTTCAAGCGTCGGGCCAGTATCGCCATGGCCGGGCAGACACAGGTGCATCCCGCGCAGGCGACAGCCGGAAAGGCCGGTCAGGCGGTCCAGCCAATCCCCCGAGAGGTCGCGTTCGGGCGGCACGGGCATACAGCCGAGGGCCTGTTCATAGAAGGCGGCAAGCTTCCGCCAGTCCCTGGCGATGATGTTGGTATGCGCGTAGCGGACGGTCATGGGACGCTCCATTGTGTTTGGCCAGGATGCACCCATGGAGAACCGCCGTCAAGACGGCGATGAACCATCATGGGAAAACCTGGGAAATCCGGCGCATGAACCTCTCCCGGGCATACTCCTGATCACATGTTCATATCCGCCCGGGAGACACGACCGGAAATGCTGCCGAGCCGGCGTTCGAACGTATCGCAACTCCGAATCGAAGAGCGACACGCAGGAAAGCCTCTCATCAGAC
>JBMONM010000186.1:0-6074 GCA_049324675.1 Thermodesulfobacteriota bacterium
CGTTTCGCGGCGGAATTTTCCCGGAACGCAACGGGTTCCGGGGAGATTCCGCCGCGTGACACGGGTGCGGGGGACTGAGCCCCCCGCCGGGGGGTGTGGGGGCGGCGCCCCCCACAGGCCTCCCGGGGTCGCCTTGAAATGTGCCGGACGACATTGTAAGGGGAGCAAGCTGTTTTCGAGGACGGTCCGATGCCGTCTTCAAAAAGGGAAGGTGAGGCCGACATGTGCGGGATCATCGGGTATTGCGGCCACAGACCGGCCGTACCGGTCATCATGGAAGGGCTCAGGCGGCTGGAATACCGGGGCTACGACTCGGCCGGCGTGGCGTTTTTGCAACACGGGAAGCTGCATGTCGTGCGTGCCCAGGGCAAGCTCGACAACCTGGAAAAACGGCTTGAGAGCCAGAACGTCTTCCTGGCCACCTCGGGCATCGGTCATACCCGGTGGGCCACGCATGGCCTGCCCATCGAAAAAAACGCGCATCCCCATACGGACGGCTCCGGTCGTCTGGCCGTGATCCACAACGGCATCATCGAGAACTACCAGGAGATCAAGGACGAACTCGCGGCCGGGGGGTGCGCCTTCGCCTCGGACACCGACACCGAGGTTCTGGCCCATCTCCTGGCCCGGGAGATGCAAAAGGGACTGCCCCTGGATCAGGCCCTGAGCGCGACCCTGGCCCGGGTGGAAGGCACCTATGCCCTGGCCGTGGTCTGCCTCGATCTGCCCGGGGTCATCTACGCCGCGCGCAAGTCCTCGCCCCTGGTCCTGGGCGTGGGCGTGGGCGAGAACTTTGTGGCCTCGGACATCCCGGCCTTTCTGCCCTACACCCGGGATGTGGTCTTCCTGGAGGACGGGGAGATGGTGCGCATCGACGCCTCGTCCTGGCGGGTCATGGACGCGGCCACCTGCGCGCCCGTCGAGAAGGAGATCAGGCACATCACCTGGGATGTGAGCGCGGCCCGGAAGGGCGGTTACAAGCACTTCATGCTCAAGGAGATCTTCGAGCAGCCCAAGGTCATCGCCGACTGCCTGGCCGGCCGGGTGGACCTGGCCGCGGGCCGCGCGGTCCTGCCCGAGCTTGCGGCCCTGCCGGTCCCGGAAATGCTTTTCATCGTGGCCTGCGGCACCTCGTATCACGCCGGACTGTGGGGCATGTACCTGCTGGAGCACTGGGCCGGGGTGCCCACCCGGGTCGAGATCGCCTCGGAATTCCGCTACCGCGACCCCCTGCTGCGGCCCGGGGACGTGGTCCTGGCCATCAGCCAGTCCGGAGAGACCGCCGACACCCTGGCCGGGATGCGGCTGGCCAGGGAGCGCGGGGCCACGGTCATCGGCCTGTGCAACGTGGTCGGGTCGAGCGTGGCCCGGGAAGCCGACGTGGTCATCTCCACCCAGGCCGGCCCGGAAATCTCGGTGGCCTCCACCAAGGCCATGTGCAGCCAGCTCACCGTGCTGACGCTTCTGGCCCTGCACCTGGGCGAGGCCACGGGACGGCTTTCCCTCAAAGACCGGACCGAATGTCTGCGGAACCTGGAAAAACTGCCGAGCGTGCTCGAGGCGGAGCTGCCGCGCATGCGCGAGCGGGCCTCGGCCCTGGCCAAGACCTACAGCGAGGCCTCGAGCTTTCTGTATCTCGGTCGCGGGCCGTATTATCCCCTGGCCCTGGAGGGGGCGCTCAAGCTCAAGGAAATCTCCTACATCCACGCCGAAGGGTACGCCGCCGGGGAGATGAAGCACGGCCCCATCGCGCTTATCGATCCGAAGTTCCCGACCTTCGCCCTGGCCCCGGTGGACGAGCTTTTTCCCAAGCTCAAGTCCAATCTGGAGGAGGTCCAGGCCCGGGGCGGCAGGATCATCGCCCTGACCCACCCGGGCGCGGACCTGCGCGTGGATCACGTCTGGGAAACCCCGAAGGCGTGGGGGCCGCTTTCCACCTTTCTCATGCTCCCGGCAGTGCAAATGTTCGCCTACGAAATGGCGGATTATCTGGGGAAAGATGTCGACCAGCCACGAAATCTGGCCAAAAGCGTTACCGTCGAATAGCCGGGACGGCGCGCCCGGATCACGGGAGGCGCGGCCTTTCCCCGGAGGGAGGGCCGCCTGCGCCCTCGTGGCGGCCATGCTGGCGGTGTGTCTGGCCCTGGCCTTCTCTGTCCGGGCCTTTGCCGCCGACCCCGAAAAGACCTACCGCGAGGCCCTGCGCGAGTTCAAGCATCTGACCACGGACGCCAAGGCCGGAAAATCGCGGGAAAAATGGCTGGCCCTGGACAAGACGTTCGTCGCCGTCTATCGCGACGCCCCGGACGGCCCCCTGGCGCCCAAGGCCCTGTATTACCGGGGCTGGGTCCACGAGGAACTGGCCTTCCGGTCCTTTCTGGAAAAGGACGCCCAGGCCTCACTGGACCTCTACCAGCGCATGATCGATCGCTATCCCCGCCATGAATGGGCCGACGACGCCTCCGTGCGGCGGGCCGTGGTCCTGCGTGACCGCCTCAAGGACAACGCCCGGGCCATGGCCGAACTGCGCGCGGTGCTCAAACGGTATCCGGACGGCGACAAGACCGCCGAGGCCGTGGAGATGCTGCGGGCCCTGGACCCCTCGTTCGTCCCGGAAGCCCCCAAGGCGGAGGCCGGGCGGCCGGCCCAGTCCTCCGGCGCTCCGGAGGCCTCGGGCGGGGCGGGGACTCCGGCCTCCACGGCGAATCTGGCCACCGCCTCCAACCCCGCCCTGCTTTCGGAGATTTCCAAGACCGGCGGAGACGATTATTCCCGGATCACCTTGAACCTGGACCGGGAAACCACCTACCGCTACCAGCTTCTGGATCAGGCCCCGGGCGAATCCGCAGCACCGCGCCGCCTGTACATCGACCTGGACAACGCCAGACTGGGGTCCCGCGTCCGTCCCGACGAAAAGATTGCCGACGGCATCCTGCGCCAGATCCGCGCGGCCTACAACAAGCCGACCGTGGCCCGGGTGGTCCTGGATATCGACAATCTCGACCATTACAACGTGTTCACCCTGGACAGCCCCTTCCGGGTGGTGCTCGACGTCTACGCCAAGCCGAAACCCGGCAAGCCCTCTCCCGGTGACGCGGCCAAGGCGGACGCCGCCCCCAAGGACCAGCCCCAGGCCCAGGCCGATCCCAAGGCCAGGGACAAGTACGACGGCTGGCTTGCAAACCTCTTCCGGCGCAAGGAGAAAACGCCCGCCGCGTCCGGACGGGACGCCTCCGAGGCCATGCGCGAGGAAACGGCCCAGGCCGCCAGGGAGGTTGCCGCCAGACAGGCCGCCAAGCCCGCCGCGCCAACCAAGGAATCCCCGGCCGCGCCGGCCTACAAGCCGCCTCCGGGCAGCGAGAAACGCATCGGGGACCTCGTGGAGCAACTGGGGCTCACCGTGCGCACCATCATGATCGACGCCGGGCACGGCGGAAAGGACCCCGGAGCCCAGGGCCTGAACACATTGGTGGAAAAGGACGTCAACCTGCGTTTCGCCAAAATCCTTGGCAAAAAGCTCGAAGACCACGGTTTCGAGGTGCTCTACACCCGCACCAGGGACGTGTTCATCCCCCTGGAGGAGCGCACGGCCATGGCCAATGCCAAAAAGGCCGACCTGTTCGTGTCCATCCACTGCAACGCCCACGGCGACCCCAAATCCTCCGGGCTGGAAATCTATTCCCTGAACCTGGCCAGCACCGAGGACGCCGTGCGCGTGGCCGCCCGCGAAAACGCGGTCTCGGCCAAGACCATAAGCGATCTGCAGCTCATCCTGACCGACCTCATGCTCAACACCAAGATGAAGGAGTCCCGCGACCTGGCCAAGACCGTCCAGGACAAGGCCATCGGGTCCATCTCGGGCCGCTGGAAGACCCGCGACCGGGGCACCCACGAGGCCCCGTTCTACGTGCTCATGGGCGCGCGCATGCCCGCCGTGCTGGTGGAAATGGGCTACATCACCAACCCCAACGACGCCAAACGCCTCGCGTCGGACAAATACCTGGAGGCCCTGGCCCAGGGCATGGTCAACGGCGTCGTGGCCTACAAGCAACGCATCGAACGCTTCACCGGCGAGGCCGCCCCAAAGGCCGGGAAGAAGAACTCCGCCTCGTGACGACGGATATGCGGGGGCTTCCGCCTCCCGCATAAGCCGCCTCGTTTCCGAAATTCGTATACTCGGATTTCCAGGACGCCACGCTAGAACTCATAGCGAAGACGCAGGCCGCCGCCCGGCGCGCCGCCCACATCGAGCCGCTTGAGGCGTGACCCGCTCTCCCGGTAGACCGACATGGTCCCGGGCAGGGAATACAAGGCCCCCAGGCTCACGGTCAGCCCCGAAAGGGGCCGCAGGTCGAGCCACAGGCCGCCTTGCGGCGACCGCAGGGAAACGTATCCGTCCGGGGCCACGGGGTTGTCGTTCGAGAGGGAGTAGAACCCCGCATCCAGGCTTCCGGTCAGGCGTAGCGCCCACCAGGGGCCGCCGCGCCAGGTGATCTCCGTGCGGGGAAAGCCCAGGTCGGCTGCGAACGCCCCGCCCGCATCGTAACGGAATCCGAGCAGGGCCGCGGGCTGGACCTCCACCTTGTTTATGGACGCGCCGCCACCCAGGGTCATGGTCCAACTGCCGCCAAGCGGGAAGGCGATGCCCGCCAGCGCCGTGCCCTCATAGCCCCTTCCGGGATTCCGCTCGAAACCGAGGCCCCCCCGAAGCCCGACAAACCCGGTGACGTTCCCCCACAAACCGCCCCTGACAGTGACCCCGGCCTCCAGCCTGTGCAGATGCTCAAAGGGCCTGTGCCCGGCGAAAGGCAGGTTCGCGGTCTTGGTGAACTGGTAGTGGCTGCCCGCATATCCCGCGTCGAAGCCGAAATGGGGCGTATCGTAGGCCACCTTGAACTCGTCGCGCCACACGGCCATGCCCGCGCCGGAGACGTCGGCCGGGGCAATGGCGCTGCCGGCGGCCTCCAGTTCCAGGCCGGACAGGGTCGCATCGGATTCATCCCGCCTGCGCATGGCTGACAGGGCCTCTTCCTCCTCGCCCACAGGCCCCTGGGCGGCCCTGGTCTCGCCGACGACAACCAGAAGCAGCGTCAGGGCCAAAAGCCCCAGGCCGACGATCCACGGCCACGACCTGTGCGGAATTCCCAGAAAAGCCATTTCCCTGTCTTGATGCGTCCGGTACGGCATGTCCCACTCCTTCAGGTTGTGTTGCCCACCCGTTTCGGGTCTGGGTTGAATCAATCTGTCACCATGCGGTGACATTTCGCCAAAAAAAAATTCCGCTACCCCGCCACGCTGCGGATGATCCTTTCCAGCATGGCCTCAAAGCGTTCCCAGGTGGCTGGGTCGTCAAGCGGCAGGCCGACGAATGTTTTTTCCGTCCGGGAGCGGACGGCCAAATGATTGATGGCGGCTCCCAGGAAGGCGTAAAGGGCCGGCATGTCCAGGGAGGGCGGCACGTCGCCGCTTTCCACGAGCCGCATCAGCCGGTTCCCTCCGGCTTCCCTGGCAGAGTCCAGGGCGTCGGTGAGTTCGTTTTGTTCCATGAACCGCCAGGCCAGGATTTCCAGGGTTAGCGGGCGGTGCAGCAGGCGTCTCAGGTAGTTGCGTGATACGAGCACCAGGCGTTCGGCAAAGGGCAGGGCCGCAACGGCCGCAACATCGCCACCAGCCAAATCCTCCACGTCGGGCCAGAAGTCGCCGCTGTGGGCGAAGGCCTCCACGAGGCCGGGCAGGCCGCCGAAGTAGCGATAGATGAGCACCTTGTCGACGCCGGCCTCCCGGGCCACGACATTGACCTTGACGGCCCGGAACCCCTGCCGGGCCAGCACCCGGCCGACCGCCTTCACCAGCAGGCGCATGGTGGCTTCGCGGTCCCGGGGACGATCGGCCTGACCGATTCGCTTTGGGCTGTCCATGCGGGAACATTTGTCACCGATCGGTGACTTCGTCAAGCAAAATATCTCCCCTCCCCGCTCCGACAGGGCCATGGTCGCCGGGCCATATGCCCCTCCCTGGCCTGGGGGCATGATTTCCTCCGTATCCTGTGATTTCCGGTGTGTTTTGCCCCGGAG
>JBMONM010000187.1:0-6053 GCA_049324675.1 Thermodesulfobacteriota bacterium
CGCGGCGGGTGGCGCTGTCCAGGGCGACGATACGGTAGAACGGACGTTTCTTGGACCCCATGCGGGTCAGTCGGATCTTCATGGCCATGACGCGATCTCCTTATGCGAATCGGTTTGTTTCGTGTTCAGGTTCCGGTCGGACGGTGTCGCCATCCCGGATCACATGGTGTCGCTTCCGGTGTCGGCGAACGGGCGTGTCCGCCATCCCGGCCTAGCGGGACTTTCCTTTTTTCCGCTTCTGCTTCTTGCGCTTGGAGGCGCTGGTGGACTTGCCCGGGGTGCGGGCGAAACGCGGGTCCACGGGGGGGGCGTCGCCGGCCTCGCCGCCGGGAAGTCCCGGAAGGCCGCCGGGCATGCCCGGCATGCGGGGCATCCTGGGCATTTTTCCCGGGGCGGGCATCTTGCCCCCGCCGCCCATCATGCGCTTCATCATCTTCTGCATCTGGGTGAAATTTTTGAGAAGCTGGGCCACGTCCTGGACCGTGGTCCCGGAGCCCCTGGCGATGCGTTCGCGGCGGCTGGGGTTGATGATCCTGGGGCTTTCGCGCTCCTTTCTGGTCATGGAGCCGATGATGGCCTCCACGCGGGCCATCTCCTTCTCGGGCATCTGGACGTCGCCCAGCTTCTGGCGCACCTGGGACATGCCCGGGATGAGCTTCAAAATGCCGTCCAGGGACCCCAGCTTCTTGACCCGGCGCATCTGGGTGCGGAAATCCTCGAGGTTGAATTCGGCCTTGCGGAGTTTCTTCTCCATGGCCGCGGCTTCCTCGGCGTCGATGTCGCTCTGGGCCTTCTCGATGAGGGTCAGGATGTCGCCCATGCCCAGGATGCGCGAGGCGGCCCGGTCGGGGTGGAAAACCTCCAGGTCGGAAAGCTTCTCCCCCATGCCCACGAACTTGACGGGCTTGCCGGTGACGCCCTTGATGGACAGGGCCGCGCCGCCCCGGGCGTCGCCGTCCATCTTGGTCAGCACGATGCCGGAGATGTCCAGGCGGTCGTTGAAGCTCGCGGCCACGGTGACCGCGTCCTGCCCGGTCATGGCGTCGGCCACGAAAAGGATCTCGGCCGGGGAGGTCCGGGCCTTGATGGCCGAAAGCTCCTCCATCAGGGCCTCGTCCACGTGCAGGCGGCCGGCGGTGTCGAAGATGACCACGTCGAAGCCGCCGCGGCCGGCCTCATCCATGGCCGCGGCGCAGATGTCCACGGGATTCTGGTCCGGCGCGGAGGGGTGGACGCCGATGTCGATCTGCGCCCCGAGCTTTTTGAGCTGCTCGATGGCCGCCGGACGGTAGACGTCGGCCGGAACGAGATAGGGCTTCTTCTTGAGTTCCCGGCGCAGGCGCAGGGCCAGCTTGGCCGAGGTGGTGGTCTTGCCCGAGCCTTGCAGGCCGACCATCATGATCGCGGCCGGCCGGGCCTTGAGGTCCAGGCCCGTGGTCTGGCCGCCGAGCAGTTCGATGAGCTCGTCGTGGACGACCTTGACCACCTGCTGGCCAGGGGTGAGGCTTTTGAGGACGTCCTGGCCCATGGCCCGGTCGCGGACGCGTTCGACGAAATCCTTGACCACCCTGAAATTGACGTCGGCCTCCAGGAGCGCCAGACGCACCTCGCGCAGGGCCTCCTGGACGTTGTCCCCGGTCAGTCGGGCGTGGCCCCGGATTTTCTTGAAGACCCCTTCCAGGCGGTCCGTCAGGCTGTCGAACATGTGGCTCCCGCGTGCGGCGCACGGCACGGCAAAATGGCACGACGAAAAGGAAAGCCTTTCCACTTA
Source organism: Thermodesulfobacteriota bacterium (assembly GCA_049324675.1). GTDB lineage: Bacteria > Desulfobacterota > Desulfovibrionia > Desulfovibrionales > Desulfovibrionaceae > Desulfolutivibrio. Next base: position 1,772 of record JBMONM010000187.1, read on the forward strand.
TCCATGTGGCGGCAATCCGTCAAGGGGCGCGCCGCTGGGAAACCATGCCGCCCGACGGGCCCGGCGCGGGCCGCAGGGAGGGTATTCGCGGATGCCCGCGACAATGCCGCGTCAGGTTCCGGCCCGGGCCCTGGCCAGCCCCTCCTCGGCCCGCAGGATCACGGCCTCGTCCACGCAAAACGCCAGACGGAAGTAGCCCGGCAGGCCGAATCCCCGGCCGGGCACGGTCAGCACCCGGTGCGCGGCGAGCGCGTTCACGAAGGCCACCTCGTCCGGGATGGGCGATTTGGGGAAGAAATAGAACGCGCCCCGGGGCATGAAGAACTCGTAGCCCGTGCGCGAAAGCACCCCGGCCATGGCCTCGCGCCGCCTGGCATAGACCGTGGTGTCCACCTGGGCGTCGAGCGCCCCCAGGACCACGGCCTGGCCGATGGCCGGGGCGTTGACGAAGCCCATGATCCGGTTGGCGATGATCATCCCGGCCACGAGCCTCTCCTTTTCCGGCATGTCCGGGGACACGGCCACGAAGCCCACCCGTTCCCCGGCCAGGGACAGGTTTTTGGAAAAAGAGCTGACCACCAGGGAATAGGGATAGGCGGGCAGGACCGGCGGCACCGCGTAGCCGTCAAAGGTCAGGAAACGGTACGGCTCGTCGGCCACCAGATAGATGGGCCGCTCCCGGTTCGCCGACAATTTTGCCAGGGCCTCGGCCAGTTCGGCGATCTCCCCGGCCGGGTAGATCTGCCCCGTGGGATTGTTGGGGGAGTTGATCAGCACCGCCCGGGTCCTGTCCGTCACGGCGGCGGCGATTGCCGCCACATCCAGGCCGAAATCCCCGGGCTTCGACGGCACGGGCCTGAGGACGCCGCCGGAGTTGGACGCGTAAAAGCCGTATTCCACGAAATAGGGCGAGGGGCAGATGACCTCGTCGCCGGGTTCGAGCACGGCCCGGAAAAAGATGTTGATGGCCCCGGCCGCGCCGCAGGTGACCACCAGATCGCCGGCGGCCACGGCGCAGGCCTGCTGCCGGGACACGTATCCGGCCAGGGCCTCGCGCACCTGGGGGTAGCCGGGATTGGGCATGTAGCCAAAGGCGAACGGCCTGTCGGCGGCGGCCGCGATCTCGGCCAGGCGTTTCCCCACCTGGGGCGGCGGGGCCAGATCGGGGTTTCCCAGGGAGAAGTCGCAGACCGCGTCTTCCCCGTACTTCTTCTTCAGTTCCAGCCCGAGTTCGAAAATCGAGCGAATCCAGGCCCCCTGGGCCAGATACCCATCCATCTCCCGCGATAACAGCCGCACGTCCTGCTCCTTTGTTACAACTCGGTGCGCACCATGCGCCCGGGCCGACACATATCACCAAATATGGCGGCCCGAAAGGCCCGGGAGCGACGGGAGGGCCTCTTTGGCCGGAAATCCACCGCCCGGACAGACAACTATATGATTTCATGACGTTTTTCGAAAAGATATTTCCATCTCGCCACCTGTCCGCAAATGGGATATGCCGAAGCGACCTCGGTAAAGGCTTTTTTCCGTCTCGCACGTCAACCCCACGGACCCCATGACCCCGACCCCCAAACCGGAAATCCTGGCCCCGGCCGGCGACCCGGCCTCGTTTCTGGCCGCCCTGGCCGCCGGCGCCGACGCCGTGTACTGCGGCCTCAAGCACTTTTCCGCGCGCATGCTGGCGCGCAACTTTTCCGTGGGCGAGCTGGCCCGGCTGGCGGAACTGGCCCGGAAAAAGGGCCGGCGGACCTACGTGGCCCTAAACGTCATGGTCAAGCCCGACGAGATGGACAAGGCCGGCCGGATGGTCGGACGGCTGGTGGACCAGGTCGGCCCCGAGGGGCTCATCCTCCAGGATATCGGCATGGCCAAGATCGCCCGGCTGGCCGGGTTCGCCGGAGAGTTGCACCTGTCCACCCTGGCCAACGTCAGCCACCCCGTGGGGTTGTCCACGGCGGCGGATCTGGGTTTTTCCCGGGTGGTGGTCCCGCGCGAACTGTCCGTGGACGAGATCCGGGCCATGGCCGAGGCCTGCGCCCCGGGCATGGCCCTTGAGGTCTTCGTGCACGGCGCGCTGTGCCACAACGTGTCCGGCCGGTGCTGGTGGAGCAGCTTCATGGGCGGCAAGAGCGGGCTTCGCGGCCGGTGCGTGCAGCCCTGCCGGCGCATGTACGAGCACCGGGGCCAGCAGGGCCGCTTTTTCTCCTGTCTGGACCTGAGCCTGGACGTTCTGGCCAGGACCCTTCTGCCCATCCCGAACATCGCGGCCTGGAAGATCGAGGGCCGCAAAAAAGGGCCGCATTACGTGTTCCATACCGCGGCCGCCTACCGGCTTCTGTGCGACGAACCCGACGATCCGGCGGCCAAGAAGGCCGCCCTGGACTATCTGGACCAGGCCCTGGGCCGCCCCGGCACCAACTACGGATTTCTGCCCCAGCGTCCCAAGAACCCCGTGGACCACCGGGACCGCACCGGGTCCGGGCTGGCCGCCGGCAAGCTCTCCCGCAGCGGCCAGGGCGGCTTCCAGCTCTCGGCGCGCATCCCGCTTCTGGCCGGCGACCTGTTGCGCGTGGGGTTCGAGGACGCCCCCGGCCACCAGGTGATCCGCATGAGCCGCAGCGTGCCCAAGGGCGGCCGCTATTCCCTGCGCTTCGAGCCCGACCAGCGCCCCGAATCCGGCACGCCCGTGTTCCTCATCGACCGCCGGTCCCCGGAACTGGCCCGCATCCTGGAAAACATGGAGGCCGAACTGGCCGCCGTCCCCGAGAGGGAGGCCGCCGGCGTCGAGGTCTCCATCAAGCCGCCCAAACCCTATCGTCCCGCCCGGAGGGTCGCGCCCGCCGTCGTCAACGTCTGGCGGCACCCGGATCTGACCAAGGAAAAGGGCGCCCTCGGCGTGTGGGTGTCCCTGAGCCGGGCCCACAATCTGCCCCTGGGCCGGGCCAAAAGCACCTGGTGGTGGCTGCCGCCGGTCATCTGGCCCAATGAGGAGAGCGAATTCGCGGGGCTGGTGGAGCTTCTGCTGTCGCGCGGGGCCGAGCGCTTCGTGGCCAACGCCCCGTGGCAGCGGGCGCTTTTCCCCAAGGACGTCAAGGCCGTGCTGTGGGCCGGGCCGTTTTGCAACATCGCCAATCCCATGGCCCTTTTGGCCCTCAAGTCCCTGGGGTTTTCCGGGGCCATGGTCTCGCCGGAGCTTTCCGGGGAGGACCTGCTGTCGCTTCCCTCGAAAAGCCCCCTGCCGCTGGGACTTGTGGTCGAGGGGGCCTGGCCGCTGGGCATCTCGCGGACCATCTCGCCCGAGATAAAGACCTGCCAGCCCCTTGCAAGCCCCAAGGGCGAGGTCTGCTGGGCCGTGCGCTACGACCAGAACTACTTCATCTATCCGAACTGGCGTCTGGACCTCTTTCCGCACCGGGAGGCCCTGATCGGGGCCGGGTACGAGATGTTCGTCTGCCTGCGCGAACCGCAGCCCAAGGAAATCCCGGTCCGCGAGCGTCAGGGCCTGTTCAACTGGGAGACCGGCCTGTTGTAAACCGTCGCGGAGGGCATCCGGCATGAGCAGGGGCGACAAACTCGTGGTGGCCATGGTCGGGCTTCCGGCCATGGGCAAATCCACCGTGGCTCTCAAGCTCAAGGAAAACCTGGAGAAGGAAGACGTGCGCGTGGCCGTCTTCAACAACGGGGATGTGCGCCGGCGCCTGCTCCCGGGAAATACCGCCCACGCCGGGTTCTACGACCCTGAAAACGCCGAGAACGTCGCCCTGCGCGAACGCATCGCGGCCATCAACCTGGCCGAGGCCAGGGCCTTTCTGAGCGCCGGCGGCCAGATCGCCATTCTCGACGCCACCAACGCCAGCCCCAAGCGCCGGGAGACCATCCGCGCGACCTTCCCCGACGTGCCGCTCCTGTTCATCGAATGCCGCAACGACGACCCGGCCCTGCTCGATTTCAGCATCGACCGCAAGATACGCGGCGCGGAGTTCGCCCGCCTCCCCCCGGCCGAGGCCAAAAAAAGCTTCCGGGAACGCATCGGCTACTATCGGCACATCCTGCGGCCCCTGTCCCCGGAGGACGGCAACGGGGTCATCCTGGATTCGCTCAACAACCGCATCCTGGTGGAACGCGCCGACGCCCTGCTGCCCTACTACGCCCGCATCAGGGACCTTCTGGTCTCGGACTGGGTCAAAAGCCTGATCCTGGTCCGCCACGGCCAGTCGGAAGACAACGTGGCCCAACGCATCGGCGGCGATTCGAGCCTGACGGACACCGGCCGGGCCCA
>JBMONM010000188.1:0-5858 GCA_049324675.1 Thermodesulfobacteriota bacterium
AAAGCAGGTGGTTCGACGCGAATAATTACTCCCAAGCGCGGACGCGAAGCGCGTCAAAATTTTTCGAAGGGGGGACCAGGGGGGAAACCTTTTTTCAAAAAGGTTTCCCCCCTGGTCTTCCTATCTTCCCAGGCCCCGCAGGCGCAGGCCGGCCAGCCGGATGAACCCTGTGGCGTCGGCCTGATTGTAGACCTCGTCTTCCTCAAAGGTGGCCAGGTTGGCGTTGTACAGGGAGAAGGGCGACTTGCGTCCCAGGGGGACGACGTTGCCCTTGTAGAGTTTGACGCGCACGGTACCGGTGACCCGCTCCTGGGCCTGGTCCATCAGGGCCTGAAGGGCCTTGCGTTCAGGGGAGAACCAGTAGCCGTAGTAGACCATCTCGGCGTAGCGCGGGATGAGCTGGTCGCGCATGTGCAGGACCTCGCGGTCCATGCAGATGCCTTCCAGGTCGCGATGGGCGGCGTGCAGGATGGTGCAGCCCGGGGTCTCGTAGACCCCGCGCGACTTCATGCCCACGTAGCGGTTCTCGACCATGTCCAGACGGCCGATGCCGTGTGCGCCGCCCAGGGTGTTGAGGACCTTGATGAGCGCCGCCGGGGACAGGCGTTCGCCGTTCACGGCCACGGGATCGCCCTTCTCGAAGTCGATGGTAACGATCTCGGGGGTATCCGGGGCTTTTTCGATGGGCACGCACAGGAGGTGGCTGCCGGGACCGGGCTCGTTCCAGGGGTCTTCCAGTTCCTGGCCCTCGAAGCTCAGGTGCATGAGGTTGCGGTCCATGCTGTAGGACGGCCCCTTGTCCGAGGGCACGGGGATGCCGTTTTCCCTGGCGAAGGTGATGAGGTCGGTCCGGGAGCGGAAATTCCACTCGCGCCAGGGGGCGATGACCGCAAGGCGCGGTTCCAGGACATTGGCCGTCAGTTCGAAACGCACCTGATCGTTGCCCTTGCCCGTGGCCCCATGGGCGATGGCCTGGGCATCCTCGGACCGGGCGACGTCCACCTGGGCCTTGGCGATAAGCGGCCGGGCGATGGAGGTTCCGAGCAGGTAACGCCCCTCGTAGACGGCGCAGGCCCGCAGCATGGGGAAGATGAAATCCTTGGCGAACTCCTCGCGCAAATCGAGGACATAAGCCTTGGAGGCGCCGGTGCGCAGGGCCTTTTCCTCCAGGCCGTCAAGCTCCTCCTCCTGGCCGAGGTCCGCGGTGAGGGTGATGACCTCGCAGTCATAGGTCTTTTTGATCCATTTCAGGATGACCGAGGTGTCCAGGCCGCCGGAGTAGGCCAGAACCACTTTGGTGATGTCGCTCATGTCTTCTGCGTCCGTTTCGTTTGGTCCGGGGTTATTCGGTCCGGGTCTTGGAATCGAAGACCCATTCCAGGATGGCCTTTTGCATATGCAGCCGATTTTCGGCCTGATCCCACAAAAGTGAGCGCGGCCCTTCCATGACCTCGTCGGTAATCTCCTCGCCCCGGTGGGCGGGCAGGCAGTGCAGCACCTTGCAGCCCTTGGCGGCGTGGCGCAGCAGATCCTCGTTCACTTGGTACGGGGAAAACACCTTGGCCCGCTGCTGCTGTTCGTGCTCCTGGCCCATGGACGCCCACACGTCGGTATAGACATAGTCGGCCCCGGACACGCCCGCGGCCGGATCGTGGGTCAGGCTGACCCTGGCGCCGAGGGAAACGGCCTTTTCCAGGATATGGGTCTTGGGGGCGTAGTCTTTGGGGCTGACCACGGACAGTTCGATGGGAAAATGCACGGCGGCGTTGATCCAGGAATGGGCCATATTGTTGCCGTCGCCCACATAGGCCACCCGTACGCCGGTCAGGTCCGCGGCGTCCTCGCGGATGGTCAGGATATCGCTTAAGACCTGACAGGGATGGTAGTCGTCGGACAGGGCGTTGATGACCGGCACGGCGCTTCGAGCGGCGAGTTCTTCGAGCTTTTGATGCTCAAAGGTTCGCACCACCATGCCGTCCACGTAGCGGGAAAGGACCCGGGCCGTGTCCCGGACAGGCTCGTCCCGGCCGAGTTGGGAGTCTTGGGCGGTCATGAAGATGGCCTTGCCGCCAAGATGGGCGATGGCCACCTCGAAGGAGACCCGCGTCCGGGTGGAGGCCTTTTCGAAGACCAGGGCCAGGTTCCTCCCGGCCAGAAGCGAGCCGCGATAGTTGGCGGCCTTCATCTCGGCGGCCCGGCCGAGCACCCTCCAGGCGTCGGAACAGTTCATGTCCAGAATGGTCAGGAAGTGAGTAACCATGGCATTCTCTCCGCATGTGGATTCGCGCGGCAAAATATATCTTTTATGCGGAGGCGCAGGGGAATGTAAAGCCTTTCCAACGCCCCGGCCGCGCCATACCATAACAGCGTTGACCTCGGTGCCGCACGCGGATATTTTTCCCCTTATGTGCGGGTCCCCGCAAGGCCCGTCATCCATACCGCCGCGCGGCCCCGTATCGGTTCAACCCTGGCCGCGCCCGAACCGGAGAACGTGATGCCCAAGCGTGCCCTTTCCCCCCTGTTGGCCCTGTGTTTCGCATGCATCCTTCAGGGCTGCGTGGTGTTCGTAACCCCGCGCCGGTCCGATCCGCCGCCTCCACCGCCCGTCTCCCTCGCGCCCCAGCCCTGCCCGGCCGGTTACGGCTGGTCCCCGGGCTACGGTTGCGTGCCGCTTCCTGCGGCGCCGCCCCCGGCTTATGTCCCGGTGATCACCCGGGTCAACTCCGCCTATCTCAATCTGCGTTCCTGCCCCGGCACATCCTGTTCGGTCGTCGCCACCCTGACAAAGGGGGAAGAAGTGCAGGTTTTGGGATACAGCGACGGCTGGACCAGGGTGTATTGCCCTGGCCGGCATATGGAAGGCTGGCTGTCCGGACGGCATCTCTCGGACTACTAGAAACACCGCTTCCCCGGGGAAAAACGGCCAAACAGGCCTCAGCCTCCTCCACGGCTTTTTTGGACGGCGGCAAGTCCGAGGAGGATGGCCCCGGCCTGGGCCACATTGAGGGAATCGAACTCCCGGGCGAAGGGGATGCGCAGCCGCACATCGCAGCGCCTGGCAACGCAGGGGCGGATTCCCTTGTCCTCGTTGCCCAGAACCAGGACCATGGGGGACGGGAACCGCGCCGCAAAAGCGTCCGCGGCATCGGGATCGTCCGTGGCGCAGACCACGGCGAAACCTTGATCCGAACAGGCCTCGAGAGCCCGGGACAGGTTGACGGCCTTGTGCACCGGCAGCCTGGACAGGGCCCCGGCCGAGGCCCGGGCCGCGCCGGCCCCAAGACGCGCGGCCTCGTGCTTGGCCACGATCAGCCCCCCGCCGCCCAGGGCGTACAGGGTCCGGGCCAGGGCTCCCACGTTGCCTGTATCCTGAACCTGGTCCAAAGCCAGCAGGACCGGAAACGGCGCATCATGTCCGGCCTGGACGACCTCGTTAAGTCCGGTCAGTTCAGCGGAGGACAACAGGGCAACCACGCCCTGATGCGAGGCCCCGGGGCACAACCGTTCCAGATCCTCCCTGGGGGCGAACCGGAACCGCACCCCGGCCGCCCGGCAGGCATCGAGAATATCGGCCATGTCCCTGCCGTGGCCGTCACGGCGGATGACCACGGCGTCGATGCGGCCGGGGCTTTGGGCCACCAGTTCGCGGACGGGCTTGCGCCCGGGGACGACCTCGTCGGGCGGGGACGCGCGGCCGCCGGAGGCGGCCTCCGGGATGCGGGAAAACCGTGACTTCGTATGCCGTTGCGTGGGTTTCATGACCCGATTTTTCCTCGAATGCGCACAAAAGAAAATGTTTTTCTCCGATGCATTCTAAAAATTTTTTTAGTTGCGCAATTGAAACAAGTGGGCTAATTTTTTTAAGATAATTTTTTCATATCAGCGGAAACAGGGTGCTCCCAGGATGGCCTCCGGGATGGAGGCCCCTGTCCCCCATGCGCCGTCTTCCCTGGCGTCGACTTTCGCGGAGGACGCATGCCGTTTTATCTTGCCGTAATGCTTTGCCTTTCTCTCTTTCTTGCCCCTGGATGCGGCGGAAAGAACCAAGCCGACAAAGAAAATATCGATATGCGGGCCAACCTTGAGCCCGAACTGTGGGATGCGCGCATCCTCGAAGACATCAAACAGGGGCGCCCCCTCACCGAACAGGAAAAAAGCGCCCTGAGTTCCCGGGGCGAAATCCAGTTCGACCTCGACGTGCGCGAGACCGAGGAGGTCCAGATGTTTCTCCAGTATTTTTCCATGGAGAAACGCGGTACCATGGAACGCTGGCTGGTGCGCGCCGAACCCCATCTGGCCTATGTCCGGGCCGTCCTCACGAGCTTCAACCTGCCTCCCGACCTGATCGTCCTGCCGTTTATCGAGTCCGGCTACAACAACATGGCCTATTCCCACGCCGGCGCGGGCGGTATGTGGCAGTTCATGCCGTATACCGGCAAGCGCTTCGGACTGACCGTGGACTGGTGGGAGGACGAACGCCGCAACCCCTACAAAGCCACTGTGGCCGCCGCCAAGTACCTGACCGTGCTGCACGAGATGTTCGGCGATTGGCACTTGGCCCTGGCCGCCTACAACGCCGGTGAAGGCAAGGTCTCCCGGGCCATGGCCAAAAGCGGCCAGACCGACTTTTTCGACCTGGCCAAGAACCCGGCCCTGCTCAAGCAGGAAACCCGCCACTACGTGCCCAAGTTCCTGGCCGTGCTGAAAATCTTCCAAAACCTGGATACCCTGGGCTTCCGGCCGGTCAACTGGAAGGCCGGTCCGACCATGAAGGAAATCACCGTCCCGGGCGGCACCGATCTTTTGGCCATGGCCCAGGCCGTGGGCATGGACTGGGATCGCTTTCACGAAGCGAACGCCGGGTTCCGCCGCCAAGTCAGCGCACCGGGCCGGGAAAGCATCGTCTATGTGCCCCAGGCCAAATACGAATTGGCTCAGGCATTCCTCAACAATCCCGAGGCCCACCCGCCCGCCGGATACCAGACCTACCTGGCCCAGTCCGGCGAGACATGGTGGAGCATCTCCCGGCGCACGGGCATCCCCGTGGCCGCCCTGCGCGAACTCAACGCCCAGGCCCCGGACTCCCTGGTCTCGGGCACGACAGTCAAGATCCCCGCCAATGGTTCGATCAAAGAGGCGGGGCTGCTCGCAGAACTCGACGACCGTGGCTCGCCCGTCCAGAAGGCCCAGCCCCCGGCCAAGCACCGGGTACGCAAGGGTGAATCCCTCCAGGCCATCGCCACCCGCTACGACGTCTCCGTCGGAGAGTTGGCGGCGGCCAACCGCTTGAAACCGAACAGTAAAATCTCCATCGGACGCTGGCTGAAAATTCCCGGTTCCGACAGGGAGACCCAGGTGGCCAGGGCGCCGGCCCTGCCAGGGGAGGTCAGGAAGTTCGCCTCGGCGGAAAACGCCGGCAGCCACACCATTACGAAAGGCGACACCGTCAACGCCATCTCCTCCCGCTACGGCGTCTCTCCCAAGGAACTCATGGCCGTAAACGGCATTGACTCTCCCAACAATCTGACCATCGGCAAGGTCCTGGTCATCCCCGGTGCGGAAACCACATCGGCCCAAAAACTGGTGACCCAGAAGAGCTCGGCGTCCTACGTGGTCAAAAAAGGCGACACCCTGCACGCCATCGCCCGGAAGTTCTCCACCGACCCCAAAACCCTGCTTGCGGCCAATGCCATATCCTCTCCGGACAAACTCAAGGAAGGCGCGGTGCTGACCATCCCGGGCTCCAGGCCCGTCGCCGCGACCCCCAGTTCGGCCAAACCCTCCACCCCCACCCCGAAACCCTTTCAGGTCGCCCAAAATACGTCCCAGCCGCCGGCATCCCCCAAACCCCGGCCCCA
>JBMONM010000189.1:0-46803 GCA_049324675.1 Thermodesulfobacteriota bacterium
AGGGGGTCCGGGGGGAATGATTCCCCCCGGGCGGGGTCCGGGGCGGCAGCCCCGGTTTATTTCTTGGCGACCTTGGCCCAGGAGTCCTTGAGGGCCACGGAGCGGTTGAAGACAGGCGTGGAGGGGGTGGAATCGCGGTCCATGCAGAAGTAGCCCAGGCGTTCGAACTGGAAGATCTCGCCGGGTTCGGCCGCAGCCAGGCTGGGTTCGAGCATGGCCGAGGACACGGTCTCCAGGGAGTGGGGATTGAGGAAGGTCTTGAAGTCCTCCGGTCCCTCGGCCGGCGACTCCTTGGTGAACAGGCGGTCGTAGAGCCGGACCTCGGCCGGAACGGCGTGGGCGGCCGAGACCCAGTGCAGGGTGCCGCGCACCTTGCGGCCGTCCGTGGACCAGCCGCCCTTGGTGGCCGGATCGTGGACGCAGCGGATGGCGGTGATCCCGCCGGTTTGCGGGTCTTTGTCGAACCCGGTGCAGGTCACGTAGTAGGCGTGGCGCAGGCGCACCTCGGCGCCCGGGGCCAGCCGGTACCATTTTTTGGGGGCCTGTTCGCAGAAGTCGTCGCGTTCGACAAAGAGTTCGCGGGAAAAGGGCACGGGTCGGGAACCCATGGCCGGGTCCTCGGGGTGGTAGGGGAAGTCGATGGTTTCGGTCGTGTTATCGGGGAAGTTTTCGATGACGAGCTTCACGGGCTTAAGGACGCCCATCACCCGGCGGGCGCGGCGGTTGAGGTCTTCGCGCAGGCAGTGTTCCAGAAGGGCCATGTCCACGAGGTTGTCGGCCTTGGAGATGCCGATGCGGTCGCAGAAGTCGCGCAGGGCCTCGGGCGTGTAGCCCCGGCGACGCACCCCGCACAGGGTGGGCATGCGCGGGTCGTCCCAGCCCGAGACGTGGCCCTCGGCGACGAGCTGGATGAGCTTGCGCTTGCTTAAGACGGTATAGCCCAGGTTCAGGCGGGCGAACTCGATCTGCTGGGGGTGGCAGGGGGCCGGGATGTTGTCCAGGACCCAGTCGTAGAGGGGCCGGTTGTTCTCGAATTCCAGGGAGCACAGGGAATGGGTGATGCCCTCCAGGGCGTCGGAGATGCAGTGGGTGTAGTCGTACATCGGGTAGATGCGCCAGGCGTCGCCGGTGCGGTGGTGGTGCACGTGCTTGATGCGGTAGAGCGTCGGGTCGCGCAGGACGATGTTGGGGCTTCGCATGTCGATCTTGGCCCGCAGAACCCGGGTCCCGTCAGGGAATTCGCCGGCGCGCATGCGCCGGAAGAGGTCCAGGTTCTCCTCGGGGGAGCGGTTGCGGAAGGGGCTTTCCTTGCCGGGTTCGGTAAGGGTGCCCCGGTAGGCGCGGATGTCCTCGGCCGAGAGATCGTCGACGTAGGCCTTGCCGGTTGTGATCAGGTGTTCGGCGAATGCGTAGAGCTTTTCGAAGTAGTCCGAGGCGTAATACAGCCTGTCGTCCCAGGAGAATCCCAGCCAGCGGACATCCTCCTTGATGGAATCGACGTATTCGACCTCTTCCTTGCTGGGATTGGTGTCGTCGAAGCGCAGGTTGCACTTGCCGCCGAATTCCCGGGCGATGCCGAAGTTCAAGCAAATGGACTTGGCGTGTCCGAGGTGCAGGTAGCCGTTCGGCTCGGGAGGGAACCGGGTGTGGACCCGGCCGCCCCATTTGCCGGTGCGGTTGTCCTCGTCGATGATGGTGCGGATGAAATCCCGGGAAGGGGCCGGGGGGGTTTTCTTGTCGGTATCGGGCGCGGCCATGGGGAACCTCGGCGTTTCGGTGGTGCGGCGGGGGATGTTCCCGCCGGATCGCGGAATCAGGCCGCGATGGAGGAGATGGATAGAAGAACTTGGGTCCGTGGTCAAACAGATCGCGGGGCGGAGTCGATACGGACAAAAATGTCCATGACGAACACACTTTTGTTCTCTTTGGTACGACAGCATGCTGAATGTCATGATATTTCAGTGAATTGACAAATTGGTGAAATTATTGCTAGGGTCCGTCCATCCGATGAAGGCGACGTTCCCATGACTCATATCGCATCAGCCCCAGCCTCACCCGCCCCCCAACGGGGCGTTCCCGACACCCTGTTCCGCACCCTGTTTCGTGGTTCTCCCAACGCTGTGGTCCTGCGCGACGCCACAGGCCGGGTGCTCCTGGCCAACCCGGCCTTTGAGCGGCTTTTCGGGTACCGGGCCGACCAGATAGCCGGTGCGGACCTGGCCGGTCTGGTCCGGCCCGAGGCCCCCGCGCCGGATGATCCGGCCGAGTGGATCGAGTGCAAGACCTCGGAGCACCGGGAGACCCTGCGGCGGCGTCGCGACGGTTCCCTGGCGCATGTGACCGTGGCCTGCATCCCGGCCTCGGAACAGGCCCATGGAGCCGGGGATGTCTTTATCATCTACCGGGACATCGCCCTGCGCAAGCAGACCGAGGATTTGTTGCGCGGGGCCGAACGCAAGTACCGCTCCATCTTCGAGAACGCCGTGGAGGGTATCTTCCAGACCACCCCGGCCGGCCGCTACCTGGACGTCAACCCTTCCCTGGTCAGGATTTACGGGTTTTCAAGCCCGGCGGAGCTGATCGAGCATTTCAGGGACATCAAGAACCAGCTCTACGTGGACCCGGGTCGGCGTGACGACTTCGTGCGCATCATGGACCAGCGCCACGAGGTGTGGAACTTCGAGTCCCGGGTGCGCAAGAAGGACGGCGAAATCATCTGGATCAGCGAGAACGCCCGGGCCATCTCGGACGAGTCGGGCGGCGTCGATCACTACGAAGGTACGGTGGTGGATATCACCAAGCGCAAACGGGCCGAGGAGGCCCTGGAGGCGCAGCGGGCCTTTTTCCGCCAGCTTTTCGAGATGTCCCCCCAGGCCATCGTGCTCATCGACGAAAAGCGCAACGTCCTGGACGCCAACAAGGGATTTGAGAAGCTTTTCGGATATCGCGCCGCGGACATCCAGGGCTTCGGGGTGCGCGCGTTCATCGTGCCCGAGGAGCTTTTGACCGAATGCGAGAACGTCCGGGCATCCATCCTGGCCGGAAACACGATGCAGAAGGAGACCGTGCGCCGCCATCGCGACGGCCGGCTCATCCCGGTGTCCATGATCGGGTTCAGGGTCAAGAGCGGGGAGGCGGCCGGCGGGGTCGTCTACATCTACCAGGACATTTCCGAGCGCAAGGCCTTCGAGGAGCAGATCACCCATCAGGCCTTTCACGACGCCCTGACCGGCCTGCCCAACCGCAGCCTGTTCGCCGAGCGCCTGGAGCGGGCCCTGGCCCGGGCCCGCCGCCGGGACGACTACCAGTACGCCGTGCTCATGATCGACCTGGACAAGTTCAAGGCCGTCAACGACAGCCTGGGCCATGCCGCCGGGGATCACCTGCTGCGGGAGATCGCGGCGCGGCTGACGTCGTGCATGCGCTCCGTGGATACCGTGGCCCGTCTGGGCGGGGACGAATTCGCGGTCATCCTGGAGGAATTTCGGGCCAAGCGCGAGGTCATCGCCGTGGCCGAGCGCATCCAGGAGACCCTGCGCCGCCCGTGCCTGGTGTGCGGGAGCGAGGTCTTTCCCGGGGCCAGTGTCGGCATCGTGTTGCGCACCAAGGAGTATACGTCGTCGGAAGACATCCTGCGCGATGCGGACATCGCCATGTATCGGGCCAAGGAGATGGGCCGGCCGTACCTGATCTTTGACCGCAGGATGCACAAGGAAATCCTGGAGGCCATAAGCCTCGAGGCCGAATTGCGCGAGGCCATGGTCCACGACCAGATGGTTCTGCATTACCAGCCCATCGTCAACGTGGACAGCCGGGGCCTGGAGGGCTTCGAGGCCCTGGTGCGCTGGAACCACCCCACCCGGGGCATCGTGCCCCCGGGCAAGTTCATCCCCCTGGCCGAGGAGACAGGCATCATCCTGCCCCTGGGCCGGTGGGTCATATCCGAGGCCTGCCGCCAGGTCGGGCTCTGGCAGCGGACCATCCCCGGTGCGGAGCGCCTGAGTGTCAGCGTCAACGTCTCCTGCCGCCAATTCGCCCGCGACGGGCTGGTGGAGCATGTGGCCCAGGTGCTCGAGGAGACGGGCCTCGACCCCGCACGACTCAAGCTCGAAATCACCGAGTCCGTGCTCATGCGGGACACCGCCCGGTCCATACACGAGCTCAAGCGGCTCAAGGCCCTGGGTGTGCGCATCGCCGTGGACGATTTCGGCACGGGATATTCCTCGCTCTCCTACCTGCGGCAACTGCCCATCGATCACCTGAAGATCGACCGGTCCTTCATCAGCGGATCGGACAACGTCGAGGACAACGTCAAGATCGTCACCTCCATCATCTCCCTGGCCCGCAACCTCGGGCTGACGGTCATCGCCGAGGGCGTGGAGCGCGAGGACCAGTTCGCCCGGCTCCAAAGTGTGCGCTGCGACAAGGCCCAGGGCTACATGTTCTCGCGTCCCGTGGACGGCGACGCGGCCGAGCGCTACATCCGGGAGAGCCTGCGCCGGTCGGCCGGGGCCTGGCCCCTGGACTCGTCGCGCTCCTGATCTTCCTGCCGTTTCCGGTCCGCCGCCACCCGGGGGCGAAAAACCGCCGATGCATTTTTTTGCACAACGTGTGCATTCTTCCCTCAAGTATCCGACAGATTGTCCGATAAAATAAGAAAACATTGCACATGGGAAAGGAGCAGGCCATGGCACCCGACATTTCCGCTATAACGGGTTTTGCGCTGTCGACTTCGGTAACGGGGGCGGCTCAAGAGGATGGTTCTACGGACGACAAGGCTTCCGGCGGCATCGTAGCCGCGTCCGGCGACACCGTGACCATCTCCGAGGAGGGGAAAAAGCTTGCCTCGTCCTCGGAGACGTTCGCCGTCGCGCAGGGGGCTTCCGAGGCCGACGACGAAGAAGAAGACTCCACTGCGGCCAAGGTCAAGCAACGGATCAAGGATGTTCAGGCCAGAATCAAGGAACTCCAGGAGCAGATTCGGGCGGTCGAGGAGGAGAACCTGTCCGAGGAGCAGAAAGAGCGGAAAATCCAAATGCTGCAGGACCAACTGGCCCAGTACCAGGCCCAGTTGGCGGAGTTGCAGAAGAAACTGACCGGTTCCTCCCGGGCTCCCGGCGGCACCCGGGCCGAGGGCATGTCCTCCTCCCTGACCTGAGCATTTCCCGACCATGCTTTCGACGGCCCCGGATCATGCGATCCGGGGCCGTCGTCGTTTCCGAAGCGGGATGCCGCGTCCGGGCCGTCGTCCCGGTTTCGCGCGGCGTCCTCGGCATTCCCGCCGATAAATGGCGCGGATATCCTGCCAAAGCGAGCGGTTTTTCCTGGAATGCCGATCAGATCTTCAAGGGCCGCGGCGCTCGCTCCGATCACGCGGGGCATAGCCCGGGCGTTTCGTTTCGAAGGACACAGGACATCATTGGGAGTCGCATCTTTAGATACGATATATTCCCAGGCGAGGACCGTTTGTGCAAACTTGAATTGTGCAATGTGCACATGTGCAGATTGCACGTGTGCAAGATGCGCTGTTCGTCACGTTGGTCATGCCGAAATGACGGATGTCTGAAAACAATCCTTTCGGTTCATAGGCCGAAATCTCTGTCAGTTGAAAAATATAAAATGGCATTCGCAACGAAAAAACGCTTTTTTCTGAAAAATAACGTTGCCAAGGGCTAAAGCATTTTCCGCAGCCGCCGATAAGAGCATAAAATTTACAACTTTTTTTGCAGGGGGTTCACCATGGGCTTTGAAATCGCCGCCAGCACCTACGAGGCCACAGCGCTGCTTTCGGGAACAAACCAAGCCGCGGCCACCGGAACCACCGACGGAAGCGGTTCCTCCGGGACCTCGACCACCTCCGACTCCGGGGACACGGTCAGCATTTCCGAGGAGGGACTGCGCCTGTCCGTCGCCTACGGATCGTCCGCGAGCGAGGAGACCGAGTCCAGCGGGGAGTCCGGCTCCTCGTCATCCGAGGAGGAGGACGACACCACGGACGTCGAGGACCAGATCGCGGAGGTCCAGGAGAAGATCGAGCAGTTGCAGCAGGAGATCGAGCAGGTCGAGCAGGATGACCTGCCCGAGGACCAGAAGCAGCAGAAGCTCCAGAGCCTGCAGTCGCAACTGGCCCAGTACCAGTCCCAGCTCACCCAGTTGCAGAGCGAACTGTACGGGGCAAGCGGCGCCGGCGGCACCTCGGCCGAGGGCATGGCCTCGTCGCTTACCTGAGCGGGTACACGGGAAACGGCCCCTTTGCCGGGGCCGCGCGAAAAGCCCCCGCCATGGGGGCTTTTCGTTTTGCGGAAAAGGGAGGGGAAAAAAGGCGGAAAGACCTCCGGCGGCCAGGGAGGGAACTTTTTTGGAAAAAGGTTCCTTCGCCTTCCCCCATCCTCAAAAATTTCGACGGGACGGCAAAGGGAAGGGGAAAAGAGACGCCCGCTTATGGCGTCTCTGGGGAGGCGGTTTCCCCTCCGGAAGAGGCATCCCTGACCTGGGTGAAGGTCGTGATGGAGATATCGTGGCCGGGAAACCGGGCCACAATGTCCAGTTCGCCGCCCATGGCCTCGATGAAGCGCCGCAGGGTGCTCACGTACATGTCCGTGCGCTTTTCCATCTTGGCCACGGAGGCCTGCCCGATCTTGAGCGTCCGGGCCAGTTCTTCCTGGGAAAGCCGCATGGCGTTGCGCAGTTCCGCCAGGTCCATGTCCTTGCGCAGTTCCACAGCCTTCTGACGGGCGCGTTCCCGCGATTCCGGGGACATTTTGGCGCGAAGCTCCGTGAAGGGATGTTTGCCAGTCATACTGTGCCAACGAAAATTATAGATCGTGGTTGCTAAATATATCTCTAATATATTGCGAGGAATGATAAATGTGAATTATATTAAAATTATTCTAACTAGTTGATGAACAAGTGCTGCCTGAATCCTTGGAATGATCAATGATGCAGAGTAGGTGTAGTCATTGTTAAATAAAATGGTCCTTGATAACGTGAAAGAGAATACACATAATTGAGAAATTAGCATGTAAATCTCAAAGAATTGACTATAGACCGAATTTCTTTAGTGATTGATTCTCGAACAGCAAGACTATATTGCCTCATTCTATCTGAAATGTGAACAACATCAAGATCAATTGTTTTGTCTTCATATCTTGATTCAATGAATTTTTTAAATTCCAAGTTTACTTCTTCGTAGATACTTCTTAAATATTTTTCATTGTCTAAGTAAAAAAATATTTTGTTAAAGGCGAATGACGCTGCGTCAAAATGTCCTTTGATTTGAAGAAAAATATCTACAGAGGAATCATCGATCCTATAGTGAAGATTTTCAAGGGCATTTAATAGAGAATTTAGTTTGTCTTTTTGTAAAGAGTATCTTGCCTTAATCGCCTCTACACGTTGAGAATTGTATATAGTGAGAGAAACAACAACAATGGCTGAGATAAAAGAGATAATGGATGGAAGCCAAATTGGATTGAGTCCATCGCCTGCGCTCATAGCCCTGAATCCTTGAAAAAATAGTAGTTTCAAGAAAAATAGTGCATGCGAAGAATGAAAGCAATGGCAAATATAATCTAAGCAATTCAGGCGTCCGGTCTCTATCCGGTCGGAGGTCGTTTCGCGTCGGGAGAGCGAGGGCGCTATTTTTCGTCGCCGGACGGGGTCTCGGGGGCGACCGAGGCCGGGGCATCGGGAGCAGCCTCGGGCGCGGCGGCATCCTTTGCCGGGGCCTTCTTTTTTCGCGGCGTGCCCTGCAAACGGATCATCTCCCGCTCCACCGAGGGCGCGCGGTGATGATTGTCCATGAACAGGCACTTGGTCGGGCAGTGGTCCACACAGATGGAGCAATACACGCAGGCGAACGGGTCGCACTCCCAGGTGCCGGCCTTGGGGTCCACGGTGATGCACTGGGACGGGCACTTGACCTGGCAGGTCTTGCAGAAGATGCAGTCCTCGATGCGGTTGTCCAGCCGCCCCCGATAGCCTTCGAAGGGCTCCCGGACATCGAAGGGATAGAGCCGCGTGGCGCTTTTGGTCAACAGATTGCGCACGACGTTCCTGGTCATGGTGAACATGGGACCGCGCTCCTTCTCTTAGCGTTCGGTGCAACTGATGCACGGGTCGATGGACAGCACCACCACGGGCACGTCGGCCAGTTCGATGCCCGGCAGCATGGCCAGAAGCGGCGGGATGTTGGCGAACGTCGGGGTGCGGATGCGCAGCCTGTCCAGGTTCTTGGTGCCGTCGGCCTTGATGTAGTAGAAAAGTTCGCCCCGCGGCTGTTCCACGCGCATGGTGATCTCGCCCTGGGGCTTGGCCTTGCTCGGTGCGAAAATTTCCCCTCCCGGCATACGGGAGATGGCCTGACGCACCAGGTCGATGGACTGCAGGGTCTCCCGGAAACGCACCGCCCCCCGGGCGTAGGAATCCCCGTCGGGCTCGGTCACGGGCGAAAACTCCAGGCCCGAGTAGGCCGCATAGCCCTCCTGGCGGGCGTCCTGGGCCACGCCGCTGCCGCGAAGCGTCGGCCCGGCCGCGCCGAGCCGGATGGCCTGCTCGGCCGTCAGCACACCCTTGCCTTTGGTGCGTTTGCACACGGTGTAGTCGTTCAAAATCGTGGACGAAAGCCTCTTGATGTCCTTTTCGGCCAGGGCCAGCTGGTCGAGGACCCAGGCGCACTGTTCCGGAGACAGATCCCGGCGCACCCCGCCGATCACGTTCACCGAGATCACCACCCGGTTGCCGCAGGTGGCCTCCATGATGTCCATGATCCGCTCGCGCACCTTCCAGAACTGCATGAAAAGGCTCTCGAACCCGAAGGCGTCGGCGAAAAGCCCAAGCCACAGCAGGTGGCTGTGCATGCGGTGCAGCTCGCCCCAGATCACGCGCAGAAACTTGGCCCGGGGCGGCACGTCGAGGCCCACAAGACCCTCGATGCCCTGGCAGTAGCACACGGCGTGCAGGCAGGAGCAGATGCCGCAGACCCGTTCCACCACCTGGACCATCTGGTTTATGTCTTTTATCTCGCACAGTTTTTCCAGTCCCCGGTGCACGTAGCCCAGGGCGGGCAGGGCCTCCAGGACGATTTCGTCCTCGACCACGAGCTTCAAGTGGATCGGCTCGGGCAGGACCGGATGCTGGGGGCCGAAGGGCAATATGGTGCGGGCCATGAAGACTATCCCTCGCTGGGTTTTGTTTGGGCGACGCTGTATTTGCAAAACGGCGAGGTACGCACCTCGTCCTCCAGGTACAGGGTGCCGCCGAAGTCCAGAACCAAGCCGTCGAAGCACAGCCCGAACTGGTCGCGTATCTCGTTCTCCACCAACAGGGCGCAGAAATAGACCCCGGAGATGCTGGGCACGCTCTCGCCCCTGGCGACAGTCAGCCGGTAGTTCTCGAGATGCAGATTTTTGTCGAAGTGATACAGGATGTCGAAACCGGATTCGCCGAGGTCCGCGCAGCTTAGTGTCAGCAGGCGGTATCCGGCGGCGAATTTTTCCTTGGCCAGGGGCACCAGTCCCTCGGCGGTGATGGTCTGGGCGTCCATGTCGGGCGATGTCCTCTTTTTTGTATTGTCCGTCAGGCCGGCCGGGAATGCCTAGGCCGTAAGCCCCAGCTTGGCCTTGACCACGTCCAGGGCCTTGACCACGCCGTCGATGATGGCCTCGGGCCTGGCCGGGCATCCGGGCACGTACACGTCCACGGGGATGACCTTGTCCACGCCGCCGACCACGTTGTAGGCCTCGCGGAAGATGCCCCCGGACAGGCCGCAGGCCCCGATGGCGATGACCGCCTTGGGGGCGGGCATCTGGTCGTAGAGGTTTTTTAGGACGTGCTTGTTGCGATGGTTCACTGTGCCGGTGACCAGAAGCACGTCGGCGTGCTTGGGGTTGCCCACGTTGACGATGCCGAAGCGTTCGATGTCGTAAAGGGGGGTCAGGCAGGCCAGGACCTCGATGTCGCAGCCGTTGCAGCTGCCGCAGTCGAAATGCATGATCCACGGCGACTTGAGGCGTCCCTTGTTGATCAGGTCGGTGAGCATGGGTTCGGCTCTCTTTCCGGGGTCCGGGGGTTAGGCCACATACAGCCACAGGATGTTGACCAGCGACAACAGAAGGCCCACGGACAGCACCGAGCGCAGCATCCAGCGCCAGGTCATGCGGGCCATGACGTTGTCGATGAGCAGTTCCAGGAAATAGGTGGCCGCCAGAAGGACGATCACGCCCAGGGCGCTCGTGGCGTAGAACAGGGAGCAGATGCCGAGGACCAGGACCACCTCGAACCAGTGGGCGATCTCGATCAGGGCCAGATACGGCCCGGAATATTCCGTGAGCACGCCGCGCACCAGTTCCTGGTGGGCGTGCTGGCTGGCCGCGATGTCGAAGGGGGACTTGCGCAGCTTGATGGTCAGCGCGTAGCCCAGCACGATGAACATGAGCGGCAGCTGGTACAGAAGCGGCTTGCCGTACTCGAACACCGAGGACACCTTGAAGCTGCCCGTGACCATGGCGATGGACACGAAGACCAGGACCAGGAGCGGTTCGTAGGCCAGCATCTGGAACAGTTCGCGCTGGCCGCCGACCTGGCTGTAGGGCGAAGGGGCGGCCATGGCCCCGGCCACCAGGAACACCGCGCCGATGGTCAGGACGAAGAAGATGAGCAGCAGGTCGCCCTGCAGGAAAAACAGGAACACCGAGGTGGCGGCGGCGGCCACATAGACGTAGGCCGACAGGGCCTGCCAGGGGTTGACCACCATCTTTTGCTTCCCGAGGAGCTTCAGGACGTCGTAGAAGGGCTGGAGCACGGGCGGCCCGTAGCGGGACTGCAGCCAGGCGGTGACGCGCCGGTCCACGCCGGCCAGGAGCCCCCCGGCCAGTGGGGCCAGGACCACGGCGACAAGGGCCAGGATGATCTTGCCGATTACCACAGCACACCTCCGAGCATGAGGCCCACGAGCACCAGGGCCACCACGTTGGCCCACCGGCCGAGCATATCCTCGCCGAAGATCCTGGGCAGGTAGGAATTCCCTTCTGTCGCGGCCACGGGCCGGTTCATGGGGCCGGTGAATCCCGGCCGGCCGTCCACGTCGCGCCCGGCGCCGCACATGTAGGGGGCCGTGGCCTCGGACGGCCCGACGCGCCGGGCGGCCCGCACGGCCAGGACGAATCCGACGCCCAGGATCAGGAACAGGGGATAGACCGGGAACAGCCCGGTCTGGTTCTCCAGGCCGGCCAGGCTTCCCGTGTACGCCCCGGCTGCGGCGTACAGGGCGGTCATGGGCCTGGCCAGGGCGCTGTTGAGCAGGGGCGCGGCCAGGCTCAGGAGCACGGCGGCGCAGGCCAGGACGACCAGGGGCAGGCGGATGGAGGCGGGGGCGGCCTCGCGCGGGGCCGGCCCGAACGGCGCGGAAAAGATCATGCCCGCCCACCTGGCCCAGAAAAGCACGGTCAGGGCGCTGCCCAGGGCCAGCATGGCCGCCACCAGGAACTGGGAATGGGCCGACTCGATGGCCATCCATTTGGCCAAAAGCATGCCGAAGGGCGGCAGCATCATGGTCAGGATGCCGACGGCGGTGATCACCGCCGTGTGCGGCATGGTCCGGAACAGGCCGCGCATGTCCTCGATATCCCGGCTGCCGATTTTAAGCTCGATGAACCCCACGCACAGAAACAGCAGGGCCTTGGACACGGCGTGGAAGATGATCAGCAGGATGGCCGCGGTGATGGCCGCCGGGGTGTTGATGCCGGCGCAGGCGATGATCAGGGCCAGGTTGGAGATGGTGGAATAGGCCAGGATCTTTTTGCCGTTGGACTGGCCCACGGCCATGGCCGCCGTGGCCAGGAAGCAGAAGCCGCCGAAAAGCGCCACCAGGGCGGACAGGTAGGTCCCGGCGAACAGCGGGGCCAGACGCAGGATCAGATACACCCCGGCCTTGACCATGGTGGAGGAGTGCAACAGGGCCGAGACCGGGGTGGGCGCGACCATGGCCCCGGTGAGCCAGCTCTGGAAGGGGGTCTGGGCGGCCTTGGTGAATCCGGCGAAGACCAGAAGGAACAGTGGGGCCAGAAGGATGCCGCCGGTGGATATCTCCGGGGCCTTGGCCAGCAGGGCTTGCAGGGAGAGGGTCCCGGTGGCCTTCTGCAGCAGGATCAACCCGAAGACGAAGGCCGCGCCGCCGACCACGTTCATCCACAGGGCGCGTTCGGCGTTTTTGCGGGCGATGTCCGTGCCGTCGTGGCCGATGAGCATAAACGAGCAGAACGTGGTGATTTCCCAGAAAAAGTACATCCAGGACAGGCTGTTGGCCAGAACCAGGCCGTTCATGGCCCCCAAAAACAGGATCAGGAAGAAGAAGAACCGGGGCTGGCGGGATTTCTCCAGATGCAGGTGTTCCTCGTGGTCCCGCATGTAGCCCAGGGCGTAGATGCCGATGAGCGAGCCGACCATGGAGATGATGGCCACCATGATCAGGCTCAGGTCGTCCACGTAAAAAGCCGGACCGGGGGAGGCGTGGCCGGTCAGGAAAAAGTCGAGAAAGGCCAGGCCGGCGATCTGGGCCAGGGTCAGCCAGACGACGATCTGGTTGCGCAGTTTCCAGCCCACGGCCAGGATGATGCAAAGAAGCGCGAAGTCGCCGATCACCACCAGCCCCTCGAAGACCGGCGAGACGTCGTGGGTGAAGGGTTCCTGGCCGAGCATGGTCGCTGAGGCCAGGATCAGGGCCGCGGCGGTACCGAGCATGATCAGCCTGCGCGGCGCGTCTCCCCGGGCCAGGAAGGCCAGAATCGCGGCGAAAAAGGGCAAGAGGACCGTTGCGAAAAACAGGGTATCGCGCATGGACGCCTCGCTTGGGGGTTGGAAAAGGCTTCGATCCGTCGGGCCCCCTTGTCGGGCCCGGGATTCGGCGGGTCAGGACGAAAAAGCCTGCTGCCGGGGCGGGCCCCGACGGTCGGCCATCCAGCGCCGACAATGCTAGGCCAAAGCTGTTTCCTGGTCAATACGATGAGCGAAATCAGCCGGATACCTTTCTATCGAGGGTGGCATGGCGCGCATAATCATCGCGGCCGGGGCGTGCCGAAAACGGCCGCTCAAGGCTGCCGCAGTGGTCCGCTGCCCGGAATCGAAATAATAATTCTTTTATTTTGATATGTTGCTGGAACAGCCAGAAGAAATAATTCCAGGATGCCATTTTTTTTCTTGCCTTCGGAAGATTCGTGATTAGATAACTCCCGCCCGAGACTGGCACTCGGCCTGGTCGAGTGCTAACAGTGTGAACCCACCACAAAACCGAATGGAGGTCATACCACATGAAGCTCAAACCGCTTGGCGATCGTGTTCTGGTGAAGCGTCTCGAAGAGGAGACGGTGACCAAGGGAGGCATCATCATCCCGGATACGGCCAAGGAAAAGCCCATGAAGGGCCAGATCGAGGCGGTCGGTGACGGCAAGCTCGGCGAGGACGGGAAGCGGATCAAGCCCAATGTCAAAAAGGGCGAGCTGGTGCTTTTCAACAAGTACGCCGGGACCGAGGTCAAGGTCGAGGACGTGGAATACCTGATCATGCGCGAGGACGACATCCTCTGCATCATCGAGAAATAGCGGCGCGTGAAACCCGCCCTCCAGTATTTTCCCATTTCATTTCATTCACGAAAAGCAAGGAGAGTCATCCATGGCCAAAGAAATTCTTTTTGACGCCCGGGCCCGCGAACGCCTCAAAAAGGGCGTGGACAAGCTGGCCAACGCCGTGAAGGTCACCCTGGGTCCCAAGGGCCGCAACGTGGTCATCGAGAAGTCGTTCGGTTCCCCGATCATCACCAAGGACGGCGTGACCGTGGCCAAGGAGATCGATCTCGAGGACAAGTTCGAGAACATGGGCGCCCAGATGGTCAAGGAGGTGGCCTCCAAGACCTCCGACGTCGCCGGCGACGGCACCACCACGGCCACCATCCTGGCCCAGGCCATCTACGCCGAGGGCGTCAAGCTGGTGGCCGCCGGCCGCAACCCCATGGCCATCAAGCGCGGCATCGACAAGGCCGTGGAGGCCATCGTGGCCGACCTCGAGACCCTGGCCAAGCCCACCCGGGACCAGAAGGAAATCGCCCAGGTCGGCACCATCTCCGCCAACTCCGACGCCACCATCGGCAACATCATCGCCGAGGCCATGAACAAGGTCGGCAAGGAAGGGGTCATCACCGTCGAGGAGGCCAAGGGCCTGGAGACCACCCTTGAGGTCGTGGAAGGCATGCAGTTCGACCGCGGCTACCTGTCCCCCTATTTCGTCACCGATCCCGAGAAGATGGTCTGCGAGCTCGACGAGCCCCTGATCCTGATCAACGAGAAGAAGATCTCCTCCATGAAGGACCTGCTGCCGGTGCTGGAGCAGGTGGCCAAGATGAGCAAGCCGCTTCTGATCGTGGCCGAGGATGTCGAGGGCGAGGCCCTGGCCACGCTGGTGGTCAACAAGCTGCGCGGCACCCTGCAGGTCGTGGCCGTCAAGGCCCCGGGCTTCGGCGAGCGCCGCAAGGCCATGCTCGAGGACATCGCCATCCTGACCGGCGGACAGTGCGTGTCCGAGGATCTGGGACTCAAGCTCGAGAACATGACCCTGCAGAGCCTGGGCAAGGCCAAGCGGATCATCGTCGACAAGGAGAACACCACCATCGTCGACGGCGCGGGCGACGCCGAGAAGATCAAGGCCCGGGTCAAGCAGATCCGCGCCCAGATCGATGAGACCACCTCCAGCTACGACAAGGAGAAGCTCCAGGAACGCCTGGCCAAGATCGTGGGCGGCGTGGCCGTGATCAATGTCGGCGCGGCCACCGAGACCGAGATGAAGGAGAAGAAGGCCCGCGTCGAGGACGCGCTCAACGCCACCCGGGCGGCCGTGGAAGAGGGCATCGTGCCCGGCGGCGGCGTGGCCCTGGTGCGTTGCGACAAGAGCCTTGGCAAGCTCAAGGCCGCGGACGACGACGAGCACGCCGGCATCGAGATCGTGCGCCGGGCCGTCGAGGAGCCCCTGCGCCAGATCGCCCAGAACGCGGGCTTCGAGGGCTCCATCGTGGTGGCCAAGGTCAAGGACGCCAAAGAGGGCCTGGGATTCAACGCGGCCACCGGCCAGTACGAGGACCTGATCAAGGCCGGCGTGGTGGACCCCAAGAAGGTCACCCGCATCGCCCTACAGAACGCCTCGTCCGTGGCCTCCCTGCTTCTGACCACCGAGGCGGCCGTGGCCGAGAAGCCCGAGCCCAAGAAGGACATGCCCCCGATGCCGGGCGGCGGCATGGGCGGCATGGGCGGCATGTACTAGACGCCGCTCGCGAACATATACGCCTGTCACGAGGCCGGGTGAAAGCCCGGCCTCTTTTTTTGGGGGATGAAAAATACGTGCAGTCGATCTTGGATTTCGGCGTTTCCTTTCAGGGGCCTCCCTACGGTGACGACCCGAGCGACCAGAGGATGATCGAAGCCGGCTTTCGGTACTACAGGGAAATCTATCGAAGCAGGTATCCGGAATCGGGGATGACAAAAGACGACGTGCTCAGGATCGCCGAGGGTGTCTTTACCGGCAGGCACGCTGGTCGTCTTTCGTCATCACACGGCACGGAGCGTGAGGCCACTCCCGCAAGGCGTTTCCGAAGCAGTGCTCGATGGGGAAAAATGCGGAAACCGTCTCTTTTCAATGATTGATATAGTACCAGTTTTTTTTCAATTTTTATGATCTCGTAAGCGTCCGTGACTTGAGGATCATCGGGAGAGGAGTCGTCGGACTGGTACATAAGCCCATGCCAAGCGTCGAGAAAAACTCTCTTTGTGTAGAAGAGACCTGTCTGCCGGTCCCAGTCACAGGTGATTTCGACAACACCATCAGCAAGGGCAAGGTGTCTCAACTCAGAAGGCAGCACGAAGCAATGATCCCAATGAAATTTTTGCAATGAAATCTTTTTCGCGCAATAATCCTTGACAAGCTGTTCCCGTTTTTCGCGAAAAATTTCACAATACGAGTTAATGTTGGTTTCGTATGGATTTGCCAGCCCAATTGTGTGGTGGGCAATGATGACAACAAGGAAAGAATAGAAGCTTTGTAGCCATGGCAAGCGGAAGTAGCGAATTGCGAGGAAGATGGTATAGCCTTCCATGGATATCGTGACAACGAACATCAAAAAAGGACCCCAGTCGTAAAACACCTGAGGCAGAAAGGAATAGATGATATACTCGTAATACGTTAATGGCGTCGTCACCAGATACATCGCGATTATCCACCACAAGGCCCGACGACAGCGACGTCGGGCCTTGGCCGTCTTTTCGGCGGGCGACAGGGCATCCGGTTTGCGCATGGCGGACAGGCTAGCGGATATTTCCCGGCGTGCCAACACGGGGCTTTCCGAAGGAGATTCAAAAGGGTGTAACCCGCTCTTGAGAAAACGTCGCGCATCAAAAGCGGACGATGGATTCGCCCCCTTGAGCGGATACCAACGATGCATCCCGGAGCATCTTTCTCACTGCAAAAGAGCGATTCCCAGGTCGGGACTGCACAAGAGGCGGCCTGAACCAGCCTGCCGCCAGACGACAGGGGTGGAGCCATGGCGTCATATTCTTCATCGGTACCTGATTTTTGGTGCTCGGATAGATTTCCCTTCAATGAAGGATGTAGTACCAGTTTTTTTCAATTTTTGTGATGTCATAGGAGTCCAGGATATACGGCTCATCGGGAAAGGTGTCGTCGGACTGATACAAGAGTGCATGCCACGTATCGAGAAATCCAAGATATGTGAAAAAGAGAGCTGTCTGTCGGTTCCTTCCGCAGGTGATGTCGACAAGGCCGCCGTCAAGGGCAAGATGTCTCAATTCCGGAGGCAATACGAAACGACGTTCTGAGAATTTTGGTTTCCGTGGGAGCTTCTTTGCACAATAATCCTCGACAAGCTGTTCCCGTTCTTCATGAAATACGGAAAAGTAAGATTTTATATTCGTTTCGTATGGGTGTATTGCACCAATAATGTTGTATGCAATAATAAATACAAAAAAAGGGTAGAGTCCTTGCAGCCGTGGCAGGCGAAAGTAGCGAATCGCCAGGTAAACGGAATATCCTTCCGTCGATATGATAAGAATGAATGTGAGGAAAGGACACCAGTCGTAGAACACCTGTGGCAGGTAGGAATAAATGACGTATTCGTAACATCGCAGAGGCGTCGTCACCAGATACATCGCGATTATCCACCACAAGGCCCGACGACAGCGACGTCGGGCCTTGGCCGTCTTTTCGGCGGGCGACAGGGTATCCGGTCTGCGCATGGCGGACAGGCTAGCGGATATTTTCCGGCGTGCCAACACGGGGCTTTCCGAAGGAGATTCAAAAGGGTGTAACCCGCTCTTGAGAAAACGTCGCGCATCAAAAGCGGACGATGGATTCGCCCCCTTGAGCGGATACCAACGATGCAGCCCGGAGCATCTTTCTCACTGCAAAAGAGCGATTCCCAGGTCGGGACTGCACAAGAGGCGGCCTGAACCAGCCTGCCGCCAGACGACAGGGGTGGAGCCATGGCGTCATGTTCTTCATCGGTACCTGATTTTTGGTGCTCGGATAGATTTCCCTTCAATGAAGGATGTAGTACCAGTTTTTTTCAATTTTTGTGATGTCATAGGAGTCCAGGATATACGGCTCATCGGGAAAGGTGTCGTCGGACTGATACAAGAGTGCATGCCACGTATCGAGAAATCCAAGATATGTGAAAAAGAGAGCTGTCTGTCGGTTCCTTCCGCAGGTGATGTCGACAAGGCCGCCGTCAAGGGCAAGATGTCTCAATTCCGGAGGCAATACGAAACGACGTTCTGAGAATTTTGGTTTCCGTGGGAGCTTCTTTGCACAATAATCCTCGACAAGCTGTTCCCGTTCTTCATGAAATACGGAAAAGTAAGATTTTATATTCGTTTCGTATGGGTGTATTGCACCAATAATGTTGTATGCAATAATAAATACAAAAAAAGGGTAGAGTCCTTGCAGCCGTGGCAGGCGAAAGTAGCGAATCGCCAGGTAAACGGAATATCCTTCCGTCGATATGATAAGAATGAATGTGAGGAAAGGACACCAGTCGTAGAACACCTGTGGCAGGTAGGAATAAATGACGTATTCGTAACACAGCAGAGGCGTCGTCACCAGATACATCGCGATTATCCACCACAAGGCCCGGCGGCAGCGGCGTCGGGCCTTGGCCGACTTTTCGGCGGGCGACAGGGTATCCGGTCTGCGCATGGCGAACAGGCTAGCGGATATTTTCCGGCGTGCCAACACGGGGCTTTCCGAAGGAAAAATCCATCGGGACGAACATGTTATTCGAATGCAGGAGAGAAGGCCGAGGTTCGAAGAGGATTGCAAGGCTGTCGGGCAGGGGCCGCACTGCCGCATGCGTATGGGCAAGAAAAGGCAATGCCAATCGCCATGGGGTGTTGCGCGCGACACGGTCGTCGGGTGTCCGTCGCACCCGGAGAAGGGGGAGAAATTCGGTGCGGCGCTACTTGGGGAAAAAGACCGTGACCGTGGTGCCTTTTTCCTCGGAGGTCTCCATGCGGATGCGGCCGCCGTGGGTCTGGGCGATGAGCCTGGCCCCGTAGGTGCCAAGTCCCGTCCCGTCCTTTTTCCCGGCGGTCACGTATTTCTGGAAGAACCGGGAGCGGATCTCCCCGGGCACGCTGCCGGCGTTGCGCACGGCCACCTCCTGGGCCGCGTTCTCGGACAGCTCCACAGTGACCCGGCCCCCGGCCGGCGAGGCCTCCAGGGCGTTGCGCACCAGATTCGAGAACATGGTGTAGCACAGCATCTCCTCGCCCCGGACCACGAAGGCGTCGCCCTCCCGGCGCGGCCGGCCGCGCACCACGATGTCCATGGCCAGATCCTTGGATTCGGCCACCCCGCGCAGTTCCGCCGCGATGTTGTCCAGGATGGGCAGAAGGTCCACGGGTTGCGGGCTCAGTTCGTAGACCCCGCGCTCCATGCGGTAGAGGTCCAGGGACTGGTTGATCATGTGCAGCATGCGGTACCCGGCGCTTTGCACCAGGTTGAGCATGTCGATCTGGCGCTGGGTCAGATTCCCCTCGCGCTTGAAAAGCTGCGGCAGGGTCAGGATGGCCGTGAGCGGGGACTTGAGGTCGTGGCGGGTCATGCGCTCCACATCCTCGCGCAGGGCCTCGGCCTTCTTGCGGTCCGTGACGTCCACCACGGCATACCCCAGGATGTCGCAGAAATGCTCCAGGAAGTCGGCCCGCTTCTCCTTGGCGTAGCGTTTGGGGTTGCCGTCGAAGAAGCCGATGACCCCGACCATCTTCTGGGGGCCGAACTTGTCCTTGAGGGGATAGATGAAGCACGAACCCAGACGGGGCATGCCGCCGCCGCCCTGGATGGACGGACCGAAGAAGAATTCCAGATCGCCCACGTCGGTCACCGGCCCCATGAACGAGGCCCGGCGCGCGGGATCGGGAATGACCCCGGCCACGGCCCGGGTGATGGCCTCGCGCGAGGTGCGGCGGATGGTGTCCGGCAGGTACTGGCCGTATTCGGCCTCGTCGAGGAGGAGCCCCACGGCCCGCAGGTTGAAGAGCTTTTTTATGCCCTCCACGATGCCCGGCAGGTCTTCGTGGTTGCGCATCTGTTCCACGATGCGGATACCGGAGCGGAACTTCTCGAAGGTGATCAGGCTGGAGTGGTAGCTCTCGAAGGCCGTCTCCACCTGTGACTGCAGGGCGGCGGCCTGTTTCTTGAGCTTGTCCACCTCCTTGCGCAGTCCCAGGTTCTCCTCGCGGGCCAGGGCCAGGGTTGTGGCGTGCATCTTCGCGGAACGCTTGAGTTCGCCGACGATCCGCTTGACCCGGTAGTCGTTGCGCTCCAGGGCGAAGGCCTCGAGTTCGGCGAGCTTGGCCGGGATGTCCGCGATGTCGAGATGCGTGGCCATGGATTCCGTGGTGTCGCGTATGCCGGCTCGCCCGGTCATTTCCAGCCGGTGAAGTTGCGGTTGCTGAAGAATTGCCCGGAGACCCTGGCGTCGCCGGTGGTTCTGACCTCGAGAAAGGCGCTGTCCGTTTTCGCACAGCAGGCGAGGGTTGCGATCAGGCCTGCAAACACCACCACCACGAAGCGACGCATGCTTCCCCCCAGATGCCAAGCGGCAAACGCCGCCCAACATTTTTCACTTTCCTCTTGATCGTGTCGTCCGTCAAGTGGCCTCAGGCCGGAAGCCGGCGCGAACCTATTGTGCCGGAGCCGAAAATCGTCTACGGAGATGTTCTGTCCGGATACCCGGAGCCGCGTCTCCGGGGGGCATTTTCGGAGAAGCCATGGACAAGACTCGCGTCCTTTTCGTTGACGATGAACCGGAAATGCTGGCTTCATACCGGCGCATCTTCCGCAAGGGTTATGTCGTCGAGACCGCCAGCGATGCCGCGGAAGGGCTGGCCATGCTTGATGGTGGCCTCCAGTTCGCGGTTATCGTTTCGGACCTGCGCATGCCCGGGATGGACGGGGTGGCCTTTCTGGAAAAGGCCAGGGAGAAATATCCCGAGACCGTCCGCATCATGCTGACCGGCTATGCCGATGTCGCCGCCGCGGCCGGTGCGGTCAACGCCGGCAAGGTGTTCAGCTTTCTTACCAAACCCTGCCCCGAGGAATCCCTGAAGGCGGCTGTGGACGCCGCGTGCCGCCAGTACCAGCTTGTGATCGCGGAAAAGGAGCTTTTGCGCGGCACCGTGCGCGGGACCATCAAGCTGCTGACCGAGCTTATGGCCATGGTCAATGCCGAGGCTTTCGGGAAATCCTCCCGGGTCAAACGGCTGGTCATGGACCTGGCCGATTACATGGGGCTGGCCGATCCGTGGCGTCTGGAGCTTGCGGCCATGCTGTCCCAGATCGGGTGCGCGGCCCTGCCCCGGGACATCCTGCGCAAGGCCTATCTCGGGCGGGCCCTGGCCGGCAACTACGCCTACGAGTTCGCCATGCATCCCAAAATCGCCGCGGATCTCATCGCCAATATCCCCCGGTTGCGGGATGTGGCGGAAATCGTGGCCTACCAGGAAAAACGCTACGACGGGGGAGGGCTGCCTCCGGGAGGGCTCAAGGGGGAGGCCATTCCCCAGGGGGCGAGACTTCTCAAGGTCGCCCTGGATTTCGACACCCTGGAGCGGATGTTCTCGGCCACGGAAAAGGTGGAGGAACCTGCGCAGAAAGCCCTGGAGCGCATGCGTGGCCGGAGGGGGTGGTATGACCCCGCCGTGCTTGACGCCCTGGAATCCATGATCAATTTTCCCGACGGATTCGAACGGGGCCTTCTGGCCCTAAGCGAACTCAGGCCGGGAATGATTTTGGACCAGGAGTTGGTGTGCCCACGGGGGGAGGTGGTCCTGGCCAAGGGGCAGGAACTGGGGACCGTGGCCATAAAAAGGCTGAAAAGCCTCCTTGGCGCGAAAAAAGACGCGCGGATCCGGGTGCTCGTGCCGCCGCGCAAGAATCTGGAGTTCGCGGAGCTCATCGATGGCTGAGACCGCATTTCGTTCGGACACTCCGGCAAGACCAGCCACGACCTCCGCTTTGCGCCCGGGAGTCGTCAGGGGGGTCTTTTCCACCCAGACCAAAGGAGTGGTCGGATTCGGCTCCACCAAGCGCAAGGTCAACCAGAGCATCTTTGTGTTTGTTGAAGAACAGCCCGACGGGGTCTTGTGCGTACGTGAGCTCAACAAGCATTTCGTTCCTATCGGCAAACCCAGGGTCATCAGCAGGGATTCCCTGCTCACGGAGTATCTCCCGGAACCCGAGGTCTACATGAGCAAGGTCATCCCGGCCATGCGCGAGGTCGAGGAATGCGTGGACAAGGGGGACGAGCATCGGGCCAGAGGCGAGCACATCTCGGCCGAGTTCGAATACAAGAACGCCTTGCGCCTGGACGAGGAGCACATCCGGGGCACCTTCGGCCTGGGACTGAGCTATCTTGCCCGGGGGGAGAAGGAAAACGCGGATATCGTCTTCCGGCGGGTGGTGGCCCTGGATGGGGCCTTCGAGGAGCAACACAAGCACCTGTTCAACGAATTCGGCATCCGCTTGCGCAGAAACGGCATGTTCGCCCAGGCGCTCAAGTTCTACAAACGGGCGGCCCGCCTGGCCAGGCATGATGACGAACACCTGTTCTACAACATCGCCCGGACCTTCCACGCGAAAGGGCAGGGAAAACAGGCCCGGCGTCTTCTTGAAAAAGCCCTTGGCGTCAACGCGGACTTCGAACGGGCAAAGAAATTTCTGGAGATCCTCGACAAGAGCGATGTCGGTGGTGGAAGCCCGGGCGGGCCGGAATCCATGGACGATTTGGACCTGGACGACCCGGATTTTTCCGATATCGGAGCGTGATCCCGGAATACGGCTTTCGATGTCCGGCAACGCCGGTGTGCCCGGGCTGTTCGGCCCCCCCCGGGCAGGCGCGAGCTCTTCACCTGGCGGCGCGCGTGCAACGGATTTCCCGCCAAGGAAGGTCCCCACAATGACCCAGGCCGTCCCACCACCGACCCCGGAGGAGCGCTCCCGGACAACCGGTGATTTTCAACCAGGGAGCGTGTTCGAAGCGGTTTTCGATGCCGTGCCGGTCGGTCTGTGCATTCTTTCCCCGGATATGACCATCCGCCGCATCAATCGGACCTTGGCCATGTGGTTCGCCCTTGGCCCGGACGACCCTGTCGGCCGGAAGTGCGACACACTGTTGGGCAGGGGGGGGTGCCCGTGCGCGGAGTGTCCGGCCAGGCAGGCTGTCGGACAGGGGACGCCCGCCACACGGGACATGGTGATTGACGCACCTGACGGCGTCCGTTGTCTGGAAGTCGCGGCCTCGCCGCTGCCCCCCGCGGGGAATGGGGAGGGCGACATGCTGCTTTTTTTCCACGACGTCAGCGGCCGCAAGGCCGCCGAACAAGGGCTGCGCCGGGCCAATCAGGACATCGAGCAGCTGTTGTCCTCCATCGGCTCCATCCTGATCAGCCTCGACGGGGACGATACGGTTACCCGGTGGAACAGGGCCGCGGCCGGGATGCTCGGTCTTGGCGCGCATCAGGCGGTGGGCGCGAGGTTTTCCGATCTGGACGTGAACTGGGATTGGGGACCGGTCAGGGATGCCGTGGCGGGATGCCGCAGGACGGGACGGCCCGTGCGCGTGGACGAGGTCAGGTTGCGCGCGGACGCGGGCGAACGTTTCCTGGGACTGACGGCCAACCCCGTGCCCGCTGGCGAGGGGCAGATACCGGGCGTGCTCATCCTCGGGCGCGACATCACCCAGATCAAGGTCAGGGAGGCCATGG
This sequence comes from Thermodesulfobacteriota bacterium, assembly GCA_049324675.1. Classification (GTDB taxonomy): domain Bacteria; phylum Desulfobacterota; class Desulfovibrionia; order Desulfovibrionales; family Desulfovibrionaceae; genus Desulfolutivibrio. Next base: position 23,316 of record JBMONM010000189.1, read on the forward strand.
CCACCCATGAGACCAAGATGCAGTCCATCGGCCGCCTGGCCGCCGGCATCGCCCACGAGATCAACACCCCCATCCAGTATGTGAGCTACAACGCCGGGTTTCTGGAAGGGGCCTTCACGGACCTGCTGCGGCTGGTCGAGGCCTATCGGGACGCCTTCGGGACGCTGCGCCGGGACGCCCGGGAGGGGCAGGCCCTCTTGCATCCCAATATCCTTGATGAGGTGGAGCAGGCCGAGCGCGAGGCCGATCTGGCCTATCTGGCCGCCGAGGTTCCCGCCGCGGTGTCCAACAGCCGCAAGGGACTGCGCCAGGTGGCGGACATTGTCCGGGCCATGCGGCAGTTCTCCCATCCTGGAGGCGGGGGGAAAATCCTCTTCGACCTCAACGCCGCCTTGCAGGACGCCATCCTGGTCAGCCGCAACGCCTGGAAGGACGTGGCCGAGATGGTCCTGGATCTCGACCCCGAACTGCCGGCGATGCGCGGCCTGCCGCAGGAGATGGGGCAGGTTTTCCTGAATCTCGTCCTCAACGCGGCCCAGGCCATCGAGGAGATGCGCGGTGACAGGAGCGGGAAGATCGGGACCATCACCGTGCGCACGAAACGGGAAGACGCATTCGTGACGGTCAGCGTGGCCGACACCGGACCGGGAATTCCCGAGGAGATCCGGGCCCGGGTTTTCGATCCCTTTTTCACCACCAAGGAGGTGGGCAGGGGAACAGGACAGGGACTGGCCCTGGTCTATGCCATAGTGGAACGGCATGGCGGGGAGGTCTTTTTCGAGACCGCCCCGGGCCGGGGAACCGTTTTTACCGTGAAGTTGCCCCTGGACCCTCAGACGGAAAAAGAGCATGGCGGGAGACAGTGATGTCTCGGGAGTACGAGCATTGGAACTCGGGACGATGCAAAGCACGTTGCCGAAAAAATGAAAACTTTTTTCAAAAGGGGAATATCTTCTCGTCAGGCATTGCATCCCGGCTCGACACGGATATATCGAAGGGGTTCAACACGACGGCAAAGGAGTGATCGTGCCGCCCAGCAGACACAAGATACTCTTCGTGGATGACGATCCGGAGACACTGGCCGCCTACGGGAGGGTCCTGCGGAGGAAATACGACCTGGATCTGGCCCAGGGCCCGATTCGCGGCCTTGAGGCCGTGGCCGAGAACGGCCCCTATGCCGTGGTGGTTTCGGACCTGCGCATGCCCGACATGGACGGCGTGACGTTCTTCTCCCGGTTGCGTCAGACCTGCCCGGACACGGTCCGGATCATGCTCACCGGCTATGCCGACATCCGTTCGGCCATGGACGCGGTCAATACCGGACATGTGTTCCGTTTTCTGGCCAAACCATGCTCCGAGGAGGAACTCAACGCCGCCCTGATCGCCGGCCTGGAGCAATATAGATTGGTCACGGCGGAAAAAAGTTTTCTCAAGGGCACCCTGCGGGGCACCATCAAGGTCCTGACCGACCTCCTGGCTCTGCTCAACGCCAGCGCCCATGGCCGATCCGTCCGGGTCAGGCGCATTGTCCTGGATGTGGCCGGATATCTGGGCATTGCCGAACCCTGGAGGCTGGAACTGGCGGTCATGCTGTCCCAGATCGGGTGCGCCGCCCTGCCGGAGCGGATGCTCACGGACATGCTGCGCCAGGGGGGGCTCGACGGGCGGCGCCAAAGGCTCTTTGACCAGCATCCCAGAATCGCCGGTGATCTTTTGGCCAACATCCCCCGACTCGACGAGGTGGCCGCGATCATCCGGTTCCAGGAAAAGCGCTACGACGGCTCGGGCCCTCCGCCGGACGGCCCCAGCGGTCAGGATATTCCTCTGGGTTCGCGGCTTTTGAAGGTGGCCCTGGACTACGACACGCTGATCTGCTCCGGGTCCGACAAGGCCCGGGCCCTGGCGGTCATGCGCGAGCGTTCCGGCTGGTACGATCCCCGGGTGTTCGAGGCCTTCGCCACCCTGGCCAAAAGCCGTGAGGGATTTACCCGTTCCGATGTGGCCACGGCAGATCTCACGCCGGGCATGGTGCTGGCCGGCGACGTGACCGTGGCCGGCGAGGTGCTGGCCTCCGGGACGATCGTGGACCAGGGGCTGATCTCGCGGCTCAGGCAGGCCGGGGACCAGGTTCCGGACAGCGTGGCGATCTATGCCCCGCCGGAAGTGGATTGCGCGCTTTGCCGGCTCGATCCGGATCTGGTGGAGATGCTCCGGGAGGAGCGGCAACATCGGGACGGCTCGTGCCGGGACCCGCACGAATACGACAGCGATAATTGACAACATGGGTTGAAAGAACGCCGGTAACGTTCAGCTGCTTGAAGTTCAAGAACGAGTCACGGGCTCAACGTTCCAGAGCAACGGCCTTGCGAGGGAGTCATGTCCACTGTCATGCGCGTCAAGACCGATCAGTCGGCCAAGAAATACGAAAAGATCGTTCTGGAGTATTTCAACGACGGCGGGCTGATGTTTGTGTGCAGCGACGACGACGCCTTCGTCAAGGTGCTGCGTTTCACCATTTCCCAGCTCAAGCTGGACACCCGCAACTTTTGTCGCGAATGCCTGGAATACGACGATGTCGTCGCCCAGGTCGGGAAACTGGTCGAGAAGGCCACGACCCCCATGCTCATCTTTCTGGAGCGCCGCATCCGCAAAGCCTCCTGCATCAAGGCGGTCAAGGTGCTCCGCAGCTTCTATCCGGACAAGGTCAAAATCATCGTGGTCAGCGGCGAGACTTCCCGCGAGGAAATCATCCTGGCCCACGAGATCGGTGCCGCAAGCTTCATCACCAAACCCATCTCGGCCAATGCCATCATCGAAAAGGCGGCCTTCGCCATCCGGCCCAACACGCAGCTCGGGGTGCTCATGGATCGGTGCGCCGCGCTTTTGGAAAACGGGGATACGGCCGATGCCGAGGCTTTGGTCGCGCGGATATTCGAAATGAAGCCCGGTAGTCTCAAGGGGCATCTGCTTATGGGCGACATCGAGGTTCGTCGGGGAAACCATAAGGAGGCCGAGAAGCATTATCTCAAGGCGTACAAGGCCGAGAAGCTTTTCATCGATCCCTTGAAAAAGCTGGTGGATTTGAGCGTGCAGACCGGGAATTCGGATAAGAAGCTCTTTTTTCTCAATAAGCTCGACGCCCTTTCCCCGCTGAATTTCGAGCGCAAGGTGGAGATCGGGGAGACCTACCTGGAGCGTGACGACGCGGACAAGGCCAGGGAGTATTTCGAACAGGCCAAGAAGGTGGTGAACAAGGTCGCCGGCGAGATGGTCAGCGAGTCGCTCATGGAGATCGCGCGAAAAATCGGGGAGAGGGACGAGGAACTGGCCCTGGCCTACATGACCGAGGCCATCGAGGCCAAGGGCGCGCAACTGTGCCGCGACGACCTGTGGATGTTCAACAACCGGGGCATCGTCCTGCGCCGCCAGGGAAAATGGAAGGAAGCCGTGGACAACTACGTCAAGGCCCTGACCCTGGCCCCCGGGGATGCCGGGCTTCTCTATAATATCGGCGTGGCCTACGCCGATGGACGGGTCTACGACAAGGCCTGGGACCATTTTCAGAAAGCCGTCGGGGCCGACCAGGGGATTTTGCGCCAAGCCCCATCCGTGGCCTATAACATCGCCATGGCCCTGCATCGTACCAACCGGGCCGGCGAGGCCAGGAAATACCTGACCATGGCCCTGGATCTCGACCCATCCTACGAACCCGCCAAAAAACTTCTGGCCGGCCTGTCCTGAGAGGCCGGGACTCCCTCCTCGACGCGCCGGGGCGCTTCTGGTATCCGTGAGTGCATCTTGCGGGAGAGGAGCGACGTCATGGATTTTGGTATGCCGGAGTCGGGACGTACGGTCCCGTTTTTCAAGATGCAGGGATGCGGCAACGACTTCGTCCTGATCGACAACCGAGAGGTCCGGGTGCCCGGGATCGCCATGGGCGAGTGGGCGCGCAAGGTCTGCCGCAAGGCTTTTGGCGTGGGCGCCGACGGCCTCATTTTCCTGGATGAGGCGCCGGAAGGCTCCCGGGCCGACTACATCTGGCATTTCTACAACTCCGACGGTTCACGGGCCGAGATGTGCGGCAACGGTTCACGGTGCGCGGCCAGACTGGCCTATCTCATCGGACTGGCGCCGGCCGTCCATGTCCTGGGCACCGACGCCGGAAACATCCAGGCCGAGGTCTTTCCCGGTACGAATCAGGTCCGGGTGCGCCTGACCATGCCCAAGGGCCTGCTTCTGGGCATGGAGCTTGAGCTGGAAGGCATGACCGTGCCGTTTCATTTCGTGGATACCGGCGTGCCCCACGCCGTGGTCGTGCGCGACGACCTGGCCGATCTGGACGTGGCCGGACTCGGACGGGGCATGCGCTACCACGAGGAATTCGCCCCGGCCGGAACCAACGTGAACTTCATCAGGGTCGAGGGGCACGGCCGTCTGCGACTGCGTACCTATGAGCGCGGTGTGGAGGCGGAAACCTATGCCTGCGGCACCGGGGCCGTGGCCTCGGCCGTGGTGGCCGGCGCGCTGGGGCTGGTGGGCGGCGAGGTGGAGGTGGTCACCTCGGGCGGCGAGGTGCTCGGGGTGAGCGTCGGCGATGGGGGGCCGTTGCTTCGTGGCGCGGCCGAACTGGTGTTCTGGGGCGACATGGACCCGGGAGCCATGGGACTCTCTGTTCCCTGACCCCGGAGTCCAGACAGCCGTCCCGGCCCGTTGCGCCCAGGAGGGTCCAGGTCATGCACTATACCGGCATCAATCATCTGGCCATGGCCACAGGGGATATGGACGCCACCATCCGGTTCTGGCGCGATCTTTTGGGCCTGCGTCTGGTTGCCGGCCTGGGCCGTCCCGGATATCGCCACTATTTTTTCGAGATAAGCCCCCAGGACATGATCGCCTTTTTCGAGTGGGACGGCGTGGCCCCCATTCCGGAAAAAGACCACGGGGTGCCGGTCAAGGGGCCCTACGCCTTCGATCACGTATCCCTCGGAGTGCGCGACCGGGACGACCTGTGGGAGATCAAGGACAGGCTCGATGCCGCCGGGTTCTGGGCTTCCGAGATCATCGACCACGGGTTCATCTTTTCCCTGTATTCCTTTGATCCCAACGGCATCGCCATCGAGTTCAGCTGCCCGGTACCGGGCGTGGACGTGCGCGCCCACCCGGCCATGGTCGACAAGCGGCCCTCGGATGTGGCCAGGGAGGGGGCCGATCCCGTCCCCGGAAAGTGGCCTCCGGTGACCAGCCCCACGCCGCTCGCCGAAAGGCGCATCTATCCCGGCGAGGGCAGGGAACTCCTGGCCGACGAGGAGTAGGACCCCGCACCGGACGTCCGGGCGGCGTATCTTCCTTGGCGGGTCACATCAGCAGGTTGAACAGATATCCCACCAGGAGGATGCCCATCCCCACGACGCCGAAGAAGGCGGCGATAAGCCTGGGCTTTAAGACCTTGCGCAGGATGACCGCCTCGGGCAGCGACAAGGCGATCACGGACATCATGAAGGCCAGCACCGTCCCCAGGGCGGCGCCTTTCCCGAGCAGCGCCTGCACCACGGGCACGATCCCGGCGGCGTTCGAGTACAGGGGGATGCCGATGATGACGGCGGCCGGCACCGACCACCACGCCTCCCTGCCCATGATCCGGGCCAGAAACCCCTCCGGCGCATACCCGTGAATGAACGCACCGACGGCGATGCCCAGGACGACCCACTTCCAGACCTTGCCCACGATGTCCTTCACGGCTTCCAGACCGTACCGGATGCGCCCGCGCCAGCGCAGCTCGGCCTCCTTCTCGTCAGCCCCTTCCTCCCGGATCAGCTTCACCCACCCCTCGATGTGGTCCTCCATCCCCAGCCGTCCCATGACCCATCCCGAGATGATGGCGACGACCAACCCGGTCCCCATATAAAGGGCCGCGACCTTCCAGCCGAGCAGGCCGTAGAGCAGGATCACGGCGACCTCGTTGATCATGGGCGCGGAGATGAGAAAGGAGAAGGTCACCCCCATGGGCACGCCCGCGGTGACGAACCCGATGAACAGCGGCACGGCGGAACAGGTGCAGAACGGGGTGACGATGCCGAGCAGGGCGGCCAGGACATTCCCCAGGGACTCGCGTTTCCCGGCCAGCAGCCGGCGCGTTCTTTCGGGCGTGAAAAAGGAGCGGACGACCCCCACGCCGAAGACCACCAGCGTAAGCAGCATGAGCACCTTGGGCGTATCGTAGAGAAAGAACTCGACCGCCTCGGCGAGATGCGTTTCAGGCCCAAGCCCCAACAGCTCGAAGGTCGTGAACCGCGCGAACGCCGGGAGTTGGCCATAGACGAGCCACCACGCCGCCAACCCGGCAATGCCCAGGCAGATTTCCCCGGAAGTGAGGGGGGATGGTGCGGTCGCGCTTTTGGCCTGGGCGTCAGGTTCTTTCTGGGTGCAGGCGCATGGAATGTCGTGGAGCGGCTTGAGGTCGAATGGCTGCACGGGGGTATTCCTCCATATCGTATTTTCTTTTTTGGCGAAATGGCCAACATTGAGCGAAAAAAAATATGCCAGGTTCAATCCTGCCTTCGTGCCTCGGTCAGCGTTGCGATGTGCTCTTCCAGGCGTTCCCCGAGAAAATTCCCGACGCAATTGAGGAAGGTCGAGACGCAGGTCATGCGCAGGGAGTAGTAGATGTTTGTGCCGCGCCGCTCATCCTGGACCACCCCGGCGTCCTTGAGAACGGCCAGATGCTTTGATACCGTGGACACGTCCGAGCCGACCAGGGCCTGCAGCTCACACACGCATCGTTCCCCAAGACACAGGCTCTGGACCATCTTGAGCCGGCTCGGATGCCCCAACGCCTTGAAGATATCGGCCTGAAGCCGGAGATACCGATCGGCGGCGGACGGCAATGATTTCATATTTGGCAAAATATTCACATTCAAGTTCCCTGTCAAGCGCGGTCGTGGCCGCACGATGCGGCGCTATTGGCTCGCCGGAATGGGGAAGAACATCGGATTGGGCCTGGCCGAGGAGGACAGGTAGGCCCCTGTGGCGTAGCCCTGATCGAAACCGTCGCGATAGCCGCGGGCATAGGCCGCCCCGAAGCCGGGAACGGACCCGGCCCCCGCGCCATGGCGGCCTCCGGCCAGCCGGGCTCCGGCCAGCATGTTCCGGCGGGCGGCCTCAAGCGCGCGCACACTCTCGGTCACGGCCCGGAACCTGGCCTCGCCCGACGGCACGGCCGCCGGGGCGTCGAGCCGCGAGGCCACGGCCAGATAGATGAACACGGCCACCACAAGGATGCCGGCCACGAACAGGGAACGCATCTTTCCGCCTCCGCCCGGCCCCGAGACAGTTTCGTTCGCCGGTTATGCCTTCTCTATCGGTCCGGCGCGGGACAATCTTTAGCGGGAGGGGATCAAAGCCGTTCCGGGGTCAGGCCGTGTTTTTTGAGCAGGGCGTAGAGGCGCGAGCGGGAAAGCCCCGAAACGGACAGGAGCTTGCGGATATTCCCGGCGTGGCGGGTCAGAAGTGTCTTCAGGTACTGGGCCTCGTGGAGGTCACGGAAGTCCTTGAGGCTGGGCATGGCCTCGTTGTCGTCCCAGGCCTCGGTTTCGGGGATTTCCCCGGCCATGGGAATTCCCGCCACGGACGGGAACGCCCCGGAGACACCCTCGCCGTTTCCGACCTGTCTGGCGGTTTCTCCCTCACCCACCCTGGAGCGGGCGGCATGGACCCGGATATGCAGCGGCAGGTGGACCGGATAGAGCACGTCGTCGTCCCGGGCCAGGGCCAGCACCCCCTCCATGGTGTTGCAGACCTCGCGGATGTTGCCCGGCCAGGGGTAGGCGGTCAGCGCGGCCACGAAATCGTCGGACAGGGTCTTTTCGGGCAATCCCCGCCTTTTCCGGGCCCGTTCGAGGAAGTATGCGGCGAAAAAGCGGATGTCCTCGGGCATTTCGCGCAAGGCGGGCAGGTCGATGCCCAGCCCCTGAAGCCTGAACAGCAGGTCCTGGCGGAAGAGCCTCTGGCGGACCATGCCCTCCAGGTCCTGGTTGGTCGCGGCCACCAGCCTGAAGTCGCAGGCTTTTTCCTCGCGGCCGCCCACGGGCCTCAGGCGTCTTTCCTGGAGTACCCGCAGGAAGGCTTTTTGAGCCGACAGGGGGAGTTCCCCCACCTCGTCCAGAAAAAGCGTCCCGCCGTGGGCCTGCAGGATGAGCCCGTCGCGGCGGATATCCGCCCCGGTATAGGCCCCTTTCTCGTTGCCGAACAGCACGCTCTCCACCAGCGTCGGGGGCAGGGCGGCGCAGTCCACCACCACAAAGGGCTGTCCGGCGCGGGGAGAGTTGTCGTGTATGGCCCGGGCGAACAGCTCCTTGCCCGTGCCGGTCTGGCCGGTCAAAAGAACGTTGACCTCGCCGGCCGCGGCCTTGGCGGCCAATTCCAGGCAGGTGATGCGGCGAGGGTTCTTCCCGGTGATGCCTTCGAACCGGAATTCGGAAATCTGGGGGGCGCCGCCGCCACGGCGGTATTTCATGGCCCGCTCCAGCGGGGCGGTCATGGTGCGCACCGAGGGCGGTTTCTCGATATAGTCCCAGGCGCCCTGGCGCATGGCCCGTTCCGCGCCGTCCGCCTCCCCCCATCCGGTAATGACGATGACCTCGGGTGCCGAGGCGGTCATCCGGATGTCCGCGATGGCGTCCAGGCCGTTGCCGTCGGGCATGCGCACATCGAGGAAGACCACGTCCACGTCCCCGGCCTCGGCCAGCCGCCGGCCTTCGTCCAGGGTGGCCGCGGTCCGGGCCTGGTGACCCAGACGTTTGACCACACGGCTCAGGGCGTCGCGAATATCGTGATCGTCATCGATGATCAAAACGTTGCCCACAACGCCTCCGGATGATGGCGCGCCCGCGACGGGAGCACAGCCAGGACTTTTGGAAATGGGGAGGCCGGCGGATCCGAACCGAGGGGATGGAAAAAAAGGGGCGAAACGGCCGGATCGCCGCCGGAGGTCTATCCGGCACCAGGATGAAAAAACTCCCATCCCCTGTCAAGCGTTGCGCATGGATTGCGTGCAAAAGGCCTGGAACGGGAAGCAGATATGCCGCCGGGCGAAAAAAAAGCCCCCGCGGAGGCGGGGGCGTGGCGAACGAGAATGTATATGGCCGGCTAGAGAACCGTGACGTTGGCGGCCTTGACGCCCTTGTCGCCGGAAACGATATCGAAACTGACCCGGTCACCTTCGTGCAGGGTCTTGAATCCGTTTCCGCTGATGGCCGAGAAATGCACGAACACGTCATCTCCGCCGTTTTGCTCGATAAAACCGAACCCCTTCTTCTCATTGAACCACTTGACGGTACCTTCCTGGGACATAAAAAAAACTTCCTCCTCGAATGTGTTGTCCGGCGAAGTCAGGACAACCGGACGCGTGACCGGCGGACCTTACTGGCTTTGAGAAAAAGTGCAACACAAATCTGCACAATTCGAAAAAAAAACTCCGCAGACGGAGGAACCCGCGCCACGGGCGGCAAAGCGGGTGGTCAGACCTGGTCCGGGCGGGCCGCCAGTTCCTCAAGGGACAGCAAACGGCGGGCGTCGAGAAGCAGGAGAAAGTCCTCACCGTTACGGGCCACGCCGCTTAGATAGGCCGCGTCCACGGACAGGCCCATTTCCGGGGGGCTGAGCACGTCCTGCGGCGCGATTTCCATGACTTCGCGCACCGAGTCGGCCAGAAGACCCACCGCCAGCCGTTCCCCCTCGAATTCGCGTTCCACCACGATGACGCAGGTATCCCTGGTATGCCGGGTGGGCTCCATGCCGAATTTGCGGCGCACGTCCACCACGGTGGCCGCGTTGCCGCGCAGATTGATCACGCCGACGAGGAATTCCGGGACGCGGGGAATCCGGGTGATGGCCGGAACTTCGAGGACTTCCAGGACCAGTGAGGACTCCAGGGCGAAGAGTTCCTCGCCAAGGCAGAAGGTCAGATACTGCTTTTTTTCCGAAGAAGGGGCCATGGTTGTTCCTTGCGGCATGTTCATATCGGCAATCCCACATGATTTCATACGTGTTTTCCAGGGAGGGAGCAAGCCGGCGAAAAAGTGTTCCGTAAGGGGGGGTCGATTCCTGCGGACGGGGGAAAACCGGAGGATGCCGGCAGGAACGCGGAATGAGGTGTGCGGGATCACGACAACGCGTCTCCCGGGTTGGCCGGGAGACGCGTGACGATGCCGGCGGGATCAGCGCTTTTGTTCCACGGCCTCGAAGCAGGGGATGCACAATATCTTGCCGTCGAAGCGACGGGTGCGCGACTCCATGGTCGATTCCCCGCAGTGCTCGCAGGTGAGGCTGTCCAGGATGGCCGCGTCGCGGGGAAGGGGTTGCGGCTCGCCGAGGCTGAAGACCTCCGCAAGGTCCAAAGACAGCAGGTGCTCGCGGTACCGCTCGCGCATCTCGTCGCAACGCCGGGTCTCCTCCTCGGTGGCACGCCCGGAAAAGACCTTCTTCATCAGCGCCCGGGCCTCGACGCCGGCCGCACCGTGGGATTCGGGGCGCAGCACGGCCCGGAAGCATTTGCCGTCCTTGCGCCGGTAGAACGAGAAGGCCATCTTGCCCAGGTCGCGGTGGATGAGGTTGCCCTTGCCGTAGGTGCAGCCGGTCAGGACCTGGATGGCGTCCACCCCGCACATGTCGGTCTCCACCACGGCCACGAGGCGGTTTTCGTCATTGTGCCCGAGCTCGCGCAGGCACAGTTCCGCGGCCCGCAGGCCGATGGTCAGGCCGGGGCATTCATGGCCGTGGAAGGCCACGGCCCGGTCCAGTTGCTCTTTCGTCAGCGCGCATCCCATGAAACGACTCCTTTGTCGCGACGCGTCAGTTTTCCGGGATGACCACCGGACATCCCCTGATCCATTCGATGGAAACGGCCACCCCATAGGCCTCGGCGATGACCTCCGGGGACAGGCCCTCACGGTCGCACACGGCCAGCACCCGGCCCTTTTGCAGGAAAAGGAAGCGGTCCGCGAACCGCAGGGCCGTTGACAGGTCGTGCATGGTCATGACCACCCCGACCCCATGCCCCACGGCCACCTCGCGGACCAGGGACAGGATCTCCATCTGGTTCTTGAGGTCCAGACTGCTGGTGGGCTCGTCCAAGAGCAGGACCGAGGGTTCCTGGACCAGTGCCCGGGCGATGCAGACCTTCTGGAGTTCGCCGCCGCTCATGCGATCCAGGTTGCGCAGGGCCAGTTCCTCGAGCCCGAGGCGGCGGATGGCCGCCTCCACCACCCGCAGGTCCTCGGGCCGCACGGAAAAACGCAGGTGCGGCACGCGGCCGAGCAGGATGGCGTCGAAGGCCGTGAGCTTTCCGGCCTCGGAGCGCTGGGGCACATAGCCCATGGTCTTGGCGATTTCCCGGGAAGAGAGGCCCAGGATGTCCGCGTCCTCCACCAGGACCGCGCCGCCCCGGGCCGGCAGCATGGCGTTCAGGGTGCGCAGAAGCGTGGTCTTGCCCACGCCGTTGCGGCCGAGCACGGCCAGGACTTCACCAGGGGCGACCTCGAAGTCCACGTCCATGAGCACCGGGCGGTCCCGGTACCCGACATCAAGCTGCAAGGCGCGCAGTTTCATCGTTTTCGCCTCCCGAGGAGCAGGGCGATGAATGTCGGGGCGCCCAGAAAGGCCGTGAGCACCGATACCGGCAGTACGCTCGGGGCGATGACCAGCCTGGCCGCCGTGTCCGAGGCCACGAGCAGCAGGGCGCCCAGAAGACAGGACAGGGGCAGAAGGAAACGGTGGTCGTCCCCGGCCACCCATCTGGCCAGGTGCGGACACACCAGCCCCACGAAGCCGATGACCCCCAGAAAGGCCACCACCGTGGCCGTCAGAAGCGAGGCCAGGAGCATGCCGAAAAGCCGAAGCCGCTCCACCCGGACCCCGAGGCCCTTGGCGGTTTCGTCCCCGGCGTCGATGGCGTTCAGATTGAGGCGGTTGAGGTAGAAATAGACGATCACCGGCACGGACACCACGGTCATAAACGTCAACGTGTCCCATTTGGCCCGGGCCACGTCCCCGAAGGTCCAGAAGACCATGGCCGCAAGCTGCCGGTCGTCGGCGAAATACTGCAAAAACATGGTTCCGGCGGTGAAAAGCGCGCCCAAGGCCACGCCGGTCAGGACCATGACCTCCGGGGTGGCCCCGCGCAACCGGGACACGGCCACCACCACCAGGGCGGCCGCCAGACAGGAGACGAAGGCCATGGCCGTGGTCAGATAGGGGTTTATGATGGTGATCGCGCCTTCCTGGGTGCTGGTCATGATGCCGCTGTCCAGGATGATCACCGAAAAGGCCGCGCCGAAGGCGGCGGCCTGGGAGATGCCCAGGGTAAACGGCGAACCCAGGGGGTTGCGCAGGATGGACTGCATGGCCGCCCCGGCCACGGACAGGGCCATGCCGGCCACGGCCGCGGCCAGGGACTGGGGCAGGCGGATGGACATGACGATGACCTGGTCGCGGGGGCTCGCGGCTTGGCCGAAAAAGGCGGCCAGAACCTGAAGGGGCGGCACCCGCACCGGCCCGAGCGACACCGAGGCCACGAACAGCACGGCCAGGGCCGCCAGGGCCAGGAACACGTACAGCTTCTTGCGCCCGATGTGGGCCAGATAGGCCGCGGGTACCCGGCCGTCGCCGAAATGCATGGCTCCCCCCGTTACTTCAGGGGCAGGGGTTTGAAGGCCAGCCCGCCGAAGGCCCCGGTCATCTCGGCGAAGACCGGCTTGCCCACCAGGAACGTATAGATCTCATCGGCCTTGGCTGCCGGGTCCACGTCCGCGAACTTTTCCGGATTGACGGTCTTGCCGATGAAGTAGGCGTCGGCCAGAAGCGAACCGTAATTGGTGGTGTACCAGTTGTAGGGCAGAAGGCCGTAGATCTGTCCGGAGGCCTTGGCCGAAAGACCGGCAAAGACCGGATCGGTGCGGATCTCGTACAGGCCGCCGGCCGCGTCGCCCATCTGGGCCGTGGCCAGATCGATGAACAGGAAGGCCGGGTCCCACACCAGAAGCTTTTCCTTGGCCACGGCGGCGTGGTCCAGGTTCTCCCCGGCCTCCCGGGCCACATTCACGCATCCGGCCAGTTCAAAGGGGGAATAGTTGGGTTCGGTGGACAACAGGCCGTGGGGGCCCTTCTTGGCGATGCCGCCCACATAGCAGGTCCTGCGCTGGTCCTTGGGCAGGTCCTTCACCCGGGCCTCAAGGTCGCCGATGGTCGTGTCGAAAAAGGCGATCACCGCCTCGGCCCGGTCCTTCTTGCCCACGACATCGCCCATGAGCCGCAAGGCCGCATACAGGGCCGGCCGGTTCTTGCCCAGGTCCCCGTAGTCCAGGACCACCACCGGCAGGCCGGTCTTTTCGGCCAGGGTCTTGGGATCCGCGCCCATGGTCGAATAGGTCTTGAAGATGACCTGGGGCGCGGGGTTTAAGGCCGCGATGAGTTCGGGGTTGTCGTGGCCCCGAAACTCCCCGAAAAGCGGCATGTTTTTGAATTCGGGATGGGCCAGGGCATAGGGTCTGGCGTCGAAGGCCTTGCGTTTGGTCTCGATGTCGTCCACGGCCACGGCCAGGTTCTGGGCCTGGAGGTAGGTCAGAAGCCGCAGGCAGCCGGGACCGGAGCAGATGACCCTCTCCACGTTGGCCGGTATGGTGATGGTCTCTCCCCGGGCGTCGGTGACCGGGCGGGCCTCGGCGGCCCGGAACAGTCCGGTGAGCAGGCCAAAGGCGCAGACGAGGGCCAGGAACGAGCGAAGGGCGGCGGATTTCATGGGGCAAACCTCGGAAATGTGTCGGTGTTCGTGGTGCATGATCGACAAAGAGGTAACACGGAAAATTTACGGCATGGGAATTTTTTTGTCAAAGCGCCCGACAAACAAAAAGACATTCATTGGGTCTGGGATGCGTGGCATGAAAAGATGACGCGTCACCGGGAGCCGGGACTGCGGAAAAAAAGACGCCCGCGCAAGGCGGGCGTCGGAGGCCGTTGGTTTCGTCAGCAGCCTCGAAAACCACAAGCGGGTCAGGGAATCAGATTTTGTGCACCACGCCCAGGTCCGGCTTGGACTCCAGGGCCGCCGCCAGGGCCGGGTAGTCGCCCTCGCCCCGGGTGCGGATGACCACGTAGCGTTTTCCCGGAGGGGCCTTTTCGCTGGAGGACATGATGGATTGCAGCCGGAAGCCGTGGTCGCGGATTTCGTCGGCCAGGACCTTGATGGAGCCGGAGGTGTCGTCGATGACCGCCGCGATGCGGTGCCCGCCCCCGCGCACCCCGGTGATCTCGATGAGCACCCGGAAGATGTCCGTGTCCGAGATGATTCCGATGAGTTTGAGGTCATCCACCACCGGCAGGCAGCCGATGTCCCGGTCGTGCATGATCATGGCCGCCTCTTCGATGGTCATGTCCGGGGCGGCGGTCAGCACCGGGGACTTCATGATGGCGTTCACGTTGGTCCGGGCCAGGATGTAGTTGAGCTCGTAGATGTCCAGCGAAGTGCCCTTGGAGGGGATGTACTCCTTGATATCCCGGTCGGAGAGGATTCCAGCCACGTGGCGGTCGGTCGTGACCACCGGCAGGTGCTTGATTTTTTTCTGGCGCATGAGGCACAGGGCGTCGGATATGGAGTCGTCGGGTGATACGGTATGGACGTGAATGGTCATGTAGTCGCGAACCAGCATGGTTTTCCTCCGTTGGTACGTCCGTTCCAGGCGCGGGGCGCGGATTTCAGACCCATAGCGCGTGCATCGAGGCTATCCTGTCTTGCCGGCGATGGCAATTTCTCCGGCTACACCCCGAGGTAGGCGTGCTTGACGTGCTCATCGTGCAAAAGCCCCTGTCCCGTGCCCTCCATGGATACCCGGCCGTTTTCCAGGACGTAGGCCCGATCGGCCACGGCCAGGGTCTGGCGCACGTTCTGCTCCACGATGAACACGGTCTTGCCTTGTTCGCGGATGGACTTGATGATGGTGAAGATGTCGCGCACCAGGATGGGAGCCAGCCCCAGGGACGGCTCGTCGAACATGATCAGCTTGGGCATGGACATAAGCCCCCGGCCGATGGCCAGCATCTGCTGCTCGCCGCCCGAGAGGGTGCCCGACTGCTGGCGGCGGCGCTCCTTGAGGCGCGGGAACAGGGAGAATACGAATTCCTTGTTGTCCTCGCGCTTTTTCTTGGCCTCGCCGCGAAGGGACCCCATTTCCAGGTTTTCCTCCACGGTCATTTCCACAAACAGCCGCCGGGCCTCTGGCACGTGGGCCAGGCCCATCTCGATGAGCCGGTAGGGCTCGAGCGTGTTGATGGCCACGCCGTCGAAGAGGATCTCGCCCCGGCGGGGGGACAGGATGCCGGAGATGGTGCGCATGGTGGTGGATTTTCCGGCGCCGTTGGCCCCGATCATGGCCACGATCTCGCCTTCGCCCACCCGGAAGGACACGTCCCAGATGACCTGGACGTCGCCGTAGAACACGTCGATACCTTTGATCTCAAGCACCTGCGGCCTCCCCGAGATAGGCTTCGACGACCAGGGGGTTTGTCCCGATCTCCTGGGGCGTGCCCTCGGCGATCTGCTGGCCGTAGTTGAGCACCACGATGCGGTCGGAAATGGACATGATGACCTTCATGTGGTGTTCGATGATCATGATGGTGATGCCCTTTTTCTTGATGCCCTTGATGATCTCGATGGACACGTCGAGTTCGGCGGGGTTCAGACCCGCGAACGACTCGTCCAGAAGGATCATCTCCGGCTGGGTGGCCAGGGCCCGGGCGATCTCCAGGCGCTTGCGCTTGCCAAGCGGCAGGCCCTTGGAGATCACGTGGCGGTCCTCGGAAAGTCCCGTGAACTCCAGGACCTCGTCCACCACCTTCTCGGCCGCGCCCCGGGTGGGGTTGCGCAAAAACGCCGAGGCCAGGACGTTGTCGAACACGTCCATGCGCGACAGGGGCTTGACCACCTGGAAGGTCCGGGCCACGCCCTGGCGGCATATCTTATGGGGCTTCAAGCCCGAGATGCGGCCGCCCTTGAACAGCACCTCGCCGATGGAGGGCCTGTAGAAGCCGTTGACGCAGTTGAAAAGCGTGGTCTTGCCCGCGCCGTTGGGACCGATGAGGGCCAGGATGTCGCCCTTCCGGACCTCGAAGCTGACGTTGGACAGCGCGGCCAGGCCACCAAAGAACATGGACACCTTTTTCACTTCGAGCATGGCCATCGGTTATGCCGCTCCTTTCCCGAAGATGCGCCGGATCTTGCGGAAGTCCCCCACCAGGCCGTTTGGCAGGTAGATGATGATGACGATCAGAAGGATGCCGAAAAGGGTCTGATAGGCTGTGCCGAGCCTGGGGATCGAGCGGATCAGCTCCGCCAGAAGGACCATGATCATCGCGCCCACGGCCGGCCCCCACTGGGTGGCCACCCCGCCCACCATGACCACCATGATGATCAGGATGGAGAT
Source organism: Thermodesulfobacteriota bacterium (assembly GCA_049324675.1). Lineage (GTDB taxonomy): Bacteria > Desulfobacterota > Desulfovibrionia > Desulfovibrionales > Desulfovibrionaceae > Desulfolutivibrio. The sequence goes on from JBMONM010000189.1 coordinate 39,785, forward strand.
ATCGCCCAGGCTGAACACCACCTGGGGGTCGATGTAGCCCATGTAGGTGGTGTAGAAGGCCCCGGCCAGACCGGTGATCACCGCGCTGACGGTCAGGGCGATGGTCTTGTACAGGGTGGTGTTGATCCCGAGCGACTCGGCCGCGTCCTGGTCCTCGCGCACGGCCACGAAGTAGTAGCCCCAGCGTGAGGCGATGATGGTCCGGATGGCCAGGAAGGACACGGCCGCCAGGGCCAGGATGACGTAGTAGTAGGGGGTTTTTTCCACCCAGGTGCGGGTGATCATGATGCCCAGGGTGCCGTTGGTCAGGCCGGTCAGGTTCTCGCAGGTGATGCGCATGACCTCGCCGATGGCCAGGGTGGCCAGCACGAAGTAGGGACCGCGCAACCTGAGCACGATGAGCCCCATGATCAGCCCCACCAGGGCCACGATGGGCACGCTGACCAGAAAGCCCCACCAGGCCGAGACGCCCAGGTGATGGGTCAGAAGGCCCGCGCTGTAAGCGCCCATGCCGAAGAACGCGGCGTGCCCGAAAGACACCTGCCCGCAGTAGCCGCCAAGCAGGTTCCAGGCGATCCCGGCCACTGTCCACATGACGGCCAGGATGATGATGTGCATAAGATACGTGTTCAGCCCGGCCAGGGGGAGCACGGCCAGCGCTCCCAGGATGATGAGGGGGAGGAGCTTCTTCATTTGGTCAGCTTCTTGCTTTTAAGGAGTGACGCCACGCCGCCGGGCAGAAAGACCAGGGCCGCGACGAAGATGGCGAAGCGCCCCACCGGCGCCCAGCCCATGCCCACGTAGGTGGCGGTCATGGACTCGAAGACGCCCAGGATCAGCCCGCCCAGGATCGCGCCGATGGTGGACCCCATGCCGCCCAGGATGGTGATCACGAAGGCGATCAGCGTGAACTGGGACCCGAGCGCCGGGAACAGGTAGTAGATGGGCAGGAACAGACAGCCGGCGCAGGCCACCAGCGCCGCCCCCAGACCGAAGGTGATGACCTGCATCCTGTTCACGTTGACCCCCATGAGCATGGCCGCGTCCTTGTCCTGGGCCGTGGCCCGGATGGACTTGCCCGTATCCGTCCTGGCCAGGAAGAACCACAGCAGCACGGTGATCAGGACCGACAGGCAGAAGGAGACCGTCCAGGGCAGCGACAGGGATATCTCCACCGGCGTCCCCTTCCACAGGTCGCTTAAGTACCAGGCGCTGGAGGCGTAGGACACCGGTGTGGACCGGTAGTCCGAGGTGAAGAAGATGGTGGCCAGATTCTGGAGCACCAGACCGATGCCCACGGTCAGGATGACCTGGTTGTGGGGCAGGATGGACTCCACCTTGAGCACCGGGTTGATCAGGAACTTCTGCAGCAGCACGCCCAGCCCGAACAGAAGCGGCGGAGCGATCAACAGCGAGAGGTACGGGTCGATGTGAAACAGCTCGAACATCCAGAAGGCGATATACATGGCCACCATCATGAGCTGGCCGTGCGTCAGGTTGATGATCTTCATGACGCCCAAAATCAGCGTCATGCCGATGCCGATGAGCGCGTACAGGCCGCCGAGCAGGATTCCGGCGACCAGCGTTTGCAAGAATACTTCGACTTGAACCCACATCGACCCGTCCCCTTTTCAAAACATTGCTTGGGAGTTTGCCAGGCGCCTACTTCCGCTCACGCCATTTCGGGATGGGGAAGATGTACTTGGCGCTGGCGAATTTCTCGGGCCAGATGGTCTCATGCTTTCCGCCAATGACCTGCAGGGCCAGGGTCTCGGCGAAGTTCTGGTTCTGGTAGCCGTTTTTGTTCTCGAACTTGGCGTGGCCGAAGGCGGTGTCCATGTCCGTGGCCGCCAGGGCGTCGCGGATGTCGTCGGCGGTCATGCCCTTGGTCCTCGACAGGGCGTCGGCGATCACGAACAGCGAGGAATAGGCCAGGGCTCCGTGATAGGACGGATAGCTGCCGTGGGCGGCCTTGTACTTCTCGGCGAACTCCTTGGCCCCGGCGAAGGGCACCTGGGGCGACCACAGGGTGGCCGTGACCACGTATTCCGCGGCGTCCTTGGCGTTGTCGATGAATTCGGGGATGGCGAACCCGGCCGCTCCGCCGGCGAAGAGCTTGGAGTCGATACGCAACTCCTTGATCTGGCGCATGAGCAGGGCCGCGTCCATGACGTAGGAGACCATGTAGATCACGTCGGGGTTGGCGGCCTTGACCTGGGACAGGATGGGCTTGAAGTCCACCGCGCCCTTCTCGTACTTCTCCTTCATGAGCACCTTCATGCCCTTGGCCTCGCAGGACTTGGCCATCTCCTCGGCGCCCGAGGTCCCGAAGTCCGAGGATTCGTACAGGATGGCCACGGACTGGGGCTTGACCACGTCGGTCAGAAAGCCCATCAGGCCTTCGGCGTAATAGGCGTTGGTGGGGTTTAAGCGAAAGACGTACTTGTAGTTCTGCTGGGTGATCTCGTCGGCGGCGGAGGCGATGACCAGATACGGGGTCTTGCGCTCCTCGGCCACGGCGGCCACGGCCTTGGCGCAGGCCGAGGTGTACTCGGCGAAGAGCACGGGCTGCTTCTGCACGTCGATGATCTTTTCGGCGATGGATCGGGCGACCTCCGGCTTGCCCTGGGAATCCTCGAAGGTCAGGGCCAGCTTTTTGCCGTTCACGCCGCCTTTGGCGTTGATTTCTTCCAGGGCGATTTCATAGGATTTTTTGATGATTTCGCCGAATTTGGCCTGGCCGCCGGTGAGCGGCAGGGGCACGGTGAGGCTGATCGTGTCCTGGGCCAGGGCCGTCATGGCCATGACGGACATACACACTGCGGCGGCAAGGGCGATCCATCTCCTCATAAAAGCGTCCTCCTCACGGTTGGCTCGTTGGGTGGCACGGATACATCGAAATCTTTCGGAACACCTCGCGTTCAGTCTCGTTGCGGATGAAGGCCGTCCTGGCCTCCTGGCCTCGTGGGCTTTATCAAAAAATTTCCCCGGATAGAAGTAGAAAAAATACAAAAGAGGGTATCGCCGGCCACGTTGTGTCCGGGAGCCCTCCCTGAAGGGCGGGAAGACGGCCTCCACCATCCGGACGGCCGTCAAGTTGACGGCTTTGCCGCCCGGGAGTATGCAGGCGGCGCGGCAACATCTCTCATGCGGCGCCATGCGCCGCCATGCGCCGCCCTTCATACCCCATATCCCCCCGCGCCACTCGGCGGCTCGCGAACACAACGCCGCCAGGCGCGGAACGCGGAGGCTCAATGTCCAAACGAAGCAGCGTCGCCCTCGGCACCATCCTCAAGCAATCCGTCAAGATCGCCAAACACCCCTGGATCGCCGCGCGGCTCGCGGCCCTGGAAAAGGAGAAATTCCTCTTCGGGGCGCTCAACCCCAAGGCCGAGACCGGCGTGGCCCGAAGCATCCGCCAGCTCTCCATCCGCATCACCGACGTGTGCAACCTGCGCTGTCACACCTGCGGCCAGTGGGGGGACCAGGGGTTCCTGCACGGCAAGAACCTCAAGGATCTCAAGAAATCCGAGATCAGCAAGGAGCGCTACCTGGCCCTTCTGGACGACCTGGCGGCCCACGGCCACCGGCCCTCGGTCTACCTGTGGGGCGGCGAACCCACCCTGTACAACGGCTGGCTGGAGATCATCGAGCGGGCCACGGAACTGCGCATGCCCACCTCCATCGCCACCAACTCCACAGGCGTGGAAAAAGCCGTGGACAGGCTGGTGGCCGCGCCCATGTTCCTGTTGCAGATATCCATCGACGGACATTGCGCCGAGACCCACAACGCGGCCCGGCCCTCGGCCGGAGGCGGCAACAACTTCCAGTCCATCCAGGACGCCCTGGCCGCCGTGAACGAGGCCAAGAAGTCCCGGGGCGCGAGCCTGCCCCTGGTGGCCGCCCTGACCACCATCTCCCGGGCCAACGTCCACCATCTGGTGGACATCTACGAAGCCTACAAGGACCGGGTGGACCTTTTCGTCTACTACCTGTCCTGGTGGATCGACGAAAAGAGCGCCAAGGCCCACGACGAGGACTTCTCCCGGCGTTTCGGGTTCACCCCCAAGCTGCATTGGGGCTGGGTGGGCGACTGGACCATCAAGGAGTACGAGGTCCTGGACAGGCAGCTCGCCGAGATCAAGCGCCGCTCACGGCCGCTGAACATGCCGCCGGTGAACATCATCCCCAACATCACCGGCCTTGAGAATCTTCGGGAATACTACAACAACCACGACGCCACCTTCGGCTACAACCAGTGCGTTTCCATCTTCCAGGCCGTGGAACTCGACTCCAACGGCGACATGTCTCCCTGCCGGGATTTCCATGACTACATCGTGGGCAACGTCAAGGACCACACCATAAGCGAGTTGTGGAACTGCGAGGCCTACCGCCGCTTCCGGGGCAGTCTGTTCACGGAGGGCCTGATGCCCGGCTGCTCCCGCTGCTGCGGACTCATGGGATACTGATGCCCGACCGGCACGCCTCGGCCATGCCCGGGCCGGATCGGAAGAACGGTCCGGTCCGGGTTGTTCTTTTGCTCCAGGACCTTTTTTTCGGCGGAACCCAGCGGCAGGCCTTGGAACTGGCCCGGGGCCTGGACCCCGACCGCTACCGGGTGGAAATGTGGATGCTCGCGGCCGGCCGGGACTTCGCCCCGGCGGCCGAGGCCCTGGGCATCCCCCTGGTGTGGCTCTCGCCGTCTCCGGCCGTGGGGCCTATGTCCCTGCGCGCCCTGTGGGGGCGGCTCGGCCGGGACCGGCCGGACATCCTGGTGCCCCTGACCGCCGTACCCAACATCTGGGGCCGGATCTTCGGCCGTCTGCGCCGCGTTCCGGTGGTGATCGGCACCTGCCGGGGCGGCGGGGCCGTGGGGCGCCAGCACGAGCGGGTCCTGCGCCGCCTGGCCCATCATCATGTGTGCAATTCCGGCCAGCTTCGCGACACCCTGGTCCACCGCCTGGGCCATCCGGCGCACCGGGTCACGGTCATCCCCAACGGCGTGGATACGGACTCCTTCACGCCCGCCCCGGAGCATCTGCGGCCCGTGCGCGACGTGATCCTGTGCGTGGCCCGCATGGCCGCGGACAAGGACCACGAAACCCTGCTTCGGGCCTTCGAACTGGTGGCCCGGGAACACGACCGGGCCGAACTGTGGCTGGTGGGTGACGGGCCCGAGGCCGCCGGCGTGGCCCGGCTCGTGGCCAGGCATCCGTTCCGGGGGCGCATCCGGGCCTATCCCGGCGGCGCCGATCCCAGGCCCTTCTACCAGCAGGCCAGGGTCCTGGTCTTGAGCTCGTTGCGCGAGGGCTTGCCCAATGTCATCCTGGAGGCTATGTCCATGGCTGTGCCCGTGGCCGCGACGGCCGTGGGCGGCATCCCCGAGGTCCTGCTGGGCCGGGACGGCGTGGCCGTGCCCCAGGTCGACTCAGCGCCCTGTGAGGGGCAAAGCGGTCTGGTCGCGCCGCCTTCGGACCCGGCGGCATTGGCCGGAATCCTGCTTCGCCTGCTCGGGGACGACGCGCTGAGGGAACGCCTGGGTCGGGCGGGACGGGAGCGGGCTGTCGCGGACTATTCCCTTGAGGCCATGGTCCGGGCCTATCAAGACCTGTTCGATCGGTTGCGGGGAAACGTCCCGGGATGGGGCGTGAGCGAGGACGAATGAGAATCGCGGCGTTGCTTTTTTTGATGGTGTTTCTGCCCGCGTCGGCCGTTTCGGCTGTGGCCCAGAGTGCCGGGGTGTCCGGCTGGTGGCAGGGAACCCTCTACGGGTCGAGCGTGGTGGCCGAGATGGAGCAGGACGGGCAGATGCTCTCGGGCGTGGTCACGGTCACCGGCATGGGCGGGCAGAAGGACATCTACCACGTGGCCGGGGCGGTTTTCGACCAGAAAATCTACGTCCTGCACGGCGCCGGCCATGTTTTCGAGGGCGAGGTCGCGAACGACCGGGTGATCAGCGGGGTGCTGACCACCGCCGGCGGCAAGCGCATCGTGCTTCATGCCGAACGTCTGGCCGTCCCTCCGGCAACGGCCCCCGGCGCGTCCAGCCTTCCGGAGAAAGCCCCCGAAAACGCCTCGGGCGCCTCTCCGAACGGATAATCCCGCCGTGTCGAGCCTTCTTTTCTGGGTCATGGGCCTGGAACTCGCGGGCCTCCTCACGCTTTACCTGCTGGGCCGCGACCATGCCCGAGGTCTTCCCAGCCCCGGACCGATTCCCGCATCCCTTCCCGTGGCGGCCATGATCATCCCTGTGACCGGCAACGCCCCGGGCGTGCGCGAGGCCATCGCCTCGTTGGCCGGGCAGGACTATCCGGGGCTGGAACTGGTGTTCGCCACAGCCACGGACGACGATCCGGCCGTGCCCCTGGTCGAGGATCTGATGCGACGGCATCCCGGCCGCATCTTTCGGGTCACGGCCGGGCTGGCCGAGCGCCAAGGCCAGAAAAACCGCAACATCCTGGCAGGGATCGAATTCCTGCGCGGCCGGCCGAATCCGCCGGACATCTATCTGTTTTGCGACAGCACCCACCTGGCCCGTCCGGATTTCGCCGCGACCCTGGCCGCGCCTCTGGCCCGGGGAGAGACGGTCCTGGCCAGCGGGTTCCACAGGGTGGTTCCCCTGGACTTTTCCCCGGGCACCCTGGCCATGCTGGTCACCTGCCTGGGCCTGCACATGCTGCAGTCGATTCGCCCCCTGACCCAGCCCTGGGGCGGGGCCATGGCCATGACCCGGGCGGCCTTCGAGGACTACGGCGTAGCCGGGCTGTGGGCCGAAAACATCGTGGACGACTGCTCCATGGCCGCTTTTTTACGCAAAAAGGGCGTGGTCTGCCTGCCCGTGGCCAGGGCCATCCTGGACACCCCCCTGGCCGGGATGGGCCTGGGACGCTTCGGGGACTGGCTGACCAGGCAGCTTCTGTATCTCAAGTTCTGCTTTCCCGGCACGTGGCTCGGGGCCGTCCCGGCCGCCCTGGCCATCTCCCTGGCCCCGGTCGCGGCCGTGTTGATCCTGGCCGGCG
>JBMONM010000190.1:0-5791 GCA_049324675.1 Thermodesulfobacteriota bacterium
GCCCGGGGCCGGACCGCCCGACGCGTCGGGCGACGGAAACGGCGGGGAGGCCGCCCCCGCGGACGAGGACGAAACCGGACAGGAGATGTCCCTGCTGGAGCATCTGGGGGAGTTGCGTTCCCGGCTGCTGCGCTGTGTCATCGCCGCCGGAATCGGCTTTTTCGCCTGCTACGCCGTGGCCGAGGACATGCTGCGGATATTCCTGGCCCCGCTTCTCAGGGTCCTGCCGCCGAAAAGCACGCTGATCGCCATCACGCTTCCGGAAAAGTTCTTCACGGTCCTCAAGATGGCCTTTCTGGGCGGATTTTTGCTCGCCAGCCCCTACATCTTCTACCAGGTCTGGCGGTTCATCGCCCCGGGGCTGTACAAGGAGGAACGCCAGGCCCTGATCCCGGTGGCCGTGGCCACGGCCTTTTTTTTCACCGGCGGCGGGGTGTTCGGCTATTTCGTGGTCTTTCCCTTCGCGTTCTCGTTTTTCGTGAACTACGTGGGGGAGCTCATCACCATCATGCCCACGGTGAGCACCTATTTCTCCTTCGCGGTCATGCTGCTTATCGCCTTCGGGGTGGTCTTCGAACTGCCCGTGGTCCTGTATTTCCTGGCCCGCATCGGCCTGGTCACGGCCAGGGGACTGAGGCGCAACCGGCGTTGGGCCATCCTCGGGGCCTTCATCCTCGGCGCCCTCCTGACCCCGGCCGATCCCATCAGCCAGTGCCTCATGGCCGGCCCGCTCATCGCGCTCTACGAGGTGGGCATTGTGGGCGCGGCGCTGTTCGGAAAAAAGACCGCCCCCGCGCCCGAAAAAGAAGGGTGATCAGCCCGGCCCGGGCCTAATCGCGCTTCGTCTGCGCCGCAAGTCCCTTGCGTTTGATTTCTTCCAGCACCCGGGCGTATTCGGCCTCGGCATCGAGGTATTCCTGATAGGCCTTGCCCCTGGCCTGGCGATACATCGCGGCGTCGTCGGCCCTGTCCGTGGCCATGGCCGCCTCCTCCTCCAGCTTCAGGCGCTCGTAGACCTCGTAGCGGTCCTTGACCTTCTGTTCGAGATAGTAGGGGTCGGTGTCCCTGGAGGCCAGCAGGGGTTTCGTGGAGCAGGAAAACGGCCCGGAAAGCGCGGCCAGCAGCACGGCGGCCACGACGAAAAAAAGATGGATGTGTTTCATGCGGTTGTGTTTAGCCGAAGATGTCGCCCGGTTGTCGCACCGAAAGCGGCTGGTTCGTCACCAGACCGTGTGGCGCCCCGTCCGGGAAAGCGGGCCACGCGAATGCCCGGCTACAGATGAATGTTGACGATGCCCCCGAGGTCCACGGACACATGGCCGCCCAGGTCCACGTCCACATGGCCGCCCAGGTCGACATCGACGTGGCCGCCCAGGTCCACGTCCACGTGGCCTCCGAGATCGACATCGACGTGGCCGCCCAGGTCCACCTCCACATGGCCCGCGGGGCCGGGATCGGTCCGCCCGGGGGGCTGGGCCTCGAAACGCCCCGGCGGCTGGGCCTCGAAACGCCCCGGCGGCTGGGCCTCGGTGTGTCCGGCTGGGGTGATGGCGTCCGGCATGGCGTTCTCCTTGCGGGCGTTTTTCCCGAAGCGGTGCGGAACATCCAATCGTATTAATATCCGCGCCAAGGCGTTTGTCAAGACTGCCGCCGCAATCCCCGGGACCGGCCGGATTCCTCCCCGCCGGGAGATGACAGGGTCTCATCAGTTGGTGTAGGATGCGCCTATGTTTCGCCCCTCCGGATTCCTGTCCGGCCGCGCGGCGAACGTTATCCGCGAAAAGGACTCCGCATGAAACCCACCGACGCCGAAGTCGCCAGGCCCTTCGTCGAGGCCACCCGGCATGTGCTGTCCATGATGGCCCAGCTCGACCCCACGGCCGGCAAGCCCTACATCAAAAAAGGCAGTTCGGCCACCGGAGACGTCTCCGCCGTCGTCGGGCTGACCGGCGACAAGCACGGCAGCATCTCCCTCAGTTTCAGCAAGAAGTGCGCTATCGCCATCGTCAAGAACATGCTCGGGGACGACATCGTGGACATCATCCAGGACGCCAAGGACGCCGTGGGCGAGGTCACGAACATGATCTCCGGGCAGGCCAGGGCCGGACTCAGCCAGCTCGGCCTGAACCTGCAGTCCTCCACGCCCACGGTCATCTTCGGCGACAACCACACCATAAGCCACGTGACCTCGGGCCCGGTCATCGCCATCCCGTTCTCCTCGGAATTTGGCGATTTCACGTTGGAATTCTGTTTCGAATAGCATCACTACCCCCTGCCGCACTCCGGCCGGCCGGCGCCGGGCGGTCCGCACCGCCCCATGGCACGACCCCGGCCGGGAGGCATGAAGAGTCCGCACGCCGTGAAACGACATCCGATCCTCTCCCCGGGCGCCGCCCGCATCGCCCTTCTGCTCGTGTCCCTGGTCCTGGCCCACGCGGGCCACGCCCAGGAACCGGGTCCCGCGGCCGAGATCCCGGCCGTCCCGGTCACCCTGGAGACCTCCCTCTACGCCCTGCCCCCGGACGCGGGAGGCGGTTTTCTGGCCGTGCTCCTTTTCACCCCGGCCCAGGGCTGGCATGCCTACAGCCATGTCCCGGGCGACACCGGGGAGCCGGCCTCGGCCGACCTGCGCCTTGAGCCCCCGGGAACGCCGCTTGCGGCCGCCTTCCCCGAGGGGCGATTGAAACCAGACACCTTCGAACCGGAAAAGACCGCCCGCGTCCACGAGGCCCCGACCCGGGTCTTCGTGGCCCTGCCGGCCGCAATCCCCCCGCAGGCCCGGCTGGCCGGGACCCTGCGCCTGTTTCTGTGCTCAAAGTCCAGTTGTTGGCCCGCCGCCCTGCCCGTGGACCTGGATGTGGCCGCGCCGGCGGCCCGGGACCTCCCCCGGGCCGATGCCCAGCCATGGTGGCCGGAATACGGCGCGGCCCTGGAGACCACGGCCCGGGTGGCGGCCATGACCCCGCCCGGCATCCCGGAGGCCGCCCCCGAACCCGCGGCGACGCCGGAGGGGGACGTGACCTTCTCGCCCCGCTCGTTCACCCCCGGCCTCGAGGTGGCCGGCCTGCTCAAGGCCTCGATCCTGGCCTTTCTGGCCGGGTTCATCCTCAACTTCATGCCCTGCGTGCTGCCCGTGGTCAGCCTGAAGCTGAGCAGCCTGCTGGCCGTGTGCGGCCACGGCGAGGCCGTCTCCCGACACCGGACGCTGCGTGAGCACAACCTCTTTTTCGCCCTGGGCATCCTGGCCTATTTCCTGGGCTTGAGCCTGCTTCTGTGGTTCGCCGGGCTGGCCTGGGGACAGATCTTCCAGTCCACGGCCCTGACCCTGGCCCTGACCGTGGTCCTTTTCGCCCTGACCATGTCCCTGTTCGGGGTCTTCCACCTCCCGGTCATCGATCTCAAGGTCCCGGAGAAGGCCACGGGCAATTCCCGCAACGGCGCGTTTGTGACCGGAGTCCTGGCCACGCTTCTGGCCACGCCGTGCAGCGGCCCGTTTCTGGGCGGGGTTCTGGCCTGGACCCTGCTCCAGCCCCTGTTCACGGTCATGGCCGTGTTCACCTGCCTGGGCCTGGGCATGGCCCTGCCCTACCTCATGCTGGCCGCCTGGCCGCGCCTGGTGCGCCTCATGCCCCGGCCGGGGGGCTGGATGGTCTCCCTGGAGCAGGGCATGGGGTTTTTACTGGCCGCCTCGTGCATCTACTTCCTGACCATCCTGCCCCAGGAAAAACTCGTGGCCGCCCTGTTCGCCCTGTGGACCACGGCCCTGGCGGCCTGGATCTGGGGCCGGTTCACCAACCTTTCCCAGTCCCGGCTGCACCGCACCGTGGTGCGCGGCCTGGCCGCGCTCATGGTCGTCGCGGTCACGGCCTTCGCCGCCGCCGACCGGCCCGCGCCGTCCGTGACCTGGATGCCGTATTCCCAGGCCGGATTCGAGTCCCGCCTGGGCCGGGAGAATCTCGTCCTGACCTTCACCGCGGACTGGTGCCCCACCTGCAAGGTCCTGGAACGCACGGTCCTCGGGCCGGGCACGATCGGGCCGCTCAAAAAGCGCTATGGCCTGACGCTCATGCGCGTGGACATGACCGGCCAGTCCCCCCAGGCCATGGCCCTTTTGGCCTCCCTGGGGAGCCGGTCCATTCCCCTGACCGCCCTGTTTCCCGCCGGAGACGACTCCCGCGCGCCCCTGGTCCTGCGCGACCTGTACACCACGTCGGGCCTTGAGCAGGCCATGGAGAACGCCTTCGGGCCGGGAAAGGGGAATCCTTCCCCGATGCCCTGATCGCTATACGGGTCAGGGTCGGGACGTCATGGCAGCCACTTCAATTCCTGAATATGGGCATAGGTCTCGTCCGCATAAACGGACGTAAGGGCCGGGCCGGGATGGCCGTTGACCGGATTGGCGTACAATTTTTGCGGCCACTGCGATCGCGGAACGTCTCCGAACTTCTCCACAACGACCGGATAGAGATCGATATAGCCAATTCCCAGAGCGTCGAAAAGATCCCGTATCGGCTTATAGAGTTCTTCGAATCTCTTGTTCGGGGTGTTCGGGGTGAAGACGAAGAAGAAAGGGATGTTTTTCGAGTCCAGAAATTCCTTCAGGTCCACAAGCAACTGTCTGTAGTTCTCCAGATTTTGCGGCGAATACAGGTAGTTTTCCCAGTTCGTGTAGCCGTAATCCGAAAAATTCTCGTAAACATACCGTTCCGCATAGGGCTGTATCCAGCGGTAAAGGGTCGGAAGCCACTTGCAAAGAGAAAGCGGGCAGGCGTCCCATTTGATATATTTCTGCTCCTTGTCGCCCATGTCCGGATCGTTGGTCACGAATCCAATGATCAGATAATCAACGCCATGGACGTGTTCCGGTTCGATGGACTTCAAAAACCGCAACTGGTCGCGCGTCGACCATCCGCAAAGCCCCCATTCCAGGACCTGGACCCCGGGATACGATCTTTCGATGCGCCGCTTGAGACGTCTGCTCCAGATCATCTCGGCGTCGGGCAATCCGTCTCCCCAGATGAACGAATCGCCGAGCACGGCAATCCGTTTGGAAACGCCTTCCGGTTTTGCAGGCGCGTACACGTCCGGCGAGTTGAAGTGATAGGGATTTTTCGCGGCCACAGCGACATGCCTGGCCATGTACTCCTTGTTGAGTTCCGTTGCCCGGGAGGCCTCCCAGGGCAATCCGACCTCATTCGCGACACCTTTGCTCAACACATAATCAACACCGACCAAGACAAGAACAATCGTGACGACAAGAAGAGAAAGATTCAGCAGGATGTGATAAATTTTTTGAAAAAACCTTCTCGGCAATTTCGATAGCACAATTCGTCTCCGCTCACAGATATCATCGATAAAAAACCTGAATCACCTCCGGCTATGAAACTTCAGTCAACGTCACGCCCAAGAACGAAACACTCGGCATGGACAAGAAAACGCTCCGCTTCGTCATCTCTCCAGGCCGCGGCATACCTGGCGAATGTTCGCCCCTTCCCGGCAGCAACACCCTCCCGAATATGCGCCTCGACCTTTCCCAACATCCTCAGCACGTTAAGATATAACAACTCGTCATTCCAATTACACTATTTGTCAGGGCGTTTCAAGAAGGCGCCCCCCTTCACGCAATACCAGGGATACGGGCCTCGAAGACCGGTGGGGGCCCTTCGTCGCACAGGCCATGCGGACCATCCGGCGTCACGGCAGGGGGCGATCGTCGAAATCCAGGGCGATCAGGCGCAACGCGGCATCGCCGGTGAAGGAGCGGGCCTGGGCCAGGACCTTGCGGCGCACG
>JBMONM010000191.1:0-5769 GCA_049324675.1 Thermodesulfobacteriota bacterium
GGCTGCCGGAAAACGGAACCGTGAGCTTCGAGGCCCTGGTGGCCCCGGACCCGAAAAACCGCGAGCGGCTCAAGGTGCGGCTGGAAACCATCGAGATTTCCCCGGCCCCGGTGAACCCGGCGCCGGAAGCGGGACAGACGGCGCGGGGCGTGCCGCCGGCTCCAGGCGGCCCGGCCCGGGCCGGGGGCACGGAGATGGACCGGGCCTTCGCCCCGGTGGACCTCTCCCGGCAACTGGAGCTGCGCAATCTGGACGTCCCGGTGGACGGGACGATTCGGGAAAATGTGACCATACGCAAGGGCCGGCCGGTGGACCCGGGGCTCTCCCGGTAGGGCCGGCAAGCGAGGACCGCCATGAGAAGAGAAACCTTTTTCACCCTGCTTGGGGCCGTTTTCCTGGCCGCGTGTCTCGCGCCGGCCCTGGCCCTGGCCGGAAACAGGCAGCTTATGACCGAGAAGATGGCCGAGCAGGACATGAAACGGGTCATCGTGGAATCGGTCATCGGCTACAAGGTCAGAAGCGAGAGCCGCCTGGGCCTGACCGAGGACCCCAGCTACAAGGTCGAGACCAAGGCCGCGGCCGTGATCAAGGGCATCAAAGTCGACAAGATGATCTACGACAAGGAAAAGGACATCGCCCTGTGCTTCGGCCACATCGACATCGGCGACGTGGTCAACGTGGTCGGCGACCTGGTGCGCTTCAAGGGGGTCACGGTGGAGGGCTTCGGCTTCGGAACCATGACCGAGGCCGCCAAACCGCCGCTTATGGCCCTTCGGGCCGCGCTTCTGGACGCCTACAACCAGATGGCGGCCCTTTTGGTCGGGGAAAAGATCCTAAGCCAGAGCACCATGGAGAACTTCATCCTGACCAAGGACGTCAACCGGGCCAAGGTCTGCGCGGCCATCTTCGGGGCCTACATCCCCAACCCGGGCTTGGGCAGCCCCAACCGGGGCTGGGGCTGGGACGAGTCCGGCAACGCCTTCGTCAAGCTGGAGCTCGATCCCCGCAAGGTCCGGGACATCCTGGGCAACCTCATCGTCTACAAGGGCGCGGAGGTGCTCGAGGTCACCGGCCGGGGGTCCCAGGTTGACGACCTGACCCCGCTCCAGGAAGGCTCGGGCGCGGCCAGCATGATCCGCGATTCCGGGTCCAAGACCAAGTACATGAACCTGGACGTGCCCACGGCCCCGGCCCCCTCCGGCGGCTCCGACAAGCCCGACGGCGGCGGCAAGACCCAATAGCCGCGTGCGCGGCGGCAAGGCGTGACGGCATGAAAAAACTCATCGGGATGATGCTCCTTTCGGCCGCGTTGGCCACGGGCGCGGCGGCCCAGACCGCCCCGGCCCCCGGCCCGGCCGCGCCCCAGGCCCGCCCCGAGGCGTCCCCTCCGGCGGCCGCCGGCGGCAACAAGGCGCTCATGGACGAATGGGCGACCAGGCGGCGCGAGGTCCGGGACAAGGTGCTCTCGCGGCTTCGCGAGCAGGGCAGGGTGCCCCGGGACGGGACCGTGGAGTTCGAGGCCAGGTTTCGGCCCGACCCCAAGGACCCGGCCAAGCTCTTCGTGGCCGTGGACGCCGTGCGGGTGACGCCGTTTCCCCCGGGCAAGGCCCCGGGAAAACCCGAACATGTGGACGGCAAGGCCGGCACCCAGGCCATCGACCTGGCCCTGGCGCCGATCGAGGTGCCCTCCCGGGTGGAGCTTCGCAACCTGGATGTGCCCATTGCCGTCGCCTTCAAGGAGTCGGTCACCATCCGGGAGGGCAGCGTGGACGAGTCGCCGGCGTTCGCCCCGGCCCCGGCGCCCGCCCCCGGATTGACGGGCGGCGGCGCGGACGCGGCCGGCGACGGCGCGGATCAGGGAGTGTGGGCCAGGCTGCGGGCCTGGTGGCACAAGATGGTGAACGCGATCGGCCTCTAGTGGTGCGTCCCTTAAAAAATACCCCGGTATTTTTTATAGGGAAAACAAGGCGTTCGAAGTGTTGTCTGGAAATCCGGGGAGACGGATTTCGGGGGCGCGGCACAAGGCCCCAAACCGGCGGCGGAAGGGCCGCGCATCAAAAGGAGCGGGTCATGAAACGCGTATTCATCCTGGCGGCGGCCATGGGCCTTTTGCTTGCGGCCCAGGCGGGACTTGCCGGGAACAAGCAGCTGATGTCCGAAAAGATGGCCGAGCAGGACCTCAAGCGCAACATCGTGGAGGCGATCATCGGCTACAAGGTCAAAAGCGAAAGCCGCATGGGCCTGACCGAGGATCCCAGCTACAAGGCCGAGACCAAGGCCGCGGCCGTGGTCAAGGGCATAAAGGTCGACAAGATGATCTACGACAAGGAAAAGGACATCGCCCTGTGCTTCGGCCACATCGATCTCGGGGACGTGGTCAACGTGGTCGGCGACCTGGTGCGCTTCAAGGGGGTCACGGTGGAGGGCTTCGGCTTCGGGACCATGACCGAGGCCGCAAGGCCCCCGCTCATGGCCCTGCGGGCCGCCGTGGTCAACGCCCACGACGAGCTGGCCAAGCTTCTGGTGGGCGAGAAGATATTGAGCCAGAGCACCATGGAGAACTTCATCCTGACCAAGGACGTCAACCGCTCCAAGGTCTGCGCGGCCATCTTCGGGGCCTACATCCCCAACCCGGGCTTGGGCAGCCCCAACCGGGGCTGGGGCTGGGACGAATCCGGCAACGCCTTCGTCAAGCTCGAGGTGGACGCCCGCAAGGTCCGCGACGTGCTGGGCAACCTCATCGTCTACAAGGGCCCGAACGTCATCGAGGTCACCGGCCGGGGCTCCCAGACCGACGAACTGTCCGGGGACACGCCCGGGAGCATGGTCCGCGACCCCGGGTCCAAGACCAGATACATGAGCATCGACGCGCCCACGGCCCCGGCCGCCGGCGAAACCGGGGCCGCGACCCAGTAGGCCGCATCCGGAAACGACCTGAAAACGGGCCGCCTTCCTGATCGGGGGCGGCCCGTCATGTTTTGGTGAAATGCACGGCGTGCTTGAAGCGCCGGGCCGGATCGCCGGCCGGGGCGAGCATGCGCGCCGCCCAGCCCGAAAGGCGCGCGGCGGCGTAGTCCAGGAGGAAAAACCGGCCGTCCTTGACGAACGCCTCGCCGTAGAGGTCTTTCAAGGCCTCCTCGCCGCACGGGGCCAGTTCGGCGCAGGCGTAGATCGGCCGCAGGGTGAAGACCATCTCCCCGGCCGCGAACCGGGCCGCCGCGTCCAGGACCCCGTCCAGGCGGCCCTTGACCACGGTTCCCCGGCCGATGAAGTCGATGAGCAGGACCATGTCGAAGGGATGTTCCGGGGTTTCGGCCGTGAAGTCGGCCACCCGGAAGCGCACGTTGGCCAGGCCCTGCATGTTGGCCAAAAGCCCCGCGCCCTCGATCACCCGGGGGTCCACGTCCAGGCCCTCCACCAGGGCCGCCCCGTCCCGGGCCGCCAGGAAGGAGAAATAGCCCAGGTTGCAGCCCAGGTCGCACACGGTCTTGCCCCGGTAGGAGATACCCTGGACGTATTCGGACAGCCCGTCCTCGCCGATGCCCGTGCCCCTGGCCAGAAGCCGGCCCGAGGCGTCGCGCACCGGCCGCCAGACCACGCCCTCGCCGAGATCGTCCAGGATGGCCTGGAGTCGTTGTCCTGGGTCCATTTTCGCTCCGCAAAACCATCGTTGACGCGCCACGCGGGCGCGTCGTCAAGCATATCCCGAAGGGGGGAAAATCCAAAGCGGGAATCCGGCCGTTTGTCCCGGGGCCTTCCGGGCCGGCCGGTCCGGGGGGGGGCGTCCCGGGCCGGGAGTTGTCAAAACCGCCCCGCTTGGGTAAGAGCGGACACCCGGACGCGACACGGTGTCGCGTCGCCTCGTCAACCCACCAACCCTCCGTCCGGCGTCGTCCATTATGGTATTCAGCTCAGCCGCCTTTCTGTTCTATTTCCTGCCCCTGGTCCTGGCCGGCTACTACCTGCTGGTGTCCTTCGGCAGGGCCCGCAACTGGCTGCTTCTGGCGGCCAGCCTGTTTTTTTACGCCTGGGGCGAGGGCGAGTTCGTGGCCATCATGCTGTTGTCCGTCGTGGCCAACTATTTCTTCGGAATCTGGGTGTATCGCCAGCACCAGCGCTCCGAGTCGAAGTCGGCCATCGCCTGCGCCATCACCTTCAACATCGTGCTTCTGGTCATCTTCAAGTACACCAACTTCATCGTCGACAACATAAACGGGCTCACGGCCGAATTCGGCATGGCCCCGATCGTCATCGACAAGGTGCACCTGCCCATCGGCATCTCCTTTTTCACCTTCCACTGCATCTCCTACATCATGGACATCTACCGCCGGCAGACCCCGCCGCAGATGTCCCTGCCCAACACGGCGCTGTACATCTCCCTGTTCCCCCAGCTGGTGGCCGGCCCCATCGTCCGCTACAAGGACATCGCCGGACAGCTCGTCAGCCGCCACGTGGACATGGCGCGTTTTTCCAGGGGCGTGCAGCGGTTCGTGGCCGGCCTGGGGAAAAAGGTCCTGGTGGCCAACGTGGTGGCCATGCCGGCGGACAAGATCTTCAGCATCCCCCCGGACCAGCTCACGGCCCCCGTGGCCTGGCTGGGCATCCTGTGCTACACGCTGCAGATCTATTTCGATTTCTCCGGCTATTCGGACATGGCCATCGGCCTGGCCAACATGTTCGGGTTCAAGTTCATGGAGAACTTCAACTACCCCTACATCTCCAGGTCGATACGGGAATTCTGGCGCCGCTGGCACATCTCCCTGTCCACGTGGTTCCGGGACTACCTGTACATCCCCCTGGGCGGAAACCGGTGCGGCCCCTCGCGGGTGCGCCTCAATCTGGTGATCGTCTTTTTCCTCACCGGCCTGTGGCACGGGGCGAGCTGGAACTTCATCGTCTGGGGCCTGTTCCACGGCGCCTTCCTGGTGGCCGAACGCGGCCGCTTCGGGAAGCTTCTGGACGAGGGGCCGAAACTTTTCGCCCACGTCTACGCCATCCTGGTGTTCATGGTCGGCTGGGTCTTTTTCCGGGCCGCGGACCTGACCACGGCCCTGGAGTATCTCCGGGCCATGTTCGGATTCGGGACCGGATCGGGCCTGGAATGGTACGTGGGGCTGTTTCTGACCCCCAAACTCATCATCGTGCTGTGCCTGGGCGTCGTCGGCAGCGTCCCGGTCATCCCGTGGCTTCGGGGCCTGCGGGAAAGGCTCGCGGCAAACCGGCGCACGGTGGCCCTGGACGACGGCCTGGAGGCCGTGGTCGGCCTGCTCCTGACCCCGGCCATCTTCGTCCTGTGCGCCATGTCCCTGGCCAGCGGGACCCATAATCCGTTCATCTATTTCCAGTTCTAGGGCCCTGTGCGGGAAACGAGAGCATGAGCCGCCGTCCCCATATCCAGCCATGACCGCGCCGGCCGCATCGCCCCTCAGAAGGGTCATCACCCTGTGCGGCATCCTCGTCTTCGCCGCGCTCGTCTGCCTGCCCCTGGCCGACGGTTTTTTCCATCTCTCCCCGCGGGTGAACATCATGGAGCCCGACCCCGGCGCGCCTCCGGGGCTGACGTTCGACCCGTCCACCTGGTCCCGGGGCATCCGGGTCCTGCGGGGCGGCTACCTGGAACGGGTCTTCGGGTTCCGCAGGCTTCTGGTGCGCGCCCAAAACGCCCTGGACATCCTCTGGCTCCACTCCTCCACCGAGGACCGATCGGTGCTCGCGGGCCGGGACGGCTGGCTCTTTCTGGCCAGGGAGAACAAGGAGACCAACGTCGTC
>JBMONM010000192.1:0-5731 GCA_049324675.1 Thermodesulfobacteriota bacterium
CACGATGCCGCAAACGGACGCGGGCTGGCGGATGGAGCCGCCGGTATCGGTGCCCAGGGCCCCGAAGCACTGGCCGGCGCAGACGGCCGCGGCCGAACCGCCGCTGGA
Organism: Thermodesulfobacteriota bacterium; assembly: GCA_049324675.1. GTDB lineage: Bacteria > Desulfobacterota > Desulfovibrionia > Desulfovibrionales > Desulfovibrionaceae > Desulfolutivibrio. The sequence goes on from JBMONM010000192.1 coordinate 109, forward strand.
CCCGCCCGGGACCTTGGTGGTGTCCCAGGGGTTGGCCGTGGTCCGGTAGGCGGAATTCTCCGTGGACGAGCCCATGGCGAACTCGTCCATGTTGGCCTTGCCCAGGATCACGGCGCCCGCGGCCGCAAGTCCGGACACGGCCCCGGCGTCGTAGAACGGCGTGAAATTCTCAAGGATCTTCGAGCCGCAGGTGGTGGGCAGGCCCTTGGTGCAGATGGCGTCCTTGATCAGGACCGGCACGCCCCACAGGCGTTTTTCCGGGTCCGGGCCGGCCGCGTCCAGGCGGGCGGCCTGGGCCAGGGCCTGGTCGGCGGCCAGATGCAGGACGGCCCGAAGGGCCGGTTCCGTGGCCCGGATGCGGTCCAGGCAGGCCGTGACGGCCTCGGTCGCCGTGACCTCACCCGAGGCCAGCAGGTCGCGCACGGCGCAAAGGGAAAGGGAACACAGATCACGGGTCATGCGCACGATCCTTCGAAGGGTTTGCAGACATGGCCGGGGTGGAAGCCTCCGGCGGCCAAAGGGCTGCCGCCCTTTGGAATCCCTTAACGATTCAAAACCGTCGCCATACCATGGCGCGAATGTCGAGGAGGCTAGACGATCCTGGGCACGATGAAAAACCGGCCGTCGGTCTCCGGGGCGTTGGCAAGCACCTCGTCGCGGGCGCAGGTCCTTGCGGCCTCGTCGGGCCGGGTGGGCGAGACGTGGGTCACGGGACCGTACAGGGGCTCCACGTCCGTGGTGTCCACGGCCGAGAGGGTCTCCATGTAGGCCAGGATGTCGCGCATCTGCCCGGCGAAGGCCTCCAGCTTGTCCGCGTCCAGGCGCAGCCGGGCCAGGGTGGCGATTTTCGCCGCCAGTTCGGGGGATATGTCCATAGGGCGTTGCTCCGTGGTTAGTTCGTCGCCGGCTGATGGGCCGGCACGGGCTGGACCGCGGCGGGGGCCGGGGGTGTGGTGGTCACCGACGGGGTCACGGGCGCGGCGGTTCCCGCGGCGTCTCCGGCGGGCGGCGCGGGTTCGATGCCGGCCTGCTCCTCGCGGGGGGCCAGGTAGGAGCTTTCGGTCTCGGGCGCGCCGCCGGAGCCGGTCCGGCTGCGGATGATGTTCAGGCGTTCGCGGAAGCCCTCGGGGTCCAGGGGCACGGGGCCGGCCACGGAGGGCCGGAAAAGGAACATGGTCTGGTGCACCTGCCCGGAGGGATCGTAGCGTAAGGGGGCCATGCTCCACTGCATGGACGCGGCGGCCTGGGTCAGCCGGGTGGACACGTCGCCCGGACCGGCGCCGGCCGGGATGGGGCCGAGCGCGGCGGCCATGCGGATGAAGTCGTAGCCCAGGGCCACCCAGAAGTCCGGGGGCTCCTGGCCCTCGGCCTGCATCCGGCGCACCAGTTCCCTGGCCGCCGGGGCGGGATTCTCCAGCCACCACGCGCCCGGGCACACGGCCAGCCGGTAGTTCTGGATGTTGATGCCGGTCTTGGTGGCCGCGGCCCGGGACAGGGCCTCGGTCCACAGTTGCGGCCCCATGATCAGCAGGTCCTCGACCTTGTTGTGGAAGAAATACGGCAGCACGCCGTCGGAGCGGTTCCAGTCGTCGGGCAGAAACACCGCGCCGAACCCTCCCGAGGCCTCGGCCTGCTGCAGCATCTGCTGCACGGCGACGTCCCAGCCCGTGGCGTCGGCCGGGCTGTAGATGCCCGTGGCCGTGATCTGGCCGCCCAGGCGGGCGGTCTCCAGGGCGAAAAGCTCGCCCATGGCCTGGCCGTAGCGGTCCTCGGGGCGCAGAAGCCCGTAATGGCGGATGCCGAAGGTGCCCAGGGACAGGTTGAGCAGGGCGTCGATCTCGTCCTTGGGGCTGCTGAAGAAACGCCAGGCGTCGGCTCCCTCGTGCAGGGCCTCGCCCAGGGTGGGCATGAACATCAAAAAGACCCGGCCGCCGGGCACGAGTCCGGACTGCTGCAATTCCTGGAGCGAGATGCGGTGCATGGGGCCGCCGACCAGGGTGACGTCGGGCGGCAGGTTCTGGAGTCTGGTCAGCCAGTCGGGCTGGGTGACGTCGATGACCGTCACCTCGATGGGGCTTCCGGCCTGGGCCAGTTCGGCCTGCCCGACCTGGATGCCCGTGACCACCTTGCCGCCGAATTCCCTGAACTGGCCGCCAAGCGGCAACAGCACGGCCACGGTGCGTCCGGCCGGCGGGGCCTGGACCTGGGGCGCGGCGGCCAGGGACGATGCGGCCAGGCCTTCGAGGCCCTTGTTCAGGATGCGCTGGGGCAGGGTCCGGTCGGCCAGCTCGCCGGCGCGGCCCAGGCGGTCGGCCAGTTCGCGCAGCCAGGGCCGCTTGTCCGCGGCGGTCAGGGCGGCCCTGCGGGCGCGCTCCAGGGCGATCAGGTTGTAGGGAAAGGCGTTCAGGTTGGCCTCGGAGACCAGGGCGTCGCACTTGGCCAGGGCCGGGTCCGGGAGACCGCCCAGGTTCTTGGCCAGATATTCCTCCATCCTGGCCACGGCGGCCGAGTCTGTGCCGCGCCTATGGACCTCGGCCAGAAGCCGCACCCCGGGCGCGGCGTCGCCGGACTTGGCGTGGCGCAGGAAAAGATCGATGGCCGCCTCGGCCTGCACCGGCCAGGGAACGCGGCTGTCGCTGACGAGGCGGGACAGATGCTCCCGGGCCCGGTCGTCCTGCCCCAGGCCGGTCAGGGCCTGGGCGTAGCGATAGTTCCATTCCCAGGTGTTGGCGGCGGCCGGATCGGCGGCGCGCCAGGCCTCCAGGCCGGACAGGGCGGCCTTGAAATCCCCCATGAACAGGGCGCTTAGGGCGCTGCGCTTGACGGCCAGGACCTTCAGGTCCTGGGGCAGTCCGCGCACGTTCATGAGCTGGGAATACAGGTTGCGGCTCTGTTCATGGCGCCCGGCCTGCCACGCGGCGTCGGCCTCGGCGAAACGGGGGTCCTGGGCGACGGACGGCCTGGCGGGCTTGCCGGGCTCTCCGGGTCCCACGAGACCGGCGCACCCGGCGAGGGCCAGCAGGAGCGACAGGGCGACGACGGCGCGGATGGACGCGAATGTCGGACGTTTCATATCCGTTTCGGGGGTTTCGGCCGGCCGCGACGAGGCCGGGCCGTTTTCGAAAAAGGGAAAAAACCGCTCGCGCAAGGCGTGACAGGCGTCATCCTTATACGCATGGGCCGGTGAAGGCAAGGTCGGGAAAAACCGGCCGGCGACGCGCCCCCACGGAGAGATGACTAAAAAACCCTCCGGGGGCGACGCCCGGGTGAGACGGACCGCTCGATATACCGCACAATATAATACCAACTCTTTTTTTGACACGGAATAGAGAAAATTGTATCTGATTATACGAATAAAAAACCTCCCCATATCAACCCAAAGGCGGGCCGGGCCATGAAACAGGGAATTCGTCTGCTGTTCCTTCTTTTCGTCTCGGTTGTCCTCACGGCTTCTCCGTGCGCCTCGCAATCCCCTCCCCCGAACATCGACGTCGTTGCGGTCAGTGAAACAACCTTCCATGTCTATGACAGCAGGACTTCCGGACCGGACATTACCGAGGTGCTGGTCAACAACGCCAAAAGCGGCCTCCTCGTCCAGCTCTCCTCAATCGCAGGCAAACCGAAGGTCTACGAAGCGATATTTCCCGACTCCGTAGTCGACCAGGCCCATATCACGGTAAAGGGCGGTTCCGAAGCGCTTCTTGAAAAGACCGTAAAAATAGGCGCGTCCGGATATTCCGGGATAAGAGTGACGCCCTATATTTTACAGGTTTCCCCTAAACGGGTCATGGCCGGGAGACTGCTTACGCTCACTGGCGTCAACTTCGGGAACAATCCTGACGAGATCATATTATATCTCTATGATGAAACCCCTATAAAAGCGACATACGTAAGCCTTCCTGACAAGAATATGCAGCAGGAAGCCCACTTCATCATTCCGATATATGAACTTGCTCCTCAGCTTTACAAAAAGCACTTCCTCTGCACATCCAATGCCTGGATGACATTACATACAATGCAAGATAATAAAATGTTTTTGCAATCAAACTGGGTCCTTGTTGACCTCGTCAGGGGTGACGCAAAAACCAAGATCGCCGTCATCTCGTTCATATCTATAACGATCATAATGATCATTGTTGTCTTCATATTGAAACAAATCCATGGGGAAAACCACTCCGTATGCGAATTATGCAAGATGCTGCTTTCGGACAAAAACACCAACACCTACAGCCTTTCCAAACTCCAGGCGCTTTTATGGACGGTCGTCGTCGTCTGGAGCTACGTGTTCCTGGCCCTGGGCAAGGGCGTCCTCACCGGAGAGGCGGCCATACCGAATTTCAACGCCAGCCTGCTCGGGCTCCTGGGCATAAGCTACGGCGGGCTCATCACCGCCAAGGGCCTGGGCAACACCCACCCCAAAAACGACCTGGCCGTCACCCAGCAAAAACTCAGCGACTTTTTCTCGGAAAACAATGAAATCAGCCTCACCAGGCTGCAACTTTTCGTCTTCACCCTTGTCGGGGTCGGCATCTATATTTTTTATTCCTTCACCCCGGATTTTTTCGACACCGGCCTCCCCGACATCCCGACCACCCTCAACGGCCTGTTCCTCGTGAGCCAGGGCGGCTACATCGGCGGCAAGCTGACCGGCGCGACCGTGGTCAACTACCTTTTGCCGCGCCGGGTAAAAAAGGATTTCAAGAACGAGATCACCCTCGTCGGGCGCGGGTTCACGGACAACACCAAGCTCCTGCTGCAAGGCACGCAGGCGCCGACCCCCACGGACTTCCTCAACCAGAACACCCTGACCTTCAAGCTCCCTGACCAACCCCTGGATGTCGGCGTGAAGCAGATCGTCCTCATCCCCCCCACCGGGAGCAGCTTCGTGGTCGAAAACGCCTTTGAGATCGTCGACATCACGATTCACAAAACGATCTCCACGGACAGCGCCGGGAACATGGTCATGGACATCACGTTTTCCGGGATCGCGCTCAACCGGGAACCGCTCGTCGCCCGTTGCGGCGACACCCCGCTCAAGGCCAGGAACACGGCCTCGAACCGCTACCGGATCGAAGGTCCCGGCGGCCTTGGGGAGAAGGCCGAAATCGTCATCGCCGCCTCGGACGGCTCGTTCGCCATCGTCACCACGGTCGAGGCCGGCGACGCATACCGGGAGGTTTCGGCCGGCTAGTGCGGCGTTTCAGGTATCAAGCCCCCCGCCGCAAAAACGCCCCCGGCCACGATACCCATGGCCGGGAGCGCTTTCTTTTTCATGACCCGGCCTCGCGGCCGTTTTCCGTTACAGAAGCTTCACCAGGGCGGCGATCAGGGCGGCCTGGGCCACCAGCATCCCGGCCACCCATTTCAGGATGTCGGCCTTGGTCTCGGCGTTGACCTTGGCCATCTCCGCCGTCAGGCGCAGTTCGAGTTCCCGCAGGTCCCGTTTGGTGGCCAGTTCCGATTCCACGATCTCGCGCAGCACCGTGACCTGGGCCTCGGCCTGCCTTTCGGTGAAGCCCGCCTCCACGAGCCGTTTGGCGAACGCCAGGGTGTCGAAAGTAGTGCTGACCATGGGCCCACCATGCGTATGCGGGCGGCCAAAGTCAAGCCCCCGGCCACGATA
>JBMONM010000193.1:0-5714 GCA_049324675.1 Thermodesulfobacteriota bacterium
CTCCTTTCATGTTTTCCGGGGCGTGGATTGAAACGTTAATGTTGTCTTTGCGCGCACTGAGAAGTCGCCCCGGAAAAAAATTTATGGAGGCGCTATGGCATATGGTGTCACACTGAAAGTCTGGGGCGACTACGCCTGCTTCACGCGACCAGAAATGAAAGTGGAGCGCGTCAGTTATGATTTTATAACTCCATCCGCCGCGCGTGGCGTACTTGAGGCCATCTACTGGAAACCAGCCATCAGATGGGTTGTGGAGCGCATCACGGTCCTAAACCCCATCCGCTTTGAAAACGTCCGCCGCAACGAGCTTGGCCACAAGCTTCCCCTGACCTCGATCACCAAGGCCATGAAGGACGGCAAAAGCCCGGTGCAGACCTTCATCGAGGACGACCGGCAGCAACGCGCGGCCATGGTCCTGCGCGACGTGGCCTACCGCATCGAGGCCCGCTTCGAACCCACGGCACACTGGAATCCGACCGTGGAGAGCGACGGCAAACACCTGGACATCTTCAACCGCCGAGTGGCCAAGGGGCAGTGCTTCCACCGGCCCTATCTGGGATGCCGCGAGTTTCCGGCCGACTTCGGCCCGGACGACGGTGAGATGCCCCATGAATCCCTTCGCGGAGAACGCCAACTGGGATTCATGCTCCACGACCTGGACTACGAGAACGGCATGCAGGCCCGGTTCTTTCGGGCGTTCATGCAGGACGGCGTCATCGACGTGCCGCCTTTAACGGAGGCCTACGCATGATCCTGCAAGCCCTGACATCCTATTATGATCGGTTGTTGCACGACCCGAACGTGGACGTGGCCGAGCCGGGCTTCAGCACGGAAAAGATCCATTATGAAATCCTGCTCGGGCCGGACGGCACGCTTCGGGCCTTCGACAGCATTCAGCAATCCCCTGAAAAAGGAAACAAGCTCCTGCCTCGTCCGCTCAAGGTTCCGGCTCCGGTGAAACGGACGGCCGGTATCGCCGCCAATTTCCTGTGGGATAACACGGGGTACGTCCTGGGCGCGGACGCAAAGGGAAAACCGGACCGCGCCCGTGAACAGTTCGCGGCCTTTCGCGCCCTGGCCCATGCCATCGGCGACGGTTTGGACGATGACGGCATGCGGGCTGTCCTGGCCTTCCTGGATGCCTGGAATCCGGATGACGCGACGTCGCTCCCCGGCTGGGAGGACATGGCCGGACTCAACGTGGTCTTCCGGATGGACGGCGAACTTGGGTATGTCCACAATCGTCCCGCCGTGCGTGCGGCCTGGCTGCGCCACGTGGATGCGAAAACGGGCGGCGGAGATACCTTCTGCCTGGTAACCGGAAAACCGTCGTCCGCAGCCCGGCTGCATCCGGCCGTCAAGGGCGTGCGCGGGGCGCAGTCCAGCGGCGCGGCTTTGGTGTCGTTTAACCTCGACGCCTTCACCTCGTACGGAAAAGAGCAGAACTTCAACGCCCCGGTCGGTGAGCGGGCGGCCTTCGCCTACACCACGGCCTTAAACCACATGCTGGCCCGGGGAAGCGACCAGAAGAAGCAGCTTGGCGGAACGGCCGAGGCCATCCGGCAGGCCGCCTACGGCGACAGACCGTCGCCCCCTCGGCGTGTGCTCATGGTGGGCGACGCCACCACCGTCTTTTGGACGGAAAAACCCACCCAGGCGGAGATGGATTTTGGGGAGTTCTTCGACAACCCGGAACCTGACGACGAGGCCCATGACGGCGGGGTGATGCAGCGGCTCCGCGCGCTTGTGGAGGCGGTCGCCGCTGGAAAAGAACCGCCCTTGTGGGACGGGGACAATGCGGACACACCCTTTTACATCCTGGGCCTGTCGCCAAACGCCGCGCGGTTGTCCGTGCGGTTCTGGTATCCGTCCACGGTGAAGGTGATGATGCAGCGGCTCGGGCAGCACTTTGTCGATCTGGCGATCATTCCTCGCTATGAGTCTGAGCCGCAATATCCGAGTCTGTGGAAGCTGTTGCTTGAAACAGCCCCGGCGCGGAAGTTGTCCGACGGGAAAGTGATTAGGAAAGTAGAAGATATACCACCAATTCTGTCTGGGCAGTTGATGTATGCTATTATAAATGACGTTAGCTATCCTTTGAGCTTTTTGTCGAGAATAGCGTCACGAATTTTAATTGAAAAAGACATAACAACGTGCAAAGCTTCAATAATAAAGGCTTATTATTTAAGAAGATTGAGAAAGTATAACTCCGAACAAGTCACAATTAAGGAGCTGTCTATGGGGATCAATGAAGAATCAACAAATGTTGGTTATTTGCTTGGAAGGCTCTTCGCTGTTCTTGAAAAAATTCAACATGAATCTGCTGATGGAAATTTAAACACAACAATTCGTGATAGATTTTATAGCTCGGCGGCAACTACTCCACATAATGTATTTCCACGTTTGTTGTCACTTACTCAGCATCATCTCTCAAAGATGAGAAAAGATGAAAAGAAAATCGGGTTGGCAGTTATTCGTGAAAAGCAACTGCAAACCATCGCTTGGTCATTAGATGTCATTCCTTCCAAACTTAGTTTGGACAATCAAAATATGTTTAGTTTGGGTTTTTTCCATCAACGTAATGCCCTGTACCAAAAAAAAGAAACTTCTGCTGCCAGCTAAGGAGGCTTCCATGAACGCCATCACCAATCGCTACGACTTCGTGTTCCTGTTCGACGTGGTCAACGGCAACCCTAACGGCGACCCCGACGCAGGCAATCTGCCCCGCCTGGACCCGGAAACCAGTCAGGGGCTGGTCACGGACGTGTGCCTCAAACGCAAAATCAGGAACTACGTGGAACTGGCCAAGGGCAATGCCGCGCCCTACGAAATCTACGTGCGCGAGAAGGCCATCCTGAACAACCAGAACCAACGCGCCCATACGGCCATCGGCGAGCAGGACAGCAAGGCCGACAAGACCCGGCTGGCTCGGGACTGGATGTGCCAGAACTTTTTCGACGTGCGGACGTTCGGCGCGGTCATGTCCACCGGCGTCAACTGCGGCCAGGTGCGCGGCCCGGTGCAACTGGCCTTCTCCCGTTCCGAAAATGAAATCATGCCCCTGGACATCTCCATCACCCGCATGGCCGTGGCCACCGAGGCCGAGGCCGAAAAGCAGGGCGGCGACAACCGCACCATGGGCCGCAAATCCATCGTGCCCTACGGCCTGTACCGCTGCCACGGCTTTGTGTCCGCGCCGCTGGCCGTGCAGACAGGGTTCTCCGAAGACGATCTGAATCTCCTGTGGGAGGCGTTGCAAAACATGTTCGACCACGACCGTTCCGCCGCGCGCGGCGAAATGGCCGCCCGGGCGCTGGTCGTGTTCAAGCACGACTCGGCCATGGGCAACGCCCCGGCGCACAAGCTCTTCGACCGGGTGACAGTGCAACGGGCAACCCCCGGGGAGACGCCGCCGCGTGCCTTTTCGGACTACGCCGTCACGGTGGACGAGTCGGATGTTCCCGCAGGCGTCACGATCATGCGCATGATCTGACGCCATGTACGGAGAGTCGGACCTCCTGCCCCTGTCGGCGCTGCAACACTTGGCGTATTGCCCGCGCCAGTGCGCCTTGATCCATCTGGAGCGGGTGTGGGAGGAAAACCTGTGCACGGCGGAGGGCCGCGTCCAGCACGAACACGTGCATGACGCCGGCGCGGCCAGCCGTCGGGGCGTGCGCGTCGTGTGCGGTCTGGCCCTGCGGTCCTTTCGGCTTGGGCTTTTCGGGCAGGCCGATGTCGTGGAGTTCCACGGGAAGGGTCGCAGTGCGCGGCCCTTCCCTGTGGAACACAAGCGCGGTCGCTCCAAGTCCCACGACGCGGACCGCATCCAGTTGTGCGCTCAGGCCATGTGTCTGGAGGAGATGCTCGGGGTGGCGGTTCCTGTGGGGGCGCTCTTCTACGCCACTCCGCGTCGTCGCGAGGAGGTGGAACTGACGGACGCCTTGCGCGCCGCGACGGCCGAGACAGCGAATCGGCTTCATGAACTGATGGCCGCCGGTGAAACGCCGCCTGCGCGCTACGATCGCAAAAAATGCGGCCTGTGCTCTCTCAAGGGCCGCTGTCTGCCCGCGCAGGACGGCAGGGAAGACCGGGTGGCGCGGTATCTGAAACGCATGCTGGCCGACGGGGAGGGCGCTTGAAATACTTGAACACCCTGTTCGTCACCACGCAGGGGGCCTATTTGCACAAGGACGGCGAGGCCCTGGCCATCCGGGTGGACAACGAGACGAAACACAAGCTCCCCGCCCATACCCTGGACGGCGTGATCTGCTTCGGACAGGTGTCCATGAGCCCGGCGCTCATGGGACACTTGGCGGAAAAGGACGTCTGCGTGAGCTTTCTGTCGGAGAGCGGCCGGTTCCTGGCCCGGGTGGCCGGCCCCACCCACGGCAATGTACTGCTGAGGCGGCGGCACTACCGTCTGGCGGACGACCCGTGCGCCACGGCGGACATGGCCCGCATGATCCTGACGGGCAAGCTGCACAATGGCCGGGCCGCCTTGCGCCGGAGCGCCCGGGATCATCCCGAACGTTCGGAGTCCGGGAGCCTGACGGCGGCGGCCGATAGGCTGGGGCGGATTTTGGAAAGTCTGCCGCGCCATGCGGAAGTGGACACCCTGCGCGGCGCGGAGGGCGAGGCGGGGGCGGTCTATTTCGACGCCTTCCCCGCCATGCTGCTGCGCCCTGAACCGGAATTGCACTTCTCCGGCCGTAACCGCCGTCCGCCGCTTGATCCGGTCAATAGCGTCCTATCCCTGCTGTACACGTTTCTCATGCATGACGTGCGTTCGGCTCTTGAGAGCGTGGGGCTGGATCCGCAAGTGGGGTTTCTGCATCGCGACCGGCCCGGCCGGCCGAGCCTGGCCCTGGACATCATGGAGGAATTCCGGCCTGTGCTGGCGGATCGCATGGCGCTGACGCTTTTTAACCGGGGCATGCTCGGTCCGGGGGATTTTCAGACCGCGCCGACCGGGGCCGTGACCCTGACGGATGGGGCCAGGAAGACGGTGATCACGGCCTGGATCGAACGCAAACGCGACGAGGTGGAGCATCCGTTTTTGCGTGAAAAGATGCCTGTGGGCCTGCTTTTCTTCACGCAGGCGCTTTTATTGGCGCGTTATCTGCGCGGCGACCTGGACGGCTATCCGCCGTACTTGTGGCGGTGAACCGTGCTTGTCGTGGTGAGCTACGATGTTTCGACCACGGACCCAGAGGGGCCGAAACGCTTACGCCGGGTGGCCAAGGCCTGCGAAAACTGGGGCGTGCGGGTGCAGAATTCGGTGTTCGAATGTCTGGTGGACCCGGCGCAATGGATTTCGGTACGGGCCAGACTGGTCAAGCTCATCGACCCGGAGAGGGATAGCCTGCGGTTCTATTTTTTGGGGTCGAATTGGCAAAAACGGGTGGAGCATGCCGGAGCAAATGAACCGATCAACCAGGAGGGAACGCTCATTGTCTGAGGTCTGCGCGGACCCCAAGCGGGGCGGATTCTCCCGGGACGTCCGCGCATACATTTTATACAATAATAGCAGGGTATTGCCAGCGAGTCCCCATGAAAAGGGCACGCGCATGACCATTTTTTGTCGCCATTCGCGCCGGGAGGCCCGGGAACCTCTGCTGCATGGGGATTTCTGGGCGGGCGGTCGCCCCCCGCGCGGGGGCGTGGATTGAAACCCACGACAGCGCAGGCCTGTACCTCGAATTGAGCGTCGCCCC
>JBMONM010000194.1:0-5703 GCA_049324675.1 Thermodesulfobacteriota bacterium
TCGGGGCGGCAGCCCCGATGGCGTTCTAGAACTCCAACCCATACGAGCCGGCGAAGGCCTCGATGCGTTTGCGGGAGGCGTCGAGGCGGGCGCGCAGGTCTTTTTTGTACTGGGCGATGTCCACGCTGGCGCGGGCCACGCCGGTATCCATGGCGGCCTGGGCCACGGCGGGGGCCTCCCATTCGAGCATGCGGTGGTCGAGGGCCTTGGGGATGACGTAGTCCATGCCGAAGGAGAGCTCCTTGACGCCGTAGGCGTCCAGGATATCCCGGGGCACGGGTTCCTTGGCCAGGGCGGCCAGGGCCTTGGCGGCGGCCATTTTCATGGCCTCGTTGATCTTTTTGGCGCGCACGTCCAGGGCGCCCCGGAAAATGAAGGGGAAGCCGGAGACATTGTTGACCTGATTGGGGAAATCCGAGCGGCCGGTGCCCATGATGCAGTCGGGACGGGCTTGCTTGGCGTCGTTATAGGTGATTTCCGGATCAGGGTTGGCCATGGCGAAGAGGATGGGCTGTTTGCCCATGGATTTGACCATGTCCTTGGAGACCAGCCCCTTGGCGGACAGGCCGAGGAAGACGTCGGCGCCCTTGAAGGCCTCGGCTATGGGGCCGATGTCTTTTTTCTGGGCGAAATAGCGTTTGGACTCGTGGAGGTCCGTGCGTCCGGTGTGGATGAGCCCCTTGGAGTCGTACATGAAGATGTTGGAGCGGGCGACGCCCAGGGTCTCGTAGAACCTGCAACAGGCGATGGCGGCGGCTCCGGCCCCGGAGACCACGACCTTGACGTCCTCGATGCGTTTCCCGGAGATTTCCATGGCGTTTAAGATGCCGGCGCCGGAGATGATGGCCGTGCCGTGCTGGTCGTCATGGAACACGGGGATGTTCATCTCCTCGATCAGGCGCTGCTCGATGTAGAAGCATTCCGGGGCCTTGATGTCTTCGAGGTTGATGCCGCCGAAGGTGGGTTCGAGCATCTTGACGAATTCGATGATCTTGTCCGGATCGGGCTGATTGATATTCAGATCGTAGACGTCCACATCCGCGAAGATCTTGAACAGTACGCCCTTGCCTTCCATGACCGGCTTGCCGGCCAGAGGGCCGATGTTGCCCAGGCCCAGGACCGCGGTGCCATTGGAGATCACGGCCACAAGATTGGCCTTGTTGGTGTATTCGTAGACCTTGGCCGGATCGGCGTGGATGGCCCGGCAGGTCTCGGCCACGCCCGGGGTGTAGGCCAGGGACAGGTGTTTCTGGGTGCGGCAAGGCTTGACCGGAACCACCTCGACCTTTCCTTTGGGAAAGGTCGAATGGTAGGATAGGGCTTCTTCCTTGGTGAAAAGGGCCATGGATTCCTCCAGTCTCGTTGTGCCCGGCGTGTCAGGCCGGGCTTTTCGGGGAAATGTCCCCTCGTTTGTCCGCATACATGTCCGCGTCGGCCCGCCGGATGAGATCGTCGAGATTTTCGCCGGGCATCAGGCGGGCGATTCCCACGGAGGCCGACATCGCCAGCGGCGTGTCCAATCCGGTGGTTCTGGCCACGTCCAGGTCGGCCACGGTCTGCCTGACGCGTTCCGACAGGGTCTCGGCCTCGGGCAGATCGGTGTCCGGCAGGACGGCAACGAACTCGTCGCCGCCAAGACGCGCGAAGATGTCGTAGCGACGCATGACATTTCTCAGGCTTGTGGCCACCGCGGCCAGGACCCGGTCGCCGGCCTCGTGGCCCAGGGTGTCGTTGATCGCCTTGAACCGGTCCAGGTCGATGAAAAGCGCGCACACCGGGAACCCCTTGCGGCCGGAAAACTCAAGCATCCGTGGGGCGTGGCGGGTTAGGTACGCCCGGTTGGGCGCCCCGGTCAACTCGTCGATGGTTCTTTCCCGGTCGAGTCTTTCATGATCGCGCACGTTGATCAGATCAGAGGACATGATTTCGCAGAAATGTTCAAGGAAATCCGTGGCCTTGTCCGGCGTGTAGCGGCCTGGGTCGGGGTCGAAAAAGGCCACCGCGCCGATGGTCCGGTCCCGCTGGAATTTGTCCCGCAGGCCGCAGGCGAAGCAGGAGCCGTCGAGGAGTCGGGTATGGTCCGGATGGGCGGGATCCAGGAGGAGAGAGGGGTCGGGCATTGAGCGGGTGGCTCCCAGAAAGGGGCGTCCGGACGGGGAGGGCAGCAGGGCCATGATCTGCTGGGTGAGGTTGTGCCCATCCATGACGGTGATGTCTTTTGGGAGATAGTCCGCGAATTCTTCGGAGCATAGGATCAGGCCGACTTCGGCTATGTCGAGCGTGCGTTCGAGGCCCGGGAGCAACGCGGGAAGTTCGGAGAGGGAGCGCATGCCCCGGGAGAGTTTTATCGCTTCGCGGAATTTGCGGAAGCTGGCCGTGTCGCGTCGCAGATGTTCCAGAAGGCGGCGCCGGGTCTGGGCGAGTTTGGCGGCCCTGGACCGCAGCAGGATCGTTTCGTCCTCAAGAACCCGGCAGGCGTGGAGGTGTTCCGCCGCACGCCTGTTCAGTGCGGCGATTTCGTTTTGGAGGACCCCGATCTCCTGGAAGAAAATATTCCGGGTCTTTTGCGGCACATGCCGGGCAAGGCCGAGAAGCCGTTCCAGGATGTTCGAGGCGTCCCGGGTGTTCATGACGGTCGGCCTTGCCGCAGTGTCGCGACATGTCGATCAGCGCAAGGACTGCGGCCCGAAAGGCCGCGCATGGACGTCGCGGATTGAGGCGGGATGCCCGGACGGGGCGGAGGGAAAGCGTTTGGCCTGACGAAAAGGGGCCACATGGCGCACAGCCTTTTCATTTCAAGGCCCGGTATCATGTTTGGGACTGATGAACAACAGGCAGGGGAGGCCGGAAGAGATGGGGTCCGGGCACGTTTCCTGCTTGTTTCCGGCCGTCATGAACACGCTGGTCATCAATCTGACCCGGTTCGGCGACCTGTTGCAGAGTCAGCCCGTTTTCGCGGAGTTGGCGGCCATGGGTCGGAAGACGGGACTGGTGTGCCTGGAGAATTTTGCAGGCGCGGCAGGGCTGTTGCGCCATGTGGATCAGATTTTCCCTCTCCCGGGGGGAGAGTTTTTACGGGATGTGGAAACGGACTGGAAAAAGGCCCTGGTGCGGTTTCAGGATTTCGCGCACGACGTGAAACAGCGGTTTTCTCCTGAACGGGTTATCAATCTGACGCCTTCCGTGGCTGCCAGGGTTTTGGCCAAGCGCCTTTTTATCGGGGAAACGATGGGTTTTTCGATCGACGCCGAGGGGTTTCGCCGGGATGCCTCCCCCTGGGCGGCCTTTCTTGAAATATCCGCCGCCAATCGGGGCCTCAGTCCCTTCAACATTGTGGATTTGTTTCGGCGCGCGGCCGGACTTGGCCGCATGCCGGCTGTTTCCGATCTCGCCCCGGTCGCTTCCGAGAGGCTGGAGACGGCGCAAAGCCGATTGGAGGCGGCGGCCCCTTCCGGGGCACGCGGCTTCGTGGGCTTCCAGTTGGGGGCCAGCGAGGATGCCAGACGCTGGCCTGTGGAATATTTTGCCCGTCTCGGCGAAGTGGTGTGGGAAAGGTATGCCCTGCTTCCGGTGCTTCTCGGTTCCGGAGGTGAAAAAAAACTGGCCACGCGCTATCTGGCCCAAAGCCGCGCTCCCGCCGCGGACCTAGTCGGGGACACCAGCCTGTCCGATCTGGCGGCCGTGGTGTCGCTTCTGCGCATTCTGGTCACCAACGACACCGGGACCATGCATCTGGCCGCCGGACTCGGAACGCCGGTCATGGCCTTTTTTCTGGCCACGGCGCAGCCTTTCGATACCGGGCCGTACCGCCCGGGAAGCGTCAGCCTCGAACCGGACATGAACTGTCATCCGTGCGCCTTCGGCACGATCTGTCCACATGATCGGGCCTGCCGCCGGATCATATCTCCCGAAACGGCGCTGGAGGTTCTTTCCCCCTTCCTGGAATGCGGTCGTTTTCCCCCTGGGGGCTATGCCGGGGCCAGGGCGTGGGAAAGCGTTTCCGGGGAGGACGGATTCATGTGGCTGCGGTCCCTGACCGGCCACGATGGCGACGACCGCACGGCCTGGTTGACCCTTTTGCGCCATATTTTTCGTCAATTCCTTGACGAAGAGGTCCCATGCGCCAAAGGCCCGCCCGTTGCGTTCAGCAGCGACGCGGCCCGGGATATCCGGGCGGTTCTTGCCGACAGCGCGGCATTGCTGGAACTGCTTCGCGGCCAGGCCCGGGCTCTGACCCGCGCGGCCCATCGGCCCATGAAGGACAAGTTCCTCGCGACGTGGCGCCGGTTGCATGCCCTGTGGAGCGGGCATCCCCGGTTTCGGGCCCTGGGCTATTTGTGGATGCATCTTTCCCAGGCCCCTGGAGTGGACATGCCGGCGCTTGAGCTGCTTGTCGAACGCCATCTTCGGCTCGTCGCGGCCGCCGCAAGCCTGGTTGCGGAAAAGTGACCGGAGCATGGCACGATATTTGATAGGTGTTTCCATCAAGACATGCCTTGCGGAAAAAAAGGTCTACAACACATATGCGAGGGAGGACGAGCCATGATCGTCGTCGATGGGCGTACCACTGGAATTTCCATACAGAATTTCGAGAATCTCGAGGAACTCCTGCTCAAGGTCATGGAGGACGAAAACCTGGAAGGCCGGGTGGTGACCGATGTGTTCGTGAACAAGGAGGCCTTTTCCGAGATCTACCCGCATCAGGCTGAGGACATCGAGGCCGCGGGGATCGAAAGTGTGGAAATCCGG
This sequence comes from Thermodesulfobacteriota bacterium, assembly GCA_049324675.1. Classification (GTDB taxonomy): domain Bacteria; phylum Desulfobacterota; class Desulfovibrionia; order Desulfovibrionales; family Desulfovibrionaceae; genus Desulfolutivibrio. The sequence goes on from JBMONM010000194.1 coordinate 4,750, forward strand.
ACCGTTCCCGCCTCGGAAATGGCCGTGAGCATCACCGACGAGTTGGAAAAGGTGGTCACCCTGATGGATCTGGGAGCCAAGGGGGTCGCGGAACTGTTCCGGCAGGCCCAGGACGCCGAGGCCCTGGAAATCTATCGTGATCTGCTCGACGTCATCCAGGATTTCATGGCCATGATCGGCCTTTTGCGCCAGGAATACGGTGAGAAGAACCAGCCGGCCTTTATCAAGGCTTCCGAGGAAATTTCGTCCCTGTTTTCCGAGATGCTGGAAGTGGTCGAGAACGAGGACTGGGTTCTTTTGTCCGACCTTCTGGAATACGAATTCATACCCGCCGTTTCCCGCTGGAAGCAAGTCGTCGGCGATTTGCGCGGAGAGATCAGAGAGACGGCCAAGGCCTAACGCCATGTCCACAAGCATGAACTTCATCGATATGGCCCTGGAGGTGGGGGAACGCGAACTGGCCAGTCTCCTTGCCGGGGACATCGAGGAGGCCGAGCGGCTCGCCTTTGACCGGGGAAAGCTCATGGAGCAGGCGTGGCAGATGCGCGAATCCGACAAGGTGAGCCAACTGCGCGACAAGCTCATGCGCCTGCAAAGCCTTCAGGGGCAGTTGAGCAGCGAGGCCAAGCGCCTTCATGAAACCCTCAAGAAGGATCTCAAGCGCGCCAAACAGGAGAACGAACGGTTGTCGGGCTATCGTTCCAGTACGGTCAAAACGCCGATTGCCAGCCGTTTCGTGGATAAAGTCAGCTAGTCGGGCCATTTTTCCTCCCTTGATGCCGCTTGTCAGTTGACGGACCGGATCCAGCATGGATTCGGTCCGTTTGTTATGGAAACGAAAACCCCCCGCTAAGCGGGGGGTTCTAATATGGCGAAGCCGTTGATAATCCTAGAAATAGTCGCTCTCCGTGATAGGAAGAAGTTGTTCCGGCTTCAACCAGTCACATAAAGGAG
>JBMONM010000195.1:0-5699 GCA_049324675.1 Thermodesulfobacteriota bacterium
GTGACCAGGATCGGTTTGCGGTAATACTTGGTCAGCCCCTCCAGCCGCGAGCACAGGTTCACCGTGTCCCCGATGACCGTGTAGTCGAAAAGGTCCTCGGAGCCGAAGTTGCCCACCCGGGCCCTGCCGGCATGCAGCCCCACCCCGATGTCGATGCGCAATCCGTAGGTCTCCTGGAACCCCGCGTTCAGGCGTTCAAGCTCAGGCAGCATGGCCATGGCCGAGGCCAGGGCCTTGCCCTGGTGTCCGGGCACGGGCAGGGGGGCGTTCCAGAAGGCCATGATGGCGTCGCCGATGAACTTGTCCAGGGTGCCCATGTGGCTGGTGATGATGGCCGTCATGGGGGTCAGGTAGCGGTGCAGGAGATCCACCACCTGGGTGGGGGTGAGCTTTTCGGACATGCTGGTGAACCCGCGCACGTCGGAAAAAAGCACCGTGACCTCGCGTTCCTCGCCGGCCAGGCTCAGTTGGTCCGGCGAGGCCACCAGCTCGTTGACCACGGCGGGGGCCAGATAGTGGGAGAAGGCCGAGTGGATGAAGCGTTTCTGGCGTTCCTCGCGCCAGAATTTGAGAAAGGTCAGGGCCATGAAGTTGGCCGTCAGGGTCAGAAGCGGGGTGATCGGGGAGACGACGAAGCGGTGCGTCGCCAGGGCGTATCCGGCCCCGAACCACATGCCCAGGCCCAGCCCGGCGAAGGGCGCGAGCAGGAGCACGGCCCGGGTCCAGGACAGAAGCGCGGCCGAGAGGAGGCCCAGGGCCAGGGTGGCGCAGACCTCGAGCCCCGGGGCCCAGTCCGGCCGCAACAGGAAGTCCCCGGTGACGATCATGTCCGTCAGGGTGGCGTGGACCTCGACTCCGGGCATGGTCCGGTCGAAGGGCGTGGCCCGCAGGTCCCGCAGTCCGGCCGCCGAGGTGCCGAGGTAGGCGATTTTGCCGCGCAGGGCCTCGGGGTCAACGGTTCCGGCGAGGACGTCCGCGGCGCTGATGCGTGGGAAGGTCCCGCCGGGGCCCCGGTAGTTGACCAGCACCCGGCCCTGGCCGTCCAGGGGGATGACCCGTTTTTCCCCGCCGGGCAGGGGCAGGGTCAGCGATTCCACGCCGCCGTCGCCGACCCGCAGGACCGCGTTTTTGACATCGAGGGCCAGCATGGTGGTGGCCAGGGACAGACTGGGGCAGAGGGCATCACCGTGGGCGAGAATCAGGGGGGAGCGGCGCACGATGTTGTCCGGGTCCGGAATGGTGTTGAAGAACCCGGCCCCGGGCGCGGCGGCCAGAAGTCCGGGCAGGGGGCAGACGACCGCCGGGGCGTTGGCCAGATATTCGGTCGCCGGACCGGCCCCCGGGGCGCGGATGACCGAGGCCTGAAGCCGGGGCAGGGAGCAGGCCGCGACATCGGGCCTGTTTTTGGGCGCGACGGGGTCGAAATCGAGATAATAGCCGAGAACGTACGGGCCGTCTTTGAGCACGCCGGCCAGCACCGCGTCGTAGTCGCCCAGGGCGGGGGGAAGACCGTCGAAGGCCACGTCGAGCTTGAGCTCCTCGCGGAACATGCGGCGCATGGTCTCCGGAGAGGTCCGGTCCGGCTCGGCGAACACGATGTCGATGCCCACGGCCAGGACCCCGGCGGCCTTGAGACGGGCCAAAAGCAGGGCCATCCGGAAACGCGGCCAGGGCCACTGGCCGTAGGTGGACAGGCTTTTGTCGTCCAGGTCCACCACCACGGGAAGGCCGCTCGGGGCGTGTTGCAGTTCCCGGCGCATGGCCACGTCGTAGAGTTTGAGCTCCTGGAACTGAAGCCAGGCCGGCCGCAGGGCGTAGACGACGACCATGCCCAGGGTGATGGCCGTGCCGATAAGGAAGATGGGCCAGTGTCCCCGGGCCAGACGGCCGAGAAAGGGTGCGAGCGCGGCGACGGGTTTCATGCGCGGTCCGGTTCGAAGGCCCGGGAGCTGTCCATGGTTGGTGTTCCGGCCGCGTCAGGACGTTCCGGCGTGGCCGCGGGTCGGTCTCTTCAGGAGCAGACCGGCGGTATGATACCGGTTTTGGGGCCGGAAGGGAATGCGGCCTGGGGCGGGGACGGACAGGCAAAAAAGGCGGAGCCGCCTGGGGCGGCTCCGCCTGGGAAGCGAGGAAGACAGTCCCGGTCTAACGCTTGGAGTACTGGAACCTGGCGCGGGCGCCGCGCTGGCCGTACTTCTTGCGTTCCTTCTCGCGGGAATCGCGGGTGAGCAGGCCGGCCTTTTTCAGGGTGCCGCGCAACTCCGGATCGACGTTGAGCAGGGCCCGGGCGATGCCGTGGCGCACGGCCTCGGCCTGGCCGGTGATGCCGCCGCCGCAGACATTGACCTTGACGTCGAACTTGCCGTCGGTGCGGGTCAGGGCCAGGGCCTGGCGCACGATCACGCGCAGGGTGGGCCGGGGGAAATATTCCTCGTAGGGCCGGTTGTTGATCAGGATGCGGCCGTTGCCCTTGTAGATGCGGGTGCGGGCCACGGCGGTCTTGCGCCGTCCGGTGCCGTAAAAAAACTCGTCGCTCATGCGTGTCTCCCGGTGCCGTGGGATTTAGAGGTCGATGGGTTTGGGCTGCTGGGCCGTATGGGGGTGCTCGGTGCCGGAATAGACCTTGAGCTTTTTGAGCATGGCCCGGCCGAGCCGGTTCTTGGGGAGCATGCCGCGCACGGCCTTCATGATCACCTGCTCGGGCTTGGTCTGCATCATGGTCCGAAGCGACGTCTCTTTGAGGCCGCCGATATAGCCGGAGTGGCGGTAGTATTTTTTCTGGTCCAGCTTGTTGCCGGTGAACCGGATCTTGTCGGCGTTGACGATGACCACGAAGTCGCCGGTATCCATATGCGGGACGAACTCGGGCTTGTGCTTGCCGCGCAGGCGCCCGGCCACGGCGCTGGCCAGACGGCCCAGGATCTTGTCCGAGGCGTCCACGATGAGCCAGTCGCGCTGGATATCTTTTTTGGACGGGGAGAACGTTTTCATGACCGCTCCTTGAGTGTACTCGAAAGGCGGATTGTTTATCCCCTCGGCGGGGGGTTGTCAACCCTCGGCCGTTCTTTTTCCAGAACCGGACCGGGGATAACGGCATGACGCGCCCCCGCAAGCGGGGGCGCGTCATGGAGGCCTCATTCCCGGACCGAATCCGGGCGCGGGGGATGTCTTCAGGCCGGGGTCTTTTTCTCCCAGTCCGCCACCTCCGAGGCGTGCTCGACCTCTTCCACGCCGGTGAACATGGCCTTGATGTGGGCGAATATGGTGTGCCCGGTGGTGGTCATGTACACGTGCACGATGAGGAAGAGCAGGATGGCGAAGGCCCCGATCAGATGGGCCACGGCCACCACCTCGAGCGACAGCCCGGTGATGCCCATCTCCGTCCAGGAGTTGTAGAGGTAGTACAAAAGCCCGGTGACCATCTGGAAGGGCAGAAGCACCGCGGCCAGGGACAGATACGTCATGCGCTGCAACGGATTGTGCTTGGCGTCCGGGCGCTTGGGGCAGGGGTGGGGCTGGCCGGCGAAGATCCCGTAGCCGTAGTAGGCCATGACCTCGAACATCATTTTCGTGGTCGGCACGTACTGCTTCCATTCCCCGGTGGTGAACACCCAGAACACGAAGAAGGCGAAGGCGATCAGCCAGGTCAGGCCGAGGAAGTTGTGCACGGTGACGGCCTGTTCGAACCCGAGCAGGGAGATGCTGCCGTGCACCTCGAAGCCGGTCAGAAGCAGCAGTATGATCAAAAGGGCCTGGAACCAGTGCCAGAACCGCTCGTACCGGGTGTACAGGTAGAACGAGCGCCGGCCGTTGGTAGCGTTTTCGGGTGTGCTCATGACTTCCCCTCCCTCTTTTTCCTGGAAATGAAGCGCAGTGCGCCGTGCCCCAGAACGCCCAGCAGGGCCAGCCCCGACGCCGTGAACCCCAGCCCGGTGATCGCCGCGGACACGTCCCGTCCCGGGATGTACACGCCCGGCAGGCCCTTGAGGCGACCCGCGGTGGAGTGGCATTCCTCGCAGCGCACCACCTGCTCGCGCGGGGCCACCATGTGCGTGGTAGGGTAGTAGTATTCCGTGGACACGAATCCGAACTCGCCGGAGAAGGGCAGGTCCACGTAGGCCATGCCGGCCTCGATGGCCTTTTTCCAGTCGTATTTCACCCAGTAGGCGTCGGACTCCTTGCCGCCGAAGAGATTGGGGATGACCATGGTCTTCTGGACGGAATCATAGGGCTGCTTGCCCCGGTGCACCTTGAACGGCATGATCCGGGATTTGGGATCGTCGGGCGAGCCCACGGGCTGGTTCAGGGCCACCACCCCCGAGGGGTCGATGACGTCGGTGACCAGCTTGTGGCTCATGGCCCCGTTGAACCAGCGGTATTCGGGGACCACGTTCTTCTCCCACACGAAGTCGCCCTTCTTGGAGTCGTAGATGGGCTTGCCCAGGGGGCCGTCCTTCTTGAAGGGCTTGCCCTCGGCGTTTTTCTGGCCGGCCGTGGACCAGTCCCAGACCATCTTGGTGGGGATGATGCGGGCGAACTGCGGGATGTGGCAGGCCTGGCAGGCCACCTTGTCCGTGTGGTCGTTGGACTTGACGTCGGTCTTGTGCGGCGTGGCGCTGTGGCAGGATTCGCAGGCGATCTTGGAGGCCAGGTCGGCCTCGGTCAGGCTTATGCGCTCGGGCGCGGCCGGGGTGGTGTACAGCCGCCCGGCGATGTGGTGGTTTTTCGTGGTATGGCAGCGCTGGCAGGTGAAATTCTGGCCCTCGGCGTCCATGTGCACGTCCAGGGACTTTTTCGGCATGGTCAGGGAACTGTCCAGGTCGCCGTGCTTCACCGCGTCTCCGCCGCCGCCGTAGAAGTGGCAGGTGCCGCAATTGATCCGGTCGGGCTTGCCCACCTTGCCCACGATCTTCTTGTAGTCCGGCGGCTCGTAGGTCTTGCCCGACTCGGGGAAGACCGTGGGCTCCTTGACCGGATTGCCGGCCCCGGCCGGATATTTTTCGTAGGTGTGGGTGGTGTCGTGGCACACCAGACAGTCGACTTTGGTGTTGGCCTTGAAGTCGAAATTCTTGTCCTTCCAGCCGTAGCCGATGTGGCAGGAGGTGCAGCGGGGCTCGTTGGAGGGCACGGCGATGCAGAAGTTGTTGATGGTCCTGCCGTACTTGCCCATGGGGGCTTCACTGCTGCAGTTGTCGCAGATCCAGGTCCAGTGGATGGTGTGGTGGATCTGGTCCGCGGCCTGGGTATGGCAGGACAGGCAGGCCGCCGTGACCTCCTCGGGCGTGGCGAAATCCTTTTGCAGGGCCTCGAGTTTGGAGTGATCCACCGTGGTCCAGCGTCCGCCCGGGGCCATGACCGCATTCTGGGCCAGTTTGCGTCCCGGGGCCTTGTCCTCGTCGGTCTTGGCTCCGGCCGGGCCGAAGGCCAGTACGGCGGCGGCCACGAAGGCCGTGACAAGGAGCCACGACCGTCTTGCCTGTCGTCGCATACGCCCTCCTTTGGTTTCCGTGAAAGACATGCGCCGCGATTTCAAACCTCACGGGGGACCGCACGACGCGTTTCCCCCGCCAACCGGAATCCGGACCCGGGAGTCCTTATGCCCCATGTACCATCCCCGGCGGGTCGCGGCAAGGTTGCGGGCGTTTTTCGCCCGGGGCTCGAAGAGCATATCCCGGGACATCCTTTCATGGCAATACCCC
>JBMONM010000196.1:0-5691 GCA_049324675.1 Thermodesulfobacteriota bacterium
CCCCCCCCCCGGCGGGGGGGGGGGGGGCGGCCCCCCCACATCTTCCGGCTCAGGCCAGGGCCAGGCGTCCGGTTTTGACGAATCCCTCGACCAGGTCGAAGACCATCTCGTTGCCCCGGAAGGTCGCGGCGCGCACGGCGGCGCGGCGGGCGGGCAGGGCGGCCTCGAAGTCGAGGACCATGTTTTTGGACAGCCGCATCATGTCCAGTTTGCGGCCGTAGCCGAGTTTTTCCAGGTACAGGGCGTTCAGGTGCTGTTCCAGGGCTCCGCCCACGGGGAAGGACATGACGGGTTTGCCGTAATACAGGGCCTCGGACATGAGGTTGTGGCCGCCGCCGCAGATGACGTAGGCGCAGGTGGACAGATCGGCCAGAAGCCCGTCCTCGGAATAGCTGCGGAAGGTCAGGTTCCCCTCGGTGCGGTCGGTGTTGTAGCCGTAAACCCGGAATTCGCGGTCCAGGGTCTTTAAGAAGGGCACGAAGGCGTCGCAGATGGAGCAGCTCTGGTAGACCAGGATGTGGTCGCCGTCCGACGGGGCGAACCGGAAGACGCTGTCGCGCAGGATGGGCGGGGCGATGCGCGCCCGAAGCCCGGGTTTGACCGGCGGCTGGTAGAAGGAGATGGCCAGGTAGTCCGTGCAGTTGCTGAAGAGAAAACGGATCGAGGCCAGGATGCCGTAGTAGTCCAGGCGCAGGGAGGCCGGGATGTCGTGGGCGCAGGCCGAGATCACGTGCTGGTGGTCCAGGGACAGGCAGGGGATGTGCGCTCTTTTGGCCGCGATGGGTACGAAATATTCGTAGTCGGAGATGGCCGCGTCGGGCCCGAAGTCGTCGATGATCCGGGCCAGGCGGTCCAGCTCCCGGCCCCGGTGGATCAGGGTGCGGGCGGCCAGGGCCACGGTGGCCGCCGTGTCCACCTTGTATTTCTTGTAGCGGGTGCCTGGGTTCTCGAAATGCTCCACGCGGAATTCCCGGCCGAGGAGCCTGGCTCCCTCCTCGCTGGAGATGAACAGGAATTCGTGGTGGGGCAGGTGTCTGGCCACCACCGTGGCCCGGATGGCGTGACCGTGCTGGGAGCCGTGCACCCCGTAAAGGATTTTGGCCATGTGGACTCCTTGGTTGCGCGTCGCGGGGCGGGGGGATGGGAAGATGTCTCGGCGGGCCGTGCCCCGCGAGGGCAGCCTTACCGGGGAATGCCGGGGAGGGCAATCCCAAAGGGCCGGCTGGCCGGACCGGTCCTCTTGCCTTTGTTCCCGCAGTCCTGATAGTTTCAAAAGGCGTGATCCTGCGCAGGGCGTAAGGACTTCGACAGGCGGCGGGAACATGGACACTCGCCCCATCGGCGAACTGGTGCGCCTGGCCCTTGCGGGCGAGTCGGAGGCGTGGCGGACCGTCGCCGCCCGGTTCTATCCGTTCGCCCTGCGCATCGCCCGGCGCGGGCTGTCCGGTAGTCCCCTGGCCGAGGACGCGGTCCAGGAGGCCTTTCTCACGGTTTTCCGCTCCCTGCCCAGCCTGCGGGAACCCGAGGCCTTTCCGGCCTGGCTCGCGGCCATCGTCCGCTCCCACTGCACCCGGCTGGCCCAGGGCCGGCATCCCGCGGAATCCCTCAACGACCTGGAGGCGCAGGGCCGTCTTCCCGCCCCGAGCGCCGCCGACCCGGCCGAGGACCTGCACGACGCCAGACTCCGGGCCGCGTTCGACAGGGCCGTGGACTCCCTGCCCGAACATCTGCGGGACATCACCCGGCGACACTACGGCCGTGGCCAGACGACCGGCGAGATCGCCGCATCCCTGGGGATCGGCGAGGGAACGGTGAAAAAGCGGCTGCACGCCGCCAGGGACATCCTGCGCGAAAAGCTGCTGGCCTACGGCGGCGAGGGCACCCTGCGGGTGGGGTACATGCCGGTCACCGATCACCTGCTGGCCATGGCCGCCCAGGTGCTGTTCAGGGACCGGCCCCTGCCCCTGGTCCAGCGCCGCTATCTTTCCTGGCTCGCGCTCTCCGAGGATCTGCGCCGGGGTCGGGTGGACGCGGCCTTCATCATGGCCCCCCTGGCCATGCGCATCGAAGCCGAGGGGACAGGGCTCGTGCACGTCCTGGACGCCCACCACGACGGCAGTTCCCTCTCGGTTTCCCCCCAGGGACGGACGCGGCGGCTCGGTCTGCCCGCGCCGCACTCCACCCACCAGGCCCTGCTCGGTCTCCTGGCCGGCGGCCGTTCCGAACTGGCGGGCATGAGCCGGGCGGTCATCAACCCCTCGTACGTGATTTCCTCCATGCGCTCCGGGAAGATCGACGCCTTTTTCTGTGCCGAGCCCTGGGGGGCCAAGTGTATGCAGGAGAAGCTCGGCCGGACCGTGCTTTTCTCCAAGGACATCCTGCCCGGGCACACCTGCTGCATCCTGGCCGTGCGCCGGCAATTCGCGCGGAACCATCCCGACGTGGTGCGCGACTACGTGCGCCGGCTGCTTCAGGCCCGGGACAGGGTCCGCGACGACCCCGACCTGGGGGCCGAGGTCCAGGCCGCCTGCACCGGCATCCCCCGGGACGTCGCACGCGACGTGCTGGTGCGGCGCATCGTCACCTTCGACGACCTGACGCCGCGCGCCGAGCGCATGAGGCTCTTTTTGCCGCTTGCGGACCGTGCCGGGTCCGCGCCTTTCGATCTTGGCCGGTTCGTCTGCCCGGACTTCGTCTGACCCCTCGCGGCAGTCCCCTCAGGGACAGGCCGGATCGCCAGCCTGGAGCCGCGTCGCCTACATGGATTTTGAAGCCACGGCACTGGTCCGGCAACGGGACTGCCGCATCAGGGGCCGTTTCCCCGTCCCCGAAATATTTTTTTCCGTGAGGTAACTTTTTGGTTCGCCCGGCGCTCTTTTCAAAAAAGGCAGGCATGCGGCGCATCGGTTTTCGCCCCGGGGCGCATGGCCGGGACGACGACCATACATTGAACGGAGGACACGCAGATGCACAAAAACGAATGGATCCCCACCGTCTGTTACCAATGCAAGGCGGAATGCGCCATTCTGGCCCGCGTGGAGAACGGCGTGGTCACGGAGGTCAAGGGCAATCCCCGGGCCAGGGGCAAGATGTGCGTCAAGGGCATGGCCGGCATCACCACCCTGTATTCCTCGGAACGCCTGAAATACCCCCTCAAGCGGGTGGGTGAGCGCGGCGAGGGCAGGTTCACGCGCATAAGCTGGGACGAGGCCCTGGACATCATGGAAAAAAAGCTGCGGGAATTGCGGGATCGCGGCGAGGCCCACACGTTCACCTATTCCATGTTCCCCCACTCCACCACCGACCCCAAGTGGCGTTTCGTCAACGCCGTGGGCGGGTTCATCTCCACCGGCCTGCCCCACTGCGATTCGGGCAAGATCATGGCCCACCTGCACACCTTCGGCTGTTTCCCCAACCACCACATCGCGCCCATGTACTACACCGTGCCCAAAGGGGGGCTGATGATCCTCTCCGGCCGGCATCCCTTCGGCTGCCTGGACGACGCCTGCGTGCCCCGGGACGTCCTGGACGCCAAACAGCGCGGGGCCAGGCTGGTGGTCATCGATCCGATCTTCCGCACCGAGGCCTCCAAGGCCGACTGGTGGATCCCCATCAAGCCCGGCGGCGACGCGGCCCTGTTCCTTGGGGTGTGCCATTACCTGCTGACGCACGACCTCTACGACAAGGCCTTTTGCGACAAGTGGGTGCGGCCCGGGGACATGGAAAAGCTCATGAAGTTCATCAAGGACAAGACCCCGGCCAGGATGAGCCGCATCTGCGAGGTCCCGGCCAAGGACATCGTCAAGCTGGCCAAGATGTGCGCCGAGGCCAAAAGCGTGTGCATCGATGCCTTCAAGTCCATCATGTACGGCAACGCCATGGACTGGGGGCACGTCTGGAGCATCCTTCTGGTCATCACCGGCAACCTGGACAACCCCGGCGGCCAGCCCCTGCCCGAGATCGCGCCCATGGCCCCGGTCACGCCCGTGCCGCCGGCCCCCAACCTCAAGGAACTGGGCTACCACCGCACCGGCCCCAACCGGAAGAAGTTCGACCACTACAACTTCATCCTCGAACCCACCTGGTACGCGGCCCAGGCCGTCAAGGAGGGGACCCTCAAGGTCTTTTTCGCCTCGGAGTGCAATCCGGCCCTGTCCGAGATGGGGTCCGGGGAATGGCGCAAGGCCATGACCATGCGCGACGAAAAGGGCGACTACAAGCTGGAGCTTTTCGTGGTCACCGAGATCATGCCCTCGGAGACCATGAAATGGGCGGACCTGGTTCTGCCGGACCAGACCAACTTCGAGCGCTGGGAGATGCTGTACATGCCCTGGTGGTACAACTACGGGCACACGGCGGCCCTGTGCCGGCCGGTGGTCGAACCCGTCGGCGAGTCCCGGCACGCCAACCGGGTGATGATCGAGCTCGGCAAGCGCATGTTCCCGGAATACTTCGCCTTCAAGGACGACATCGAATACTACGACATCGAGCTGTCCGGGGTGGGCATGTCCGTCAAGAGGCTCATGGACAACGGCGGGCTGTGGTCCCCGGGCACGGCGGGTTTCCGCAAGTACGAGGACGCCGGCAAGTTCAACACCGCAAGCGGCAAGATCGAACTGGAATGGCGGATGTACGCGGACATCGGCCAGCAGTGGCCGAGTCCGGAACTGCCCCTGGAATTCCGCCGGGACGAGAAGGCATTTCCCTTCATCCTGGTCAACTTCCGCACCATCTTCTTGAACAACACCGGGGCCTGGTCCCAGAACAACGCCCAACTGCGCGACCCGGTCTCGGGCCTGGACGCCAACCCGGTGATCCTCAACCCCGTGGATGCGGCGCGCCTGGGCCTGGCCGACGGCGACATGGTCACCGTGAAGTCGGCCACGGGCGCGGTGAAGCTGCCCCTGGCCCTGTCCGAGCGCATCAAGCCCGGGTGCGCCGGGCTGATCCACGGCTTCGGCCAGACCATGGGCAAGGTGGCCTCGCGCGGGGCCTGGGCCGGCGACAACGAACTGATCGCCGACGCCGGGTCGCACCTGGACGAGCAGGACCTGCGCGGCGGGGAGGCCCACGTGGCCACCCGGGTGAACATCCACAAGTAGGGGGAACATGCCATGAAACAGCTCAGCATCATGGTCGATCTCGACCGCTGCATCGGTTGCAAGACCTGCATCGTCGCCTGCCGCAACCATCACGGCCTGGTGGACCACGAAAAGGCCATGCCCGGCGGCATGAGCCACTATATCCGGGTGGAAAGCGAACTGACCGGGACCTACCCCAATCTCAAGGAGGATTTCTGGGTGGTCATGTGCCAGCACTGCAGGAAACCGCCGTGCGTCAAGGCCTGTCCGTCCGGGGCCATCGCCAAGGACGCCCAGACCGGCATCGTGCGCATCGACAAGGCGGCCTGCACGGGTTCGGGGAAGTGTCTCGTCAAGTGTCCCTACGGGGTGATCCAGTTCGACGCCGTGGGCAAATACGCCCACAAGTGCGACCTGTGCCACGACCGGGTCATCCACGGCCTCGAACCGGTGTGTGTGGAGGTCTGTCTGGCCGACGCGCTGCGCTTCGGGGAGAAGGAGATCCTGCTCATGCAGGCCGAGGCCGAGGGCAAGGCGCTGATCAAGAGGCGCAGCGCGCAATCGATCCTGTATGTGAAAAGCCCTGGGAAGTAGGAGGGGCCCGGCCCGG
>JBMONM010000197.1:0-5689 GCA_049324675.1 Thermodesulfobacteriota bacterium
GCCTCAGCCGGGAGCTGCCTCAGCTCGACCTGGATATCATCGACGATGCGACCCATGCGGACTGTCTGGCACGCAAGCAGGCCTGCGACATCGTCTTCGACCACATGCAGGGATACTACGGCATGTCCTCCCTGGAGGCGCTTTCGCAGGGGCTGCCGGTCATCGCCGGGCTCGACGACTGGAACATGACCGCCATTCGCGATTTTTTCCGGTGCGATGCCTTGCCCTGGGTCCTGGCCCGCACCCTGGAGGAATTGGAAAACGTCGTGCGTCGGCTGGTTCGTGATCCGCAACTGCGGCGGCGCATCGGGCGGGCCTCCCGCACCTTCATGGAAACGGTGTGGAGTGAGGAGCGCCTTACGACGGCACTGAACGCGTTTTATGAAAATCTGCAATGATGCCCGCGTGCCCTCCCCTGGGCCATGACCGGCCGCTGCTTTCTTTTCCTGCTTCCACCCCGGATGCGGGGAAGGCGAACGCGCTTTTCATGCATGGGCATGTGCGATTTCGGTCGTTGAATTATCGGGTGGGAAAAGGTACATGTGCGACATGATGAGCGCCATGTCCGAACACGACGCCGTGCATCAGGCCTTGAGGGACATTCTGGGCGACGCCCTGCCCGCCGAGGCCACCGGCCACATCAATGCCGCCTTGCAACTGGCGGGGCAGCTCGAGGCCCGGGGCTTCGCATTCCGGCTGCTCGACGTCCGGCCCCGAGACCCGCACTCCTCTCTATGGAAGGCGGGTTTTTCCAGCCAGGGCCGCATCTTTCAGGGGGAAGACCAGGACCCGGCCCTGGCCGTGTGCCGCGCGGCTCTGGCCGCATTGCAGGGGTGAGGGGCGGTCACGCGCTTGTGGTGCGGACCGCTGCGACCGCCTTTCCCACGAAGTCTTCCAGGAAGCGGGCCATGTCCTCGGCCTCCCGCATGGTGATCGCGGGGACCTGGGCGGCCAGGGACATCACCTCGTCGTGCGGCAGCCCCGTCGCCTTTTCGATGGTGAACGTGTCCACCTCCTCTCCGGCGGGCAGGCGTCCGCATCCCCCGACAATGCCCACAAACTCGTCGCCCGCGAAAACAGGCGTACAGATTTTGAGCAGTCCGGCGTCACACTGCTCGATGATGGTTTTGCGCGCCGCCTTGGCCTGCCTGGCCATATGCTGGTGGGCCACGGAACAGATGGCCTGGATTCCCTCCGGGAAGGACTTGATCTTGGCGCAAAGCGGGTTGATGAAATTTTTAAATCCTGTGAAGGAGAGCCCGCTCGCTTCATAGGCGCAGGCGTTGACCCTCCATTTTTCATGCAAGGTCTGTTCGAAGTCTTTCCATTGCTCCTTGGAGAGAAGATCCGTCATTTGCATGGTCCACTCCTTGTCTTGTGGTGTCCGTCTAAGACCGATCCTTCGGCCGCATTCGGATGCATGTGCCTGGTCGGTGCAAGGAACATTCCTTGAGGGTCTACTCCCGTTTGGATGTGAAATCCATATCTTTGCTGTCGCAGTGTGCGCCTATCCTGTTTGTTGAGCATTTGAGTGTGAAATGATCCAGTCGGAGGCTTCACGCAGGTCGTTCAGGCAGATGTCCGCTGCGGCAATATCCTTCTTGCCCAGGACGTGCCCCGTTTTTACAAGAATGCAGCGGCCCACGCCCGCCGTCCTTCCGGCCTCCATATCGCTCTGCTTGTCACCCACAAGGAAGGAGCGGCGGACATCAATGCCCAGTTCCTCGCCGGCCCGGAGGATCAAACCGGGCTGGGGCTTCCGGCAGCCGCAGGAGACGCGGTACGGGCCTTTGCCGTGCATGGGGTGGTGGGGGCAATGGTACACGCCGGCAAGACGGATCCCGTATCCTTCAAGCAGTCCCCGCATGTATGCGGTCAGGTTTTGGTAATCCTGTTCGGTGTAGAAACCGCGCGCGATGCCGGACTGGTTGGTGACCACGACCAGCAGGAAGCCGGCCGCCTGAAGACGGGAGAGGGCCTCGACGGCTCCGGGCAACAACACAAAGTCCTCGGGTTTCCAGAGGTAGTTTCTGTCCTCGTTCAGAACGCCGTCACGGTCGAGAAAGACGGCTCGCCGCGTTTTTTCCATGGTCGATGGGGCTGCGGTGTCTGTGTCCATGCCCGGGACTTCCCCCGCACTGGTCCTCGGCCCACCCGCCCGCCAAACGGCCCTTTGGGACCGGGGCGCGGGGCAGCCCGTGCGTATCCGGCATGGGGCATAGCATTATCATGGTGGATTGTTGAATACTTTTCGCCCCCGGGAAACGGATTTGTCCCGGGGGCGAAACACGTGTGGGATGAGAGATCACGCCCCAGGCGGGTCGCAAATATGCCCGGCGCGCCGGGGGTCAAGACGTGGTGAAGTCTTTCCGAGCGGTCCGCCGGGACCACGACACCGCAAGAAGAAGGAGTACGGCCACGAGCAGGTGTGACCAGTCCACCAGCATGACCGTCGTCTCTCCGAGATAGACCCCGGAGATGTTTTTCACCACACGCACCGCGCCGGTGACGATCAGGGCCGTGTACAGCGCCACCCGGATCGCGCCCGAGGCGGTCAGGGTGGTGAGCGGCCGCCGGTTCAGGAAGAAGGTCGCGGCGAAAAAAAAGGCCAAAAACAGGAATATGGCGGCCAGGGCGTAATGCAGCGTGTGAGTGAACACGAAATCGCCCAGCCATCCGAATCCCGGGATGTCGGCGATGTAATAACGGCTGAATATCGGCATCTGGGCCAGACCGGTAAGCCCTAGCCCGAACACGGTCACGGCGAAGGCCCGTTTCATCCAGGGGGACACGGGAGATTTAGTCATGATTCCCCTCCTTGGCGTCCTGGTTCCGCTTGGCGGCGCGCAACGCCGCGCCGGCCACGGCGGCGACCGGGGCCACCACCAAGGCCGCGGCCAGGCTGGATTCGAAGGACATGGCGTCGGCCATGCGTTTGAGCGTGGGACGGCCCGGTCCCGGAGGCGAGGCGGTCTCGATGAGCTCGAAAGGCACGGGGGAGACGTAGATGGTGTTGGTGCCGCCGTTTTCGGTCTCGCCGTAGATGAAGCCGTTCATGGACGCGGCAAGTTCGTGGGCCTTTTTCACGATTTCGTCCCGGGGGCCGATGGTCTGCACCTCGTTGGGGCAGGCCTCGATGCAGGCCGGAACGCCGCCGGCCTGGACACGGGCGTAGCAACGGTCGCACTTGTACATGACCCCGTTTCCGGCCAGGGAAGGCAAAAGGTCCAAATACAGGCCGACGCCGGTCTGACGCTGGGGGACGGACCACGGGCACACGTTCTTGCACTTGGCCCCGCCCAGGCAGATGTCGGTGTTGATGCGTACGGTTCCGTTCGCGGCCTTGGACGCCGCGCCCCAGGGACACAGGTTGGCGCAGGGGGGCTTTAGGCAGTGCATACAGCGTCTGGGCATGTGGATGTCCAGGCTCCTGCCCAGGTACTCCACAGTGGCCGATTGGATGAACAGCCAGTTGTAGGGAGTCAGGCGGTCTTCCACATCGCGTTTGTCCGACCAGTCCTCGACCTTGACCCGGGAGGGATACATGGTCGGGTAGGGTTTTTTCGGCTCGGGATAGCGTTCGGCGTTGGCTTCGTGGCAGGCCTGCACGCAGGCCCCGCAGCCGATACACTTGGAGAGGTCGAACAGGGTGGCCAGGACCTGGCCTTGTGCGTCCGCCTCTGCGGCGGCCGGAGCGGTCATGCCGGGCAGGGCGGCGGAGGCGGCCGCCGCTCCGGCAATCCCGATGGTTTTCAGGAAAGCGCGTCGTTTCACGGGTGGTTCCTTTTTAGGGTGTCGGGGCGCAAGGACATGCCCGCTCGGAACGGCCGGCGGGAGGCCTTGCCGTTTCCTTTGCCGTATCCGTCGGTTCGCGTCAGCATCCGGAGCCGAAGTGCTGGCTGAACAATCGGAAATGTCCCGCCGAGTCCAACTCGATGTCCACCCGGCCTATGTCCCGGGATATGGCCCGGTCGATGCATAACCGGAAACGTCCGCGGGCGACCTGGATATCGCCAGGGGCCGGTTCGTCCAGAACCAGGCCGAGCCGGGGACCGAATCAGCCGGGGGTGGCGATGACCCGCACGTGCCGCGTTTCCTCGTCGGGAAAAAGGTCCTCGAGCTCTTTTACGGCGGGGTCGGTGATCCGGATGCGTTCCTCGTCATGTTCCGGGACCGACGCTTTTTCCGAAAAAGTCTGCGGCATTGTCATGGTCAGTCTCCTTTGCTAGAAAAAATAAGCGCCGGCGATCCGACGTCGACCCCTTACTACCCCGCCGCGGGTGCGGCGCATTGACCATGATCAACACCACGACGCATCTTTGCCATGGCTGATTCCCCGCTTCTTTTGACGCTCAAGTCCCTGTCCTTTTTTCAAGGGATGCCCGTGGCGCTTATGGAGCGACTGGCCCGGGGGGCGGTGCCCAGGACCTATCCGGCGCGTGTGCGGGTGGCCTCGGAGCGCGAGAACGTGCGGGGGTTCTTTTTGGTGCTCACGGGCAAGGTGAAACTTTTCAAGCTGGCCGAGGACGGCAAGGAACAGACGCTCTACGTGTTCGGTCCGGGTGAGCCCTTCTGCCTGGGATCGCTTTTCGGGGAGGGTCTTTTCCCGGCCCATGCCGAGACCCTCTCCCGCAGCAGGCTGGTGTTTTTTTCCGGGGAACTTTTGGAGGAAATGGCCCGGGAGGACCCCTCGATTTTGTTTCATTTCCTGCGGGTGGTGTCGCGGCGGCTCAAGGATGCCATGGAGATGATCGAGTCGTTGTCGCTCCGAGGGCTCCCCGGCCGCGTGGCCGGTTTTTTGCTGCACGCCCGCGAGGAGGACCGCGACGGTCGCCGTCTGGTGGCCCTGGGGATCAGCCAGCGGGAACTGGCCAAGATCGTTGGGGCCACGCCCGAGGCGTTGTCCCGCACGCTTGGACGCATGGCCCGGCAGGGGCTGGTGCGTATTTCCGGACGGGACATGGAAATCCTGGATCGGGCCGGCCTGGCGGCCCTCATGGCCCCGGACCGGGAACCCCGGAGACGGTGACGTCCGCCGTCCATGGATGTCAGGTCGGAGCGAGGAAAGATCCTCGCGTGTCGAGGAACGCGCCGGGAGTGGGGTGGCCCGGCCCTGGATCACCTGATGAGGCCCACGCTGAACAGGGCCACGGCGTCGGCGTCGCAGGGCTTCGTGGTCATGCGGCGGGGGTCCACGGCCATGGCCCTCAAGAATCTGCCGGTGACGTTGCCGCTTTTGTCCATGTCCTCGATGAAGACCGCGCCCAGCTGGTAGACGTAGATGCTGTTGCGCCCCGGGTTCTGCGGGCGCGACGGATCGTAAAAGGGGATAAGCGCCACCCTGGGGCTTTGCATGGGATCGGGGAAGGCGCTGCCGGTGATGGCTTTTGCGGTGTCATCCCAGGTGGCGCCGGGGTCCGCGGCGAACAGTTCATCCAGCCCCTGCCTGGTCGGTCCGACCATGTTGCCGGGCTCGACCTGGAGTTCGTCCCCCTCGCTGACGATGGTGTTGTTGGAACCGGTGCATCCGGCGATGTTGAGCCGGTAGGTCGCGGCGCCGGTTTCCGGGGTGCCCCTGTTGACCGGGGGGTAGTCCACCGGGTTGAAGTGGCCGGGGACCACGGTGTCCGACGCGTCGCCGAGCTTGAGTACGATGCTGGTTCCGAGATCCTGCGGGCCGTAACCCAGG
>JBMONM010000198.1:0-5602 GCA_049324675.1 Thermodesulfobacteriota bacterium
GGTTGACGGCCTCGTAGAGGATGGCCTGGCCGAGGTAGGACATGCCGACCTCGTAGAGGTCGGGGAAGGCCAGGGCCACGCGGGCCTTTGCGTGGGGCCTGCGCACCGCGCCCCATTCGCTGCCGGCGAAGTGGCTTGGCTTGGGGACCAGGGCCAGGATGTCGCGCATGGAGGCTCTCCGGCGTCGGGGTGCGCCGAGTCGGGAAACAGGGAAGAACCGCCGCGAGGCCGGGGCCTGTCGCGGCGGTCCGCTGCGTCCGTCCCGGCCGACATGGCGACCGGGACGGCGTGTTCGTCCGGGGCTATTTTTTGATCAGGCCGCCGAGCCCGCCCTTGGCCGCCGCGCCGGCCATGGTCTTCAGGGTCCGCAGGTCCCCGGCCGTGGACAGGGTCAGGTTGCTGGTGGCCTCGAGGTATTTGGTCTTGATCTCCTCGGGGAACTTCTTGAATTCGTAAAGCACGTGGTCCATGGCGATTTCGCCGCCGACCTCGGTCTCGAAGGGATAGCCGAAGGGCAGGATGAGCATCTGCACGCCCTGCTGGGTGGGCACGGTCTGGAGAATGGCCACGTCCTTGAGTTTTTTGCCTTCCTCGTCGATCTTGCCGAGGACGGTTTCGCCGTTGACCAGTTTCACCAGCCGGATGTCGTAGGCCATCTGAGCGCTCCTTGCGTCTATCCGCGCGTTATGGCGCGCGGGAGGGTGTCGGGGGGATACGGCCGCGCTTCCGGGGCGTTTCGGCGGATGCCGGAGGCCGGGCGCGCGGGGCAACGGTATCAGGTAGTTCGCGGAAAGGGACCTGTCAAGGCCGGCCGGAGCTCGCGGGGACGGCCGGGGAGGGTTCGCCCTCCCCGGCCTGGCGACACCGCCGGCACACCCCGTCGATGCGTATCTCGACCCCCTCCACGTCCATGTCCAGGCGGTTCACGAAGGCGGCCATCCCGAGTTCCTTCCCCGCCTCGGGCATGCATTCCATGCGGCCGCAGCGTCGGCACCAGACATGGCAATGGAAGGCCGAGCCGTGGACCGCGCCCAGACAGTAGCGCAGGGAGCGGCCTTCCAGGGCGTGGCGCAGGGCCACCCCCCGGTTCACGAACAGGTCCAGGGTCCGGTACACGGTGACCTTGTTGACCGGCCCGACCCGGCGCACGGTGGAGAGAATCTCCCGGGCGCTCACGGCCCGGCCTTCCCCGGCCATGGCCGCGAGCACGGCCCGGCGGATGGGGGTGGCTTCTATCCCGGCCTTTTCCAGAATGTGTCGGGCACCGATCTCGTTCATGGGCCGTCTCCGTTGTCCGACACCGGAGGATGTCCGGAAAGCCGGGCGCGCAGGGCGTCGAAAAGGCCCGCGGCTGCGAAAACGACCACGGCCACGGCGATGATCGAGGCCCCGGAGGTCAGATCGAGGCGGTAGGCGAGAAGCAGCCCGGCCATGCAGAAAAGGATGCTGAGAAGCGTCGACAGGGCCATCATGCTCCACAGGGAGCTGACGCGCCGCTCGGCCAGGTACGGGGGGATGGTCAGAAGGGCCATGACCAGGATCAGCCCCACCACCCGGATGAGCATGACCACGGACACGGCGGTCATGGCCAGAAGCAGGTAGTGCAGAAAGACCACGGGCGCGCCGCGCACCTCGGAGAATTCCCGGTCGAAGGACATGGCCGCCAGCTGTTTGTAGTAATACAGGATCAGGCCCAGGATGGCCGCGTCCAGGACCGCCATGCGCCAGATGTCCGCGCCGGGCACGGTGAGGATGGAGCCGAAGAGGAAGCTCATCAGGTCGGTGTTGTACCCCGGGGTCAGGTCGATGAGGATGATGCCCAGGGCCATGCCCGCGGCCCACATGACCCCGATCATGGTGTCGGCGCGCTCGGCCCGGCGCAGGGTCGCCGCGCCCATGGCCAGGGCCGAGAAGACCGTGAATCCGAGCGTGGCCGGCAGCACCGGCAGGCCGAAGAAAAAGGCCAGCCCGACCCCGCCGTAGGCCGCGTGGGCCACTCCGCCGGCCAGAAACACCAGCCGGTTGACCACCACCAGGACGCCGATGACCCCGCAGGCCACCGAGGCCAGAAGGCCGGCCAAAAGGGCGTTGCGCATGAAGTCGAAGGACAGGGCCTCAAACATGGGGTCCTCCGGCGGCGGCGCGCTGCACGTCGAGCATGGAGGGGATGCCCCGGATGAACGCGTCCATGGGGCACTGATGGCTGTGTACCCCGTAGATCAGGGCGATCATCTCCGGGGTCAGCTCCGGGGCCGGATTGTGGATCAGCGCGCCGTTGACGCAGGCCACGGCCGTGACCCCGGCGGTGAGCAGGCTCAGGTCGTGGCTGACGGCGATGGTGGTGACTTCCCGGGTGAGCCGGGAGAGGACCTGATGGAAGCAGAACTTGCCCTGGGGGTCGATGTTGGCCGTGGGCTCGTCGAGGATGAGCAGTTCCGGATCGGACACCAGGGACCGGGCGATGAGCACGCGTTTTTGCTGGCCTCCGGACAGGGCCGGGAAGCGGCGTCCGGCGTAGCGCTCCATTTCGACCTTTTCCAGGGCGGCATCGGCCCGCCTCCTGTCCGCCGCGCCCCACAGAAAGCCGCGCCATCCCCCGGGCCGGCCGGGCCCCAGAAGGCCCATGAGCACCACCTCGCGCACGGTGATGGGGAAATCCCGGCGCAACATGCCGCCGGCCACCTGCTGGGGCACGTAGCCCACGCGGCCCCGGGCCCGGTCCGGCTCCTGGCCGAAGACCCGCACCGTGCCCTCGTCGGGCCGCAAAAGACCCAGGATCAGGCGCAAGAGCGTGGTCTTGCCGCCGCCGTTGGGCCCCAGCACGGCCAGAAAATCGCCCCGGCCCACGTCCAGGTCCACGTCCGAAAGCACGTTCTGGCCGTCGTAGGAAAACGACACCCCGCGCACCCGCACCACTGGTTCCGTCATGCATCCATCCTTTATTTCCCTTTCATGGCCGCCTGGAAGGCCGCGGCCGCCTTGTCCATGTTGGCCAGCCAGTCCTCGGCCAGGGGATCGACCGGGACCACGGAGCCGCCGATGCCCCGGGCCACCACCTCGGCGCTGCGGGTGGAGAACTGGGGTTGGACGAAGACCACCGTGATCCCGTCCTTTCTGGCCTGGTCGATAAGCGCCGCCAGTTCGGCCGGTCCGGGCTCCTTGCCCTCGCTCTCGACCGGGACCTGGGTCAGGCCGTACTGTCTGGCGAAATACCCCCAGGCCGGATGAAAGACCATGAATTTCCGCCGGTCCGGGGGAACCGGGGCGAAGATGGCCTTGAGACGGGTGTCCAGGTCGCGGACGTCGGCCATAAGTGCCTCGTAGCCCACGCGATAGGCGTCGGTGTTGCCCGGGTCGGCGGCGATCAGGGCGTCGCGCATGGCCTTGGCCAGGATCGTGACCTGGGCCGGGGACAGCCAGACGTGGGGGTCCAGGCCGGCGTGGTCGTGGTGCCCGTGTCCGGCCTCGGCGGCGTGGTCGTGTCCGGCCGGGACGGTCTCCTTCTGGTGGTCGTGACCGGCCTCGGCGGCGTGGTCGTGGTCCGCGTGGTCGTGGGCATGGGGGACCATGGCCATTTTGACGATGCCCTCGTCGGTGCGCACGATGGCCATGGTCGTGTTCACGTCCGCGAACCGGGGCAGCCAGGCCTTTTCGAAGTCGATGCCCAGGGCGAAGTAGATCCTGGCCTTTTGCAGGGCGGCCATCTGACTGGGTTTGGGCTCGAAGGTGTGGGCGTCGGCCCCGGGCGGGACCATGGTGGTGACCTCGATCTTGTCGCCGCCGATGCGCCTGGCGAAATAGGCCTGGGGCGCGATGCTGACGGTGACGGGCACAGGTTCGGCCAGGGCCGGGACGGCGGCGAGGACAAGGGCCAAAAGCGACATCAGGACCATGGCCGGCGACAGACGAAGCGGCTGACGTTTCATGCGCATACCTCCGGGTTGTTCGGACCGCTTTCATGCAACTGAGTTGCATGAGGCCGGTGCTAGCCAAATCCGCGTCGAAGATCAAGAGGGGGGAGATGGATGGGAATGCGGCGATCGCCGAGTGCGGGTCACGGGGCGTCGGCCAGCCCCAGGACCTCCGACAGGAGATACATCGAGCCGCACACCAGGATGGTCCCGGCAAGGTCGCGGCAGCGCCCAAGCGCCGCGGCCGCGTCCGGAAAGGCCTCGGCGCGCGGGCCGAGCGTCCGGGCCACGTCCGCCGGGTCGCGGGTCCGGCCCGGGCAGGAAAGCCCGGGGACCAGGATCGGGCCGGTTGAGAGCCGCGTCACGATTTCGGACATGCCCGCGAAATCCTTGTCCGCAAGGCAGGTGAAAACCATCGCCGAAGGCCGTATGCCCCCGGCCGCGAGCGCGGCCTCCAGGGTCTGCATGGCCGGCACGTTGTGCGCGCAGTCCAGGAGCAGCTCTCCCCGCATCCAGGTCGGGGCAAGCCGTTGCATCCGCCCGGCGATGCGCGTTGCCGCGAGCGCCCGGCGCACCGCCTCCCCGGAAACGGGCAGGCCCATCCGCCCGGCGAGCACGGAAAAGGCCGCCAGGGCCGTGGCCGCGTTTTCGGCCTGGAACGACCCCGGCATACCCAGGGCCGCCCCGGCGACCTCAAGACCCTCGGCGGGGAAGCGCACGGTTCCGGACGTGGCGTCGAACCGCGCCGCCTCCCGGGCCGGGACCAGTTCCGCCCGGGCCTGTCGGGCCCGGTCCGCCAGGGCGTCCATGGCCTCGGGCGGCTGGCCGGAGGTCACGGCCAGTCCCCCCTCGGAAATGGCCCCGGCCTTGTCCCGGGCGATATGCCCGATGGTCGGCCCGAGTACCCCGGCATGGTCCATGCCCATGGGCGTGAACACCGCCATGTCCCTGGGAAGCGCCGTGGTGGCGTCATGGCTGCCGCCGAGGCCGGCCTCGTACACGGCCACGTCCGCCCCGCGCGCGGCGAAAAGCCATGCGGCCATGACCGTGAGCAGCTCGAAATAGGTCAACTGCCCGGACGGGCCGAAACCCGCCGTGGCCGCGAGGCATTCCCGGGCCGCGTCCAGCCAGTCGGCCTCGGACAGCAGGCCGTCGCGAAGGGGCGCGCCGGGCGTGCCGGGATCGCCCGGCATGCCGCCGCGATACAATCGGATGCGTTCGCGCACGGACAGAAAATGGGGGGACGTGGAGAGCCCGACGCCGAGGCCGTGGGCCGAACACAGGGCGGCCAGGAGCGTGGCCGTGCTGCCCTTGCCGTTGGTGCCCACGACCTGGACGCAGGCATGGGGAAGCCGCGTCAGCCCGAGCGCGGCCAGGGCCCGGTGCATGCGCCCAAGTCCCATATCCATGTGGAACAGGCCCAGGCCGTCGAGATGGGCCTGGAAATCGGCAAAGGTGCGAAGGTCAGAAATGAAACGTCTCCTTCTCGCTCATGAGGTGGTAGGTGTAGCCGGCCAGGTCTCGCTGGAGTTCCTCCTGGATCTGGGCGGAAAAGGGCGATTTCATGTGGTAGATGTGGATCTTGGGCCGGACTTCGAGCCGCTCCAGTTCGGCCCGCAGAAGCCTCGGGGTCAGGTGCCTGGAGGTTTCGGCCAGGGCCTCCATGGAGTTGGGGAACGAGGCCTCGGTGA
>JBMONM010000199.1:0-5557 GCA_049324675.1 Thermodesulfobacteriota bacterium
CGGGTGCGCAGCGCCCGGGAAACGCCGCCGCGTAACACGGGTGCAGGGGGCTTAGCCCCCTGCCGGGGGGTATGGGGGGCGGAGCCCCCCGGCGCCTTTACTTTTTCAGGTGGTTGAGGGTTTCGGCCAGGCGTTTCAGGTAGATGGCGGCGATGGGCTCCTGGCCGGCCATGCCCTTGAGCACCGGGGTGCAGGCGACGCCCTGGGCGGTCAGGATGGATTTCCAGGATTCGGGATCGTCGCCGGCCATATCGTTTTGGGCATGGTCGCCGGCCACGGCCATGAGCGGGATCAGGTAGGCGGATTTGACCGCGTGTTTCTTGAGTTGGGCGGCCACGTCGTCCAGACTCGGGGTGCCTTCCACGGTGCCGACGTAGGTGTTCGGGTCGAGCTTGGAGAGGTAGTATTGCAGGCCGGGGTAGTAGATGTTGCCGGGATGGTGGGTGCCGTGGCCCATGAACACCACGGCCTGGGCGGGTTTGCGGTCGGCCGGGACGGTTTTGAGGAAGGCGGCGGCGACCTCGGGCATGTCGTCTGGCGAGGACATGAGCGGTTCGCTCAAGGCGATGGCGTCGAAGCCCTTGGGCATGCCGTCGAAGGCGGCCACGGTGCGGACCAGGCCGGAATATTCCTCACCGGGGATGACCAGGGTGGTCAGCACGGCCACCGTGGTGAAGCCGTCCTCCATCATGCCGGCGAGGGCCTTGGCTGGCGAGTCCAGGCGCTGGCCGGACCCGGCCAGCTTGGCGCGGATGATGTTCGAGGAATAGGCCCGGCGCACCTCGCATTTCGGGTAGGCGGCCTTGACCTTGTTTTCGAGGCTTTGCAGCGCGGCCTCGGCCTCGGGCACGCTGGTGCCGAAAAAGGCCAGCAGGATGCCGGTTTTTTCCGGGCGTTCCGTGTGGCCGTGGGCCTGGGCCAGGGCGGGAAGCAGCAAGGCCGCAAGCAGCAGGCAGAGGGGAAGGGGGGTGCGACGCGTGAAGCGAGAGCGGGACATGACGACCTCCAGCGTTGGGATGAATGAGGTGGAGGCTCGCGGGGCGGAAACGAAAAATCCCTTCCACGCGCAAAACGTGGAAGGGAGCCCGTATTCGTTCCCGTCCATGCCGTCGGCAAAATTCCTCGTTGCCGTCGGGGCGATGCCGTATTCCGGGCAGGTCTTCCGGCTCGTCCCGCCGGCCCCGGCCTTCCCGGGTGGTGAACCCAGTGGCGCGCGGGGGGACCGGCTTGTGTGCGGGACTGACGGCGGCGGGACCGCTCCCGATTCGCACGGGATTCCCTATCAAGCTCAACGTGAGCACCCGGAGCAGGGATGGGAGTTAGTCCGGCCCGGGCGGGGTGTCAAGGCGCGGTCTTGGGCGCGGTCTGGGCGGGCTTGGGATGCGGCACGATGACGCCGCGTTCTTTCAGCGCCTTGAAATCCTTGATCTTGGTGAAGAGGGTGGGGACGTTTAGGGATTCGAGGGTTTGCAGAAGGAGCTGAACCATGCGCTGGTCGGCGCGCTCCTCCATGACCACGACGGCCGCCTCTTTGGCCATGATGGTTTCCTGGGTCACGTCCCAGGGGCCGAGGAATTTCCGGCCGTCCTCCATGCGGTAATGGGTTTCGCCCACGTAGATGACCCCGGCCCGGGCCGGGGTTGCGGCCAGGCAGCAGAAAACCACGGCCGCGACGAGGCAGAGGGCGGGGGCGCGCCGTGAAACCGGGGCGGGATGGGCGGGAAGAGTCGGCGAGGGACGGTGTCGCGGCATGGGAACCTCGGTGCGCGGTTTGGGGGAAGATGGCGCGTGGGGCGGCCAACCCGTGGACATGTCGGTGAAAACAGTATAGAAACGAAACCTCGATGCACGCAAGACAAGGAGGATGCGCCATGCAACTCGATTTCGCCGGCCTGATCGTCCTGTTCGGCTTCCTTTCCGTCCTGGTCGCCGCCCTGACCATCAAGTACCAGCAGGAAAACAAGCCCAAGGACATCGACTGGTAGGTCCGGGTTTTTTTCGTCCCCGGGCCGCGTCCGGGACCGGAACCACGTTTTTTCCGCGCCGCAGCCGCGTGTGATGGGACGCGGTTTTTCGTTGCGTTTTCCCGGCCGGTCTACTTGCGCCGGAACTGCCTTTTATCCCCCACCCGCACGGTGATCTTTTCCTTGTCCATGTATTCCAGGTAGGGAATCGCGAACTTGCGCGACAGCCCGGCGATATCCTTGAAGTTCGACGGGTCCATCTCCCTGGCCGTCTCGAAATACGCCGCCACCTTGGCCACCAGCTCCGCAAAGGCCGCAGCCGAGCAGAACATGTCCTCCTTGATCCGGACCACGAGTCCCTGGTCCATGAGCAGCTTGTAGACCGGCTGGGCCTCCTTGAAGGTCAGGTCCAGGGATTCCAGCACGTCCTTCAGGTTGGGCGGGGTCAGCCCCCCCTGGTCGTAGATTTTTTTCAGGGTGTCGAAGAGCTTGGCCTGATCCGAGGCCATGGACACCTTGTGTTCCGGCAGGCGCAGCAATTCCTGGTCCGCCGCCAGCCTGCCGGTCTTGAGCAGGCGCTCCACCAGGAAGTGGAACAGCTTGGGGGACAGGCCCCGGCCGAATCCCGAGGCCAATTCGCCCCGGGTCACGCCCTGCCTGAGGGGCTCGCGCTTGTGGAAGGCGGCCACGGCCGCAAGAAGCTCGTCCATGAGGCGGTTGATGACCGAGGCGGCCACGAAGGTGCGGCCTTCCTTTCCCTCGCGGTCCACCAGGGCCGCGCCGCCCGTGTCGCACAGCCTCCCGAGGGCCTTGTCCAGTTCCCGCGACTCCAGGTCGCTTAAGACCATGAGCCGGGCGAAGCTCAGGCCCTCGGCCCCGGCAAGCTCCAGTTGCACGGGGATGACCTCGTCCCGCGCGGCCCCGGCCAGCCGCCGCAGCGGCTCCAGCCCGGGCTCGGAGAAGCGTTTGACCTTGCGCCCCAAGGGGCTGACGATCCGGCCGCCGGCCACGGTGCGCAGCGGGGAATAGGCCCGCACCACGCACCGGTCCCCGAACACCCCGGTCATGGGCTCGGCGAAGCGCACCTGGCAGATCGCGGTCTCGCCGGGTTCGAGCTTTTCCCGGTCCAAAAGGAAGATACGGGCCAGGGTCTCCTTGGTGCCGTGGTGGAAGTGGATTTCCGTGCGGTGCTTGATGGAGCGCGGGCAGGAGGCCAGACAGGTCAGTTCCACGTCCCAGACCAGGCTCGGGAAAAGCGTGCCCGGAAGCGCCAGCACCTCGCCGCGCTCCAGGTCGTCCACCTCCAGACCCGGCAGGTTCACGGCCGTGCGCCGGCCGGCCGGGGAGACCTGAACCGGCTGGCCGTGGGACTGGAGGTTGCGAATCTTGGAGGTGGTGCCTTTGGGATAGGCCACCACGTCGTCGCCGACCGTGAAGCTCCCGGCGATCAGCGTGCCCGTGACCACAGTGCCGTAGCCCTTGAGCGTGAACACCCGGTCGATGGGCAGCCGGGCCAGGTCCGAGCGGCGGCGCGGCTGGTAGGTGTCCACCAGTTCGGACAGGGCCGAGCGCAGGGTGTCCAGGCCCTGGCCGGTGTGGGCCGAGACCGGGAAGATGGGCGCGCCGGCCAGAAACGTGGTGGACAGGTAGTTTTCCACGTCCTCCTTGACCATCTCCAGCCACTGCTCGTCCACCATGTCGATCTTGGTCAGGGCCACAAGGCCCGTTTTTATGCCCAGAAGGGTGCAGATCTCCAGGTGCTCGCGGGTCTGGGGCATGATGCCCTCGTCCGCGGCGACGACCAGGGTCACGAAATCGATGCCGGCCGCGCCGGCGACCATGTTTTTGACGAACCGTTCGTGGCCGGGCACGTCGATGATGCCCAGCCGCCTGTCCCCGGGCAGGTCCAGGAAGGCGAACCCGAGCTCGATGGTGATGCCGCGCTTTTTTTCCTCGACCAGTCGGTCGCAGTCGATGCCCGTCAGGGCCTTTATCAGCGTGGTCTTGCCGTGGTCGATGTGCCCGGCGGTACCCATGATGACCGGCATGGAACGTCCTTTTCGCCTAGGTGGCGGCGTCGGGTTGATCGGAAATGCCTCCGGCGGCCAAAGGGCTTCGCCCTTTGGAATCCCGTAACGATTCGAGGCCGTTTGCTGTGAACGGGGTAGCCGTTTGTTCTCCCGGTGAAATGCCGCGCCCCGTCAGCTCTGCAAAAAGGCCTTGTAGGCCAGCATGGTGGCGTACAGGTCGGCCACGCTGGTCAGCTCGAAGGGGCTGTGCATGGACAGAACCGGCGGCCCGAAGTCGATCACGTCCATGCCGTATACGGCCAGGAACTTGGCCACCGTGCCGCCGCCGCCGTGGTCCACCTTGCCCAGTTCCGCCATCTGCCACGGCACCCCGGCCCGGCCCAGAAGCCCCCGCAGCCAGGCTACGTATTCCGGGTGCGCGTCGTTGGCCCCGACTTTGCCCCTATGCCCGGTGAACTTGCAAAAGCACGGGCCGGAGCCCAGAAGCGCGGCGTTGAGCTTCTCGTGCAGGTCCTGATAGTCCGGGTCCATGGCCGCGTGCACGTCGGCCGAGAGCGCCTTGGACTTCTCGTACACCCGGCGCGGCTTGGCCCTGGGCTCCCAGGCCGCGGCCACGTCCTCCAGGCAGTATTCGAAAAAGTGCGACTTGGCCCCGGTGGACCCTTCCGAGCCGATCTCCTCCTTGTCCCAGAACAGCACCACCTGGGTGTGCTCGGGCCTCGGCGCGGCCAGAAGCGCCTGCAGGGCCGCATACACGCAGATGCGGTCGTCCTGGCCGTAGCCGCCCACGATGCCGCCGTCCAGGCCCACGCGCCGGGCCGGCCCGGCGGGCACGGCCTGGAGTTCCGCGCTGTAGAGGTCCTCCTCGGTCACCCGGTAGCGTTTGTGAAGGAGTTCCAAGACCTTGCGCTTGACGAGGTTGCCGCCGTTTTTCTGTTCCGTCTTTTTCTTGTCCGTAGCCGGGGAGTGGCCCAGGATGATGTTGAGCTTTTCGGCCTCGAAGGCGTCCGAGAGCTTTTTCTCCACCTGCTTGTAGGCCAGATGCGGCAGGAGGTCGGAGATGGCGAACACCGGGTCGGCCGGGTCCTCGCCGATGCACACCGGAAGCACGGCGCCGTCGGTCTTGACCACCACCCCGTGCAGGGCCAGGGGCCGGGCCAGCCACTGGTGCTTGCGGATGCCGCCGTAGTAGTGGGTCTTGGCCTGGGCCACGGCGCATTCCTGGTACAGCGGGCGCTGCTTGAAATCCAGGCGCGGCGAGTCCGCATGGGCCCCGATCAGCCGGAATCCCGCCGACAGGGGCAGCTTCCCCTTGCGTGCCGCGAAAAGGGTCTTGCCCCGGGCCACCCGGAACACCGCGTCGCCCTTGAAATCGCCGGTCAGGCTCTCGGTGAAGCCGGCCGCGCGCAACTGCCCGCGCACGAACTCCACGGTCTCGCGCTCGGTCTTGCACCGGCTCAAAAATTCCACGTAGTCGTCGGCCAGCTTTTCCATGGCCGTTTTCGATTTTTTGTCCCCGTACACGTCCCAGCAGTTTTTGGTCTCGAATTCCAGCTCGATCAT
>JBMONM010000200.1:0-5536 GCA_049324675.1 Thermodesulfobacteriota bacterium
CTTCTGGAAGATGGTGTCCCGCACCAGACGGTTGGTGCGCGACACGGTGGTGCTCTCCAGGACCTCCTTGAGCAGCTTCTTGCAGTCGTCCATGGTCGCCTGGCGGATGATGCGCTTGATGCCCGGGATGGCCTGGGGATTGAGGCTTATGCCGTCGATCTGCATGCCCATGAGGATGGGCACGCAAAAGGGGTCCGAGGCCATCTCCCCGCACAGGCTGACCTCGATGCCGGCCTGATGGGCCGCGTCCACGACGTGCTTGATGCTGCGCACCACGGCCGGATGCAAGGGCTGGTACATGTGCGAGACGTAGCGGTTGGTGCGGTCGATGCCTAAGGAATACTGGATCAGGTCGTTGGTGCCGATGCTGAAGAAATCCACCTCGCGGGCCAGCACCTCGGCGATCATCACCGCCGAGGGCAGCTCCATCATGATGCCCACGGGCATCTCCGGATCGTAGGCCAGCCCCTGTTGCCGCAGTTCCGCCTGGGCCGTGCGCAGAAGGCTCATGGCCTGGCGTATCTCCCGCAGACCCGAAATCATGGGGAACATGACCGACACGTTGCCCACGGTCGAGGCCCGCAGGATGGCCCGAAGCTGGGTCTTGAACAGGTCCTTGTGGTGCATGCACAGGCGAATGGCCCGCAGCCCCAGGGCGGGATTGCGCTCCTCGGGATTGCCCAGAAGGGCGATGAATTTGTCCGCCCCGGCGTCAAGGGTGCGCAAGGTCACCCGTTTCGGGGACATGATGGAGGCCAGGTCGAGATACTCCTCGTACAACTCCTCCTCGGTGGGCAGGGTGCGGCGGTTCATGTACGAATATTCCGTGCGGTACAGGCCGATGCCCTCGCCGCCGTTGTCGATGACCGCCGCGACTTCCTCCAGAAGCTCGATGTTGGCCTTGACCTTGATCCGGTAGCCGTCGATGGTCTCGCCGGGCAGGTGGCAACCGCGCATGATGGAGGCGTGGTAGGCCTCGAACTGGTACTTGAGGTCGGAGAATTTGGCGAGTTCGTCCTCGTCGGGGTCGACCAGCACCGACCCGCGCAGCCCGTCCACCACCACCAGTCGTCCGTCGCGGACGTGCTCCTCCAGGTCGTCCACGCCGATGACCGCCGGGATGCCCAGGGTCCGGGCCAGGATGCCCGTGTGCGAAGTCTTGCCGCCCTGGGCCGTGACCACGGACATGATCTTGTCCACCTCGATGGCCGCCGTGTCCGCCGGGGACAGGTCGTCGGCCATAAGCACCACCCGGTTCCGGACGGCCTTGATGTCCCCGGTCTGGCCGGCCAGCCTGGACTGGACGCGGTCGGAGACCATGCGCACATCCTGGATGCGATCGCGGAAATAGGGGTTGTCCAGGGCCTCGAAGGCCCGCTGCAGGTCGGCCACGGCCTTTTCCAGGGCCCATTCGGCATTGATACCCAGTTTTTGGACGAATTCCCGCGCGGCCCCCTGCAACTTCGGGTCATCGAGGATCATCAGATGGGAATCGATGATGTGGGCGTGTTCGCGCAATTCCGCCGGGATGCGGTCGCGCACCTGGACCAGTTCCTCGCGGAACTGGTCGAAGGCGTGGGCCAGACGGGCCAGCTCCGGATCGATGAGATCCGGGGTCAGGGTCTGCCGGGGAATCGGACCATGGCCGGACCTGTTGAGGAAGAAGGCCTTGCCGATGGAGATGCCCGCCGAGACCGGAATGCCTTTGAGGATGACCGATGCCACGCGATATCCTACCGGAATCGTTTTTGGAAAAGCTGCGCGAGATGGATGACGGCCTCCTCGGCCATCGGCCCGGAGGCCACGATGTCCAGGTTGCTGCCCTGCCCCGCCGCCAGGGTCAGAATATCCAGAATGCTTTTGGCGTCCACCTCGTCGCCGTTATGCACGATGCGCACGTCGCAGGGAAAACGCTGGGCCTCCCTGGCCAGAACGGCCGCCGGCCGGGCATGCAGCCCCTGCTCGTTGAGCACGCTTACGGTCATGGCCTGCCGCACGGGAGGCGCGGCCGATTCCTCGCTGGGGGATTGTTCCGGCGTCACGATAGTGCCTTCCAACTCATTCTTTCCTTTCCCTGGCATGGTTCGCCCCATGGCGAGCCAGCACGTTATGATATCCGAAACAGCGTCAAACACAAACCGGCCGCGACAAGCGCGGCGAAAGCCATTTCACGGGGGAAACGGGGTTCGGTGAGGGCCGAGGCCCCCAGTCCGGAGATGATGATCACGTCGATGACCCCGAGCGCGCCTACGGCCCTGGGCACGGCAAGCATCCAGAACAACGTCAGCATGACCGCGTTGGCGACCTTAATCCGCCGGCCCCAGTTGATCAGGTCCCAGCGCTTGAGTCGTTTGAGGATCCGGAAACCTTCATTGTACCCCGCCAGGAAGGTCGCCGCCTTGAACACGTTCAAAGCAAAAAGCATGCTCACGGCCAGCAGGGCAACCCCGATCGGGTGCCCGGAGACCGCCAGACAGGCCCCGCCGAGCCCCCACAATCCAAGCAGGCTGCCCCCGAAAAGGGAATCCCCCACAGCCGAGAGGGTATAGGCCATGGTGGTCTTGATGTCCTCCAGCAGGGTCGCGGGGACAAGCCCTTTGGCGATCTTGATCTCCACGGACAGGAAAATGCCGATCAGAAGCGGCGCCCACATGGGGTGGCTGTTGTAGACCTCCATATGCCGTTTCATGGCCTGATCGAAGGACTCAGGGTCGGAATGAATGGCCCGCAACCCCGGTTCCATGGCGTAGGCCAGCCCGATGCACTGCAGACCCCGCGTGTTGAAGGCCGCGGCCACCAGATAGGATCGAAAAAACGTGCGGCACAAAACGAACATGTCCGGCTCGCCCGGAAGCGTTCTCCAGCGGGAGCGCCCACTGGACGAAGGGGCGGCGGATTCGGGACGCGGGGCATCCCTCTCGCCCAGGCCGTTCCGCCTGGCGTGAAGGGACGCGCCGCCGCTGTCGCCGGGAGGTCCGGCCGTTTCGTGTCCGTGGGGTGATGCCATAATCCGTGCCCGGCCGAGGGCCGTATCGCTCTTTTCGTTCTTACCGACATCGGCTGGAACGCGGCTGTCGCTTTTTATATATTGTCGCAAATGGCCCACGAAAAGACAAGGGAAGGCCTTGTCCGGGAACATAAACTTGCCACGCGGGGACGGCCCGGATTACAGTTCATTCTTCGGTCAGGCAGCGGTTTCCGGAAACGGAAGGAGAAAAGACATGGTCCAAAAGGGCGCCAAGGCCGTCAAAGAAGCCGCATCCCGCGCCCTGGCCCTGGCCAGGAGGGGAGAAAGCGCCCGGGCTTTGCGGTGCGCCGCCGAGGCCCTGCACGGTGCGGGGGTGGAGAAGACGGTGTTCGGCCGGGAGCGCATCGAGCTTGAGTTCAAATTGCGCGAGGTGGTGGAGGCCATGGTCCTGCTTCCCGAGGTGGCCGCCATGGCTCCGGCTGGACGGTTGGCCTACAAAAAGGGCCTGGAGCGCAAGCTTGGCCAATTGTTCGACACCGTGGCGGCGAAGGCCGAGGCCGAAGCCGAGGCCGCCGCGCGCGAGGCCGCGGAAGCCGCCCGACAGGAGGCCGAGGGGCTGTTCCAGCAGGCCCTCCAAGCCGTGGCCGCCGGGGAATACCCGGCCGCCCGACGCCTGCTCAACGCTGTGTGCGAACGCCATCCGGACCGTCCCGGCGTCCATTACGACGCCGGGGAACTGCTCGTCCGGGCCGGGTTTCCCCTGGATGCCCTGCCCTTTTTCGAAAAGGCCGTCGAGGTCACTCCCCGGGACGGCCGGGCCTACATCGCGGCGGCCGACGCCTGCCGGGACGCCGGGGAACAGGGCCGGGCGGAAAAATACCTCAAGGCGGCGATCAAGCAGGTCGGCGGCACGCCCACGGCCTATCTGGCCATGGCCCGGATGTACGTGGCCGGGCGCAAATGGGACAAGGCCCACGACGCCGTGAAGTCCCTGCTGGCCTTGGAGCCGGAACACCCCGAGGCGGCGAGGCTGATGGAAGAGATCATGCCCCGGGTGGGCATGGACGGCGGCGCGGCCAGGCGATCGGGGAAGCCCATCGTCATCGATTTCCCGAAATTCTGAGGGGCGGGGCCGCCGACCCCTCGCCCGGCCCGGATTGCCTGATTTCTGCCCGATAATCCGCAAAAAACCCGTAAGATCGCCCTACTCCGCCGTTTCGTCCCCCTTCGCGGGGATTCCAAAGGGGCCGGTCCCCGTTGGCCTCCGGAGGATTTCTTCTCCCCCTTACTCCTGCGACGCCGTCAGGGCCTGGTCCAGGTCGGCGATGATGTCCTCGACGTGCTCGATGCCCACCGAGATGCGCACCAGATCCGGCGGCACGCCCGCCTCCGCCTGCTCTTCGGGGGTCAGTTGGGCGTGGGTGGTGCTGGCCGGGTGGATGACCAGGGTCTTGGCGTCCAGGATGTTGGCCAGATGCGAGCACAGCCTTACGGACTCGATGAACCTCCGGCCGGCGGCAAGCCCGCCCTTGACCCCGAATCCGAAGACCGCGCCGGGCCCCAGGGGGAAGTATCTCCCGGCCCGGGCATGGTCCTTGTGGTCGGGCAGGCCGGCGTAATTGACCCAGGACACGGCCGGATGGGAGGCCAGAAAGGCCGCCACGCGGCCGGCGTTGGCGCAGTGGGCCCGGGCCCGCAGGGGCAGGGTCTCCAGACCCTGGAGGATCAGGAAGCTGTTTATGGGCGCGGGCGCGGCCCCGATGTCGCGGGCCAGGCCCGTGCGCAGCTTGGTGCAAAACGCCGTGCACGGCGTGCCCTCGAGCGTGCACAAGGCCTCCCAGAAATTGGCCCCGTGGTAGGTGGGGTCGGGCTCGGTGATCTCCGGATACTTCCCGGCGGCCTTCCAGTCGAAGCCGCCGCCCTCGACCACGGCCCCGCCGATGCACGTGCCGTGGCCGCCGATCATCTTGGTCAGGGAGTAGACCGCGATGTCGCAGCCGGCATCGAAGGGGTTGAACACCGGGGGCGGGGCTACGGTGTTGTCCAAGACGAACGGCACCCGAAGACGCCGGGCCACGGCCGCGATGCCCTCCAGGTCGTCCACGTTGCAGCGCGGATTGCCGATGGATTCCGAATAGAGAAAACGGGTGTTCGCGTCGGCGGCGCGCTCGAAATTGGCCGGGTCCGAGGAGTCCACGAGCCGGACCTCGATGCCGAAGCGGGCCAGGGTGTGGACGAAAAGGGTGTGCGTGCCGCCGTAGAGGTTCGAGCCGGACACGATGTTCTGGCCGGCCCGGGCCAGGGTCGCGGCCACATAGAAGATGGCGGCCATACCCGAGGCCGTGCACAGGGCCGCCGAGGCCCCGTGCAGCGCGGCCAGCCGCTTTTCCAGCACGTCCGTGGTCGGGTTCATGATCCGGGTGTAGATGTATCCCGTGGTTTTCAGTGCGAAGAGGTCGGCGGCGTGGGCCGCGTCCCGGAAAAGGTAGCTCGTGGTCTGGTGGATGGGCACGGCCCGGGACAGGGTGTCCGCGTCCGGGGTGTGCCCGGCGTGTAAAACCAGGGTTT
>JBMONM010000201.1:0-5428 GCA_049324675.1 Thermodesulfobacteriota bacterium
CGGCGCGCCCCTCGTGGTCCGGGCGGCGGTCAAGCCCATTCCCTCCATCGGCCTTCCCCAGGCCACGGTGGACACGGACGGCGAGCCGGCCACCATCGTGGTCGGCGGCCGCCACGACCGCAGCGCCATCCCGCGCATCGTTCCGGTATTGAAGGCCATGACGCTTCTGACCCTGGCGGACTTCGTGCTGTTGCAGCGGCGCATGGGTTGAAGGAAAAAACCTGTTCCCGTGTTTTTGGTGAACAATGAGCGGGACAATCCATATCACGAGCGGCGACATCGCGGGTGGAAGCTTGGCCAAGGCCGGCCTTCCCGGGGAGGTGTTCGTCTGGCGCGACATTCTCTATGACGGCCCCCGGCGGCCCGGCTGGCCGAGTGAAAGCGTTCTTTGCGCCCGCGCGCTGTTTTTGGAGGAGTCCACCGCGGGCGGTCTGGATCGGAATGGTGTTCTGAAAGTGCTGCATGACCAGTATCACAGGCTGGCTGCGGCAGCGGCGCATGATCGTATCGTGCTGTGGTTCGACGCGTGCCTGTTTGACCAGTCCATGCTTGCACATATCCTCACGTGCCTGGTTCACGCGGGAGGCGGGGGCGCGGAGCTCGTTTGCGTCGACGCATTCCCGGGAATCGAACCGTTCCATGGGCTCGGGCAACTGCGGCCCGAACACTTCGCATCGCTTTTTACGGGCAGGCGTCCCGTGACGGACGGACAATTCCGGTTCGCAGGCCTTGTGGACACGGCCTTTGCGACACAGGATGCCGCATTGCTCGCCGCATTGTCGGAAATGTCCGATCCGCCCTTCCCCTGGGTCCCGGCGGCGGCAGCCCGATGGCTGCTGGAACGCCCCGACCCGCAGACCGGCCTGGGGAGGCTCGAAGGCCTTGCCCTCGCGGCGATCCGTGCCGGATGCGCAACGCCGGGCGAGATTCTCGGGTCGGTGGCCGCCGCCGAGACGCCGCCCCGATTCTGGGGGGATACGACACTGTGGGCCCGGATCAACGGGCTTGCGGACCGGGTGCCTCCGCTCGTGCGGATCGAGGGGCCTGGGGCCAGGCTGCCGCAATGGGAGAGCCGGGTCTCGCTCGACGACTTCACCATCAGCGCCCTGCCCGACCGGCCGGTGCGTGCGGCGGCCGACGGCCGCACGTAAGCGGCGGTTTCCCGAAGAACCCCGCCGGGCAGGGCTTCCGAGTCCGTCCGTATTCCGGAAATGGCCGCCACGAGTGGCCGGACAGCCTTCTATCGCGACAATCAGCAACAAACAACGACAAGATTTCGTCTGCTGCGCCAGGGTTTGACGTCGGACATCGGTCGTGATAAATTTCACATAATCGAGGACCGGAGATCGACCATGAACCGATGGGGATCGGGAACGGCCCTGTTCCGGGCCTCCCTGTGCTACGCCAAACTGGCCTTTCTCTACGACGAGCTGCTCTTTGCCGCCGTGGCCCGTCCCTACGTGAAATACCTGCCTGTCCGTCCCGTGGGGACCGCCCTCGTGCTTCTGGGGCTGGCCGTATATGCGGCGGCGGTCATGCGCCTGTACCGGTCCTATGACGCGGGCCGCCTGGAGACGGGCGGTGTCTACGCCGTCCTGCGCCACCCCATGTGCGCGGCCTGGGTGGTGTGCATCGTTCCGGGCCTTTCCCTCCTGGCGGGAGGTTTTTTGGTACTTACCGCGCCGGTTTTCACCGCCGTGCTCTACCGTCTGGTCATCCGGCATGAGGAGGCCTGGCTGGAATCCACGTTCGGCGAGGCCTACCGGGCCTATCGGGCCAGGGTGGGCGGGGTGCTCCCGGGGCTGGCCGGGTGATTCGGGACCTGCCCGGGCCCGATGACAGACGGCGGGGCTTTTGCTAATGCTGCTCCGGTTTCCACGACCGGCACGGGCGTGCCGGAGTATATCCATGCGGGTTCGGGAGGGAGGCCGGAATGGGGAATGATCCCGTCAGCCGTCTTGTCCGGGTGGACGCCCCGGAAACCGTGGCCGCGTGGCAGAAACCGAGCGCGCGGATCGCGGCGCAGGACCTGTTCGACCGCTACGCCCAGGGTTTTTTGCGGTTTCGGCGCATCGCCTGGCCGCGAGGCGGGGAGCTTCCCCCGGGCCTTGCCAGGTTCCCCTTTGTGCCTTCTTTTGTCCGGTCCCGCGGCGACCATGACGAAATCGTGGTCGCCGAGTCCGACCACATGCTGATCATCCCCCTGAGCGAGGACGGCCGCCGGTTCTGGCGCATGTACGCCACCTGGACCAAATCCGGTCTGGCGCCCCGGTCCGAGGCCTACGCCATGGTCGACAAGCGGTTCGAGGACGCCTGCTCGGACCTGCTTTTCCGGGCCCTGCGCAAGGAACTCGGGCTGTCGAAGGTGGGGCAGATACGCGAGGCCAGGGAACTTCCGGAGCGCCGCCGGCTCTGCACCTGGAACGCGGCCGGGCTTTTGTCCCTGAAGGTCCTGCGCCCGGTCCTGGCCACCCTGGCCGCCGACGCCCAGCCCAAGAGCACCCTGTCCCGGCTGCACCACCTGGGGGTCGATGTGGCGGCCATTCCGCCCGCCGAGGCCTGGAGGGTGGAGGAGCTGTCCAGTCCCACGGCCTGCTGCTACCGTCTGGAGGACCTTCCGGAAGACCCGGCCCGCCTTTTCGATTCGTGAGCCCCGGCGTTTTTTTGCGGAACCGTCTTGCCCGCACGGCGGATTCGGCCTAATGGTGGGTGTAGGACTGGAGCCTCTGCCGCCTCGCGGCGGCCGCTTTGCCCGGACCAGCCGTGGAGTGCGCCCCAAGGCCGGCGGAAAGCCGGACATTCGGGGCACGGATTGGCTTTTCCCTGTTTCGCGAACCCGGGGCGTCGGACCCCTTGCCCACGAGACGCCATGCGCCTGATCCCTTCCTCCATCCGGGGCCGGATCATCCTTTTGGTCCTTGTCTGCGCCCTGCCGATCATCGGCCTGCTGGTGCTTTCGGTCGTGCGGGAACGCGACCGGGCCATGGAGCGGATCGAGGCCGAGGCCCTGCGTCTGGCGATCAGCGCGGCGGATATCCAGGAGCATGTGATCATCGGCACCCGGCAGATGCTCATGACCCTGGCCCAGCTTCCCCAGGTCCGGGAACTCGACGCCGCCGCCTGTTCCATCGCCTTCGCCCGGCTCCTCAAGGAGGACCCCTACTATACCAACATCCTGGTCGCGGCCCCGGACGGGGAGGTGCTGGCCATGGGCGTCACGTTTGGCAGGTCCATGAACATCGCCGACCGCCTGCATTTTCGGGAGACGGTGGAGACCGGACGCTTTTCCGCCGGGGAATACATCGTGAGCCGGGTCGCCAATGAAGCGATCTTTCCGTTCGGCTACCCTGTGTTCGACGAGAGCGGACGCCTGCGGGGCGTGCTGGTGGCCGCCATCCGCCTGTCCTCCCTCAGGGAATGGTTTGACGCCGCCCATTTTCCCACGGGAACCATTCTCGGCGTCGCCGATCGCGCCGGCATCCGGCTCTTCCACTACCCCTACCAGGCCCGGACCAACCCCCCGGGCCAGCCCATCAAGAGGGACATCTGGGAGGGAACCCGTAGCGGCGGGGATGTCGGGGACCTCATCCGGACCGGCTCGGACGGGGTCAGGCGCCTCTACGCCTACAAGAAACTGCGTTTCGACGGTGCGGGCCCGCCGTACATGACGGTTTTCGTCGGGCTGCCCCTGGATGACATTTTGGCCACAGCGGAGGGGCCGCCCATGCGGAACCTGATGCTGGCGAGCGTCCTGGCCCTGGTGGCCCTGGCCGGGGCCTGGATGGTGGGCTCGGTGTCCATCGGCCGGGCCGTGGATCGGCTGGTGACCGCCGCCGGGCGTTTGGGCCGGGGCGATTACTCGGCCCGTACCGGCATGGACCACGACAAGGGCGAACTCGGCCGGGTGGCGGAGGCCCTGGACGGCATGGCCGGGGCGATCGAGGAAGAGTCGGCCAGACGCCTCGCGGCCGAGGCCGAGCTGATCGGGGCCAAGGAGGCGGCCGAGTCGGCCAGCCGGGCCAAGTCGGAGTTTTTGGCCAACATGAGCCACGAGATACGCACGCCCTTAAACGGGGTCATGGGCATGCTCCAGCTCATGGACACCACGGCGCTCAATCTGGAGCAGAAGGAATATACGGAGGAGGCCGTAAGGTCCTGCCAGCGGCTGACGCTTCTTTTGTCCGACATTCTGGACCTGTCCCGGATCGAGGCCGGCATGATGGAGAGGCGCGAGGAACCGTTCTCCCTGGGGGCCGTGTTCGAGGAGATACGGGGGCTTTTAGGCCATGCGGCCGGGGGGAAGGGCCTGTCGCTTTCCTTGGTCAAGGATTCCGCCCTCCCGGACCGGGTTTCCGGGGACGGCTTG
Source organism: Thermodesulfobacteriota bacterium (assembly GCA_049324675.1). Classification (GTDB taxonomy): domain Bacteria; phylum Desulfobacterota; class Desulfovibrionia; order Desulfovibrionales; family Desulfovibrionaceae; genus Desulfolutivibrio. Next base: position 4,367 of record JBMONM010000201.1, read on the forward strand.
CGGCTGCGCCAGATCCTGCTCAACCTGGTGGGCAACGCCGTGAAGTTCACCCCGGCCGGTTCGGTCACGGTCGAGGCCTGGAACCTCACGGGCGCGCGTCCCGGCGAGGTCCGGGCGCTGTTTCGCGTCAGCGACACGGGCATCGGCATCTCGGACGAGCAGATGGCCACGATCTTCGAGCCCTTCACCCAGGCGGACGGTTCCTTCAGCCGCCGTTTCCAGGGCGCGGGGCTGGGGCTGTCCATCGTCAGGCGGCTTATGGACCTTCTGGGAGGGAATCTGTCCGTCGACAGCGAACCGGGGAAGGGCACCTCGGTCTATTTCACCCTGCCCCTGCGCACGGCCGAGGCCGCGGACCCCGTGGCCGTCCCCTCCCACAGGTCGGAGTCGGACGGGAAAAGCGTGCTGGTGGTGGACGACGAGGACCTCTCCCGTTTCACGGCCGGCAGATGCCTGGAAAAGGCCGGCTACCGGGTGGACACGGCGGACTCGGGAGAGGAGGCTCTCACGCGTCTGGCCCGGGGGGCTTACGACGCCGTGCTTCTGGACATCCAGATGCCTGGGAAAAACGGCCTGGAGGTGGCCAGGGCCGTGCGCACGAACCCGGAATTCGCCCATGTGTCCCAGGTTCGCCTGATCGCCCTGACGGCCCATGCCATGGCCGGGGACCGGGAGCGTTTCCTAAGCGCGGGCATGGACGACTACCTGGCCAAGCCCGTGAATTTCGACGACCTGCTCGCTGTGTTGGGCCGGGTTCGCGAGGGCATGAAAAACGCGCCGGACGGCCATCCGTCCGGCGCGTGAGCATGTCTTCCGCCTCGTCGCGGGCTATCCGAGCATTTCGTTCACCGCGCGCATGACCGCAAAGGCGTCGGCCACGTAGAGCACGTCGCACTTGCCCTGGGCCCAGCCGCAGTTCGCGTCCAGGTTCACGGCCCGGCGCTCCCCGATGAACCGCCAGCCGACCACGTGCGGCTCCTCGCCGTGGCAGCAGGTGGCCAGCCCCTTGGGATGGCGCGGGGTGGCCCCGGTCTGGCCCACCTGGTGCAGGTGGGTCAGAAA
>JBMONM010000202.1:0-5387 GCA_049324675.1 Thermodesulfobacteriota bacterium
GGCAACGAGGAGGCCATCGCGCTCCTTGGCACCAAGGGCCGGCTCTATCCCAAGCGCATCGTGACCGTGGTGGTTCCGGACGCCGAGGTGCCGAAGGTGGTGGAGACCATCATGGCCGTGAACCGCTCAGGCAAGGCCGGGGACGGCAAGATCATGGTCATGCCCATAAGCGATTCCGTGCGTGTGCGCACGGGCGAGGCCGGCGAGGCCGCCGTCTGCTGACGGCCGGGCCATTGTCCACGGCCCACCGGAAAGTGAAAAAGACCAGCGAGGTATGCACATGAGCACGACTCCCAAAAACATCGAAGAGCTCAAGAAGGAGCTTTTGGACAAGATGCCCACCAAGGTCGCGCGCAAGCGGGACAAGGGCATCGTCCCAGGAGCCGGTTCCGGCGAGGCCATTCCCGTGATCCAGGCCAACGTCCGCACCATCCCCGGCATCCTGACCCAGCGCGGCTGCACCTATGCCGGCTGCAAGGGCGTGGTCCTGGGACCCACCCGGGACATCGTCAACCTGACCCACGGTCCCATCGGCTGCGGCTTCTACTCCTGGCTCACCCGGCGCAACCAGACCGACGCCGGGCCTGACGGCGACAACTACATGACCTACTGCTGCTCCACGGACATGACCGAAAACGACATCGTCTTCGGCGGCGAGAAAAAGCTCCGCGCGGCCATCCGTGAGGCCTACGAGAACCTGCACCCGAAGACCATCTCGATCTTCGCCACCTGTCCCGTGGGCCTTATCGGCGACGACATCCACGCCGTGGCCCGCCAGATGCAGGAGGAACTGGGCATCACCGTGTTCGCCAACTCCTGCGAGGGCTACAAGGGCGTGTCCCAGTCCGCCGGCCACCACATCGCCAACAACCAGATCTTCCGGCACGTCATCGGTACGGACGAAACCCCGGTCGAAGGCAAGTACAAGATCAACCTGCTCGGCGAGTACAACATCGGCGGGGACGCCTTCGAGATCGAGCGCATCTTCGAGAAGTGCGGCATCACCCTTCTGGCCACCTTCTCGGGCAACTCCACCATCCAGCAGTTCCGCCAGGCCCACCACGCGGACCTCAACACCGTCATGTGCCACCGGTCCCTCAACTACGTGGCCGAGATGATGGAGACCAAGTTCGGCATCCCCTGGATCAAGGTCAACTTCATCGGCGCCGAGGCCACGGCCAAGTCGCTTCGGCGCATCGCGACCTACTTCGAGGACCCCGAACTCATGGCCCGGGTCGAGGAGGTCATCGCCGAGGAGCTGCCGGCGGTCAAGGCCGCCGCGGCCGAGGTCCTGCCCCGCACCAAGGGCAAGACGGCCATGCTCTTCGTCGGCGGTTCCCGGGCCCACCATTACCAGGACCTCTTCCGGGAGATCGGCATGGAGACCCTGGCCGCGGGATACGAGTTCGCCCACCGCGACGACTACGAGGGCCGCCATGTGCTGCCCAGCATCAAGGTGGACGCCGACTCGCGCAATATCGAGGAGCTTGAAATCGAGCCCGATCCGGTGCGCTACCGGCCCAGAAAGACCCCGGAGCAGATCAAGGCCCTGGAGGACAAGGAACTCCGCTTCAAGGTCTACGAGGGCATGATCGGCGAGATGAAAAAGGAGGCGCTGATCATCGACGACATCAGCCAGCACGAGACGCACCGGCTGATCGAGATCATGAAGCCGGACATCTTCTGCGCCGGCATCAAGGAGAAGTACATCGTCCAGAAGATGGGCGTGCCGCTCAAGCAGCTCCACAACTACGACATGGGCGGTCCCTACGCCGGATTCACGGGGGCCATCAACTGGTACCGCGAAATCGACCGGCTGGTGAATTCCAAGGTCTGGGGGCTGATGCGGGCCCCCTGGCGCGACACCGGACCCGAAATCGAAGCCGGATACGTGGACGCCTGATCCGATAACGCTCTTGCAACGAGGAAGACATCATGGCCCTTCTCAGACACACCCTCCCGGAGATCAAGGAGCGCGCCGCGCTCACCGTCAATCCGGCCAAGACCTGCCAGCCCATCGGCGCCATGTACGCGGCCCTGGGCGTGCGCGGCTGCATGCCGCACAGCCACGGGTCCCAGGGATGCTGCGCCTACCACCGCTCCACCCTGACCCGGCACTACAAGGAACCCATCGTGGCCGGCACCAGTTCCTTCACCGAAGGCTCCTCGGTCTTCGGCGGCCAGTCGAACCTGCTGCAGGCCATCGACAACATCTTCACCATCTACGAGCCCGACGTCATCGCCGTGCACACCACCTGCCTGTCCGAGACCATCGGCGACGACCTGCGCCAGATCTCGCAAAAGGCCAAGGACGACGGCAAGATTCCCGACGGCAAGCACGTGATCTACTGCAACACCCCCAGCTACGTCGGCACCCACGTCACGGGCTACGCCAACATGGTCAAGGGCATCCTCAAGGGCTTCGTGAAAAAGACCGGCACGCCCACGGGCAGGGTGAACATCATCCCGGGCTTCTGCGAACCCTCGGACATGGCCGAGATTCGCCGCCTGTGCGCCATGCTGGGCGTTCCCATCACCATGGTCCCGGATACCGACGGGGTGGTCAACGGCCCCCTGACCGGCACCTACGAGATGTTCCCCAAGGCCGGGACCACGCCCGATGAGGTGGCCGGCATGGGCGACGCCACAGGCACTATCGGCCTGGGCCGGTGGGCCACGGCCGATGCCGTCAACTTCCTGGACGCCGAATGCAAGGTGCCGGGCAAGATCGTGGACCTGCCCATCGGCATCCAGGCCACGGACCGCTTCGTGGACACCCTGCGCCGGATGGCCGGGATCGCGGTGCCGGCCGCCGTGGACTTCGAGCGCGGCCAGGTGGTGGACGCCGTCTCCGACTACATCCAGTACCTGCACGGCAAGAAGGTGGCCCTGGCCGGCGATCCGGACCAGATCCTGCCCCTGGTGGAGTTCCTTCTGACCCTGGGCATGATCCCGACCTACGTGGTCACGGGAACCGGCGGCAAGCTCTTCGAGGAACGCATGAACGAACTGCTTGCGGACGTGCCCTCTCCCTGCAAGTTCAAAAACGGCGAGCAGGCGGACATGTTCCTTCTGCACCAGTGGATCAAGCAGGAACCCGTCGATCTTCTGATCGGCAACACCTACATGAAATACATCGCCCGTGACGAGGACATCCCCCTGGTGCGCCACGGTTTCCCCATCCTGGACCGCATGGGCCACCAGTACTTCCCGAGCGTGGGCTACATGGGGGCGCTTCGGCTGATCGAGAAGATCACCGGGGCGATCATGGACCGCATGGACCGCGACGCCCCCGAGACATCGTTCGAACTGCAGATGTGACGACAACCCGGGGAGGGGCAGCCCCCTCCCCTTTTCACGCCGACGCGAAAGGGAGACGACACGCATGGAAAAGCCCCAACACCTCATCCTGTGTTGCGCCAGCTTCCGGATGAAGGGAGAGCCCAAGGGCATCTGTCACAAGAAGGGATCGCATTCGCTTCTGGGATACATGGAGGAAGGGGTGCTGGACCGGGGCATCGACGCCCGGGTGGTCAGCACGGGATGCATGAAACAGTGCGAGGACGGGCCGGTGGTGGTCGTGATGCCCGAGAACTACTGGTACAAGGGAATTGACAGTGAGGACGCCGTGGACGAGATCCTGGACGCCCTGGAAGGCGGCGGGGCGGCCGAGGATCGGCTTTTCACCTAAAATTCTTCCCTCCTCCATTGGGCCTTTTGCCCAACCCCCGCCCCGACGGAACGCCGCGCCGCCGGGGCGGCTTTTTTGGGGCATGACAGAGGCTGACGCCGCCGATACGCCGCCCCACGCCGGGAATTCCTTGACATCCTGCGCGCCTTTGCCCAAGAAGAAACCATGACGCTTTTATTCGACGATACCAAAAAGCTGGAAAAGGCTCTCGGTGAAGAGGCCGCCGGCGTCCTTATCACCATCCTCGAAAAGCAGGACGAGGAGACCAAGCGTGAGCTTGCCACCAAGCAAGACCTCCGGGAGCTTGAATTGCGACTGACAGCAGAAATGATGCGTATGAAAAATGACCTGACCGTCCGCATGGGGGCTCTCCTGGCCGCCACGGTTGCGGTTATCGCCGCGCTCAAGTTCTTTGGATAAGCCCCGCCGCTCCCGCCCCTCCGACTGCGCCCCCATGGGGCATTTTCTTTTCCCGGGCGTCCCCGGGCCGACGCATGGTTTCCCGCGCCAGCCCCGCCTTTTTCCCAAGCCCCCGCATCAGAACCGATAGGCGACCTTGACCGAAACCGAGGTTTGTTCGGACCACACCCGGACCCCGTGCGACCAGGTCATGTCCGTTTCCTGATTGTGCAGGTTGTGGCTTCCCCGGGTGTCGATGCACAGGTATTCCCCCTCCACACCGAAATCCAGGCTCTCGGTCAGCCCGAACATCACCCCGAGGGTGGCGTGCCAGGCGTTCCCGGCGGTTTCGTCGCGCGTGGTGCGGTCCCAGCGCAGCAGATGCCGGTCCAGATTGCGTCCGAACACATGACTCCAGTCCAGTTGCGACGTGATCGCGATCCGGTGCAGCACGGGCGGCCTGTTCCACTCGTAGCCCAGACGCAGGCCGGCAACGAGCTGATACCAATCCTGCTGAAAGGAAATACTGTCGCCGGATATCGAGTCGACCCCGTCCACCGCGCCGTAGGTATCGTACGTATACTGGGTGCCGTCGTGGGCCACGAACGAAAAACGCTGGAAGCGAAACCCCAGCATGGGGCGCACCGCGAACCCGGCGGGCAGGGTCAAGAGGTCGGCCACCTGCATATCGACATCCGCCGCAAACTGATAGCTCGGCTGCAGCCGGCACTGGGATTCGCTGTAGATCGACAACCGGGTCGGGTTCTCCTCGTCTTCCCAGTCGGAATCCTTGAAGGTGCCGGCATCCTGATCGGACACGCTGGAGAGGAATTCCACGCCGGCGGACAGACGGCCCAGCCGTCGGCGAATCTCGCCCCCGACCCACACGGATTCGAGGGGGAATTCGAGGCGGCTGAGCGGACTCTGGAAGGGCGAGAGTGGATTGCCGAATTCATAGGACGTATGGCTGTTGAACAGAAATTTCGTCTTGAGGGTGACGGACCAGTTCGGGTCGTCGGCCTCGGCTTGGGCGCGCCCCGGCGCACAGGCCGCAACCAGTAGGAACGCCAGAACCACCCAGATACAGCGACTTTTCCGCCCTATGGTCACATCGCCCTCCCGGTTGGATTGCGTCCGTGAGTACGGGAAAACCCGTCCTGCATCAAGCCAATCACGAGCCTTGCCCGTCTCTTCTTCTTCCTGTCTTCGCCCTCCTCCCGCTCCATAGCCGCCCTCCCCCTCGCCCCCGTCCGTCCCGAAACCCTTTTCGGGATTCCAAAGGGCACAAGCCCTTTGG
>JBMONM010000203.1:0-5372 GCA_049324675.1 Thermodesulfobacteriota bacterium
TTTCCCCTTCACCCGCACCACCGATCCCACCTCGAAGACGTGGGCCTTCCGTGCTGCATAGTGCCGCCGAAATATCGACGAGCCCACCGTCACATCCGCCAGAAGCGGCGCACCCGGACCGGCTGCGTAGTCCGTGCGGTAGAGAAGAAGCAGGCCGCTCAAAAACACCGTATCCGGGTCCTGGGGCATAGGCAGGTCGGCGTAGTTGGCGAAAACAAACGGTTCACGGGGAATCTTCAGGATCGAGACGGTCCCGGCCCCCACCGTGCCGGGCGAGGCCAGGAAATACCGGAACTTCGCGCCGTCGACGCCGGAAAGCTCCGGCAGGGTGCGTGCGTAGAAAGCCAGAATTTCGCGGTGAAAGGCCACGACGCCCCCGGCGCTCCAGGCGGCCCGGGCGGCTTCGAGGAGTCCGGCCGGTTCGGGCTCGGCGGGCGTGAGGTAGATGGAGGAAAAGGGCAGCGAGGCGTCGAACCACTGTTGCGGCGAAAGGGTTTTTCCTCCGACACGCACGGAATGCCGGGGCACGACCAGGGGCGGATAGGGATTTTGCGGGGTGAAGGAATGGCCTTTGGGGGCGATATGGCCCTTTTTGACCCGGACGTTGCCGGATTTGGCCGCGAAATCCCGCAAGGCCGGGAATTCCGACAGCCGGTCCACCAGGAAATCGGCGAAAACGGCGCCGGTGGACACGACCTGATCCAGGGAGTCGGGATAAGTGAAGAGCTTGAGATAAAAGACATCGGCATCCGGGTTCCTGGTCGTGGGCAAGGGAAAACCCAGGCCGAGGATTCCGGACAGCGCGATGTTGGTGATGTCCGGACCGTGGGCCGTGGACTGCGGCGTCAAAAGAACGGGCGGCGCGGCCAGGAAATTTCGGCCCGGGCGGGGGGCCATGGCCCGGAAAAAGGCCAGTTGCACGCCGAGTTCCGGATCCATGCGCCACCCTCTGGCGGCCATATCCGGTACGGCGGTAAGGGCATGGGCGATGCCGGCTCCATGCAGGACGAAACATGCCAGGCAGGCCACGACGCGCAGGTTCCGCAATGCGGGGATCGACATGGCGATGACTCCGTTTTTTCTCGTGATGTTACAGGACGCTGGAAGATGATTGGACTTGTCGATATCTCTTGCCTCATACCCCCGTCTTCCGCAACACCTACAATTTCGTAGCCTCCCTTCTACGTTTTTGTTGTCGCAAATCGCCCCCCAGCACTGTCACTCTTCCATTATTTCAAGGTGTTGTCTCCTGGCACGGGCCTTGTACTAGACCTCCCGCAACCGGCCCTCCCCTGTGGCCGGAAAGGGAGATCGCATGGAACACGCCATTCTCGAGGAACGAAAGGACCAGGTCCACGTCACCGGCAGCGGCCCCTTCGCCCTGGCCTGCAACCGCGACAGCTTAGCCGGCGCGGTCAGCCAGCGGGCCTGCGTGTTCTGCGGTTCGCGGGTGGTCCTCTACCCCATCGCCGACGCCCTGCATCTGGTGCACGGCCCCATCGGCTGCGCGGTCTACACCTGGGACATCCGGGGGGCCCTGTCCTCCGGTCCGGAACTGCACCGCCTGAGCTTCTCAACCGACCTCCAGGAACGCGACGTCATCTTCGGCGGCGAAAAAAAGCTCAAGGCCGCGCTCCTGGAACTGATCGCCCGCCACAGCCCCAAGGCCGCCTTCGTCTACGCCACCTGCATCGTGGGCATCATCGGCGACGACGTGGGCGCGGTCTGCCGCCAGGTGGCCGCCGAAACCGGCATCCCGGTCATCCCGGTGCAGTCGGAGGGATTCAAGGGCAACAAGCGCGAGGGCTACGCCGCCGCCTGCCGGGCCATGTTCGAACTCATGGGCACGGGCGACGTCTCGGACGTGCCGGCCGTGAGCCTGAACATCCTGGGCGACTTCAACCTGGCCGGCGAAATCTGGATCATCCGGGAATATTTCGAGCGCATGGGCGTGGCGGTGGTGGCCAACATCACCGGCGACGGCCGGGTGGACGACATCCGCCGGGCGCACGGCGCGAATCTCAACGTGGTGCAGTGTTCCGGGGCCACCATGGAACTGGCCAAAATGATGCGGGAAAAATTCGACATCCCCTTCATCCGGGCCTCGTACCTGGGCATCGAGGACATGGCCGAATCGCTCTACGCCGTGGCCGAACACTTCAAGGACCGCGATCCGGGCATCGTGGCCCGCACCAAGGCCCTGGTCCGCGACGAACTGTCCGTCCTGCTGCCGGAACTCAAGCGGCTGCGCCAGGACCTGGAGGGCAAAAGGGCCGCCGTCTACGTGGGCGGCGCGTTCAAGGCCTTTTCGCTGATCAAGGCCTTCCGGCACCTGGGCATGCGCGTGGTCCTGGTCGGGTCCCAGACCGGCACCGCCGAGGACTACGAGGAACTGGCCGCCATCTGCGACCCGGACACCATCATCGTGGACGACTCCAATCCCCTCGAACTGTCCCAGTTCATCAAGGAAAAGGACGTGGACGTGTTCGTGGGTGGGGTCAAGGAACGGCCCATCGCCTTCAAGCTCGGCGTGGGCTTCTGCGACCACAACCACGAACGCAAGCAGGCCCTGGAGGGCTTCGTGGGCATGCTCAACTTCGCCCGGGAGATCCACGCCTCGGTCACAAGCCCGGTCTGGCGTTTCGTGCCCCGCCGCGAAATTCGGCCCGGGATTCGGCCCGAGGTTCAGGAGGAACGGTCATGAAAGACGCGCCTTTCGTCTCCACCACCAACGCCTGCAAGCTGTGCACGCCCCTGGGCGCGGCCCTGGCCTTCCGGGGCATCGAGGGGGCCATCCCCTTTCTGCACGGCTCCCAGGGCTGCGCCACCTACATGCGCCGCTACATCATCAGCCACTTCCGCGAACCCATGGACATCGCCTCCTCGGCCCTGGGCGAAAAGCAGGCGGTCTTCGGCGGCGGCCCGAACCTCAAAAAGGGCATCCTGAACGTCATGGAGAAGTACGGGGCCACGGTCATAGGCGTGGCCACCACCTGCCTGACCGAGACCATCGGCGACGACGTGCCCCGTTTGGTCCACGAATTCAAAAAGGAATTCGCGGACCTGCCCCTGCCCGAGATCGTGACCGTGTCCACCCCGAGCTATTCCGGCACGCACATGGACGGCTGGCACGCGGCCATGGCCGCCACCGTCGACCAACTCGCCGATCCCGATCCGGCCAAGCACCGGGGCATCAACGTCCTGCCGGGGTTCGTCTCCCCGGAGGACATCCGGCACGTCAAGGACATCCTTGCGGACTTCGGCCTGGCCGCGACCGTCCTGCCGGACATCTCCGAGACCATGGATGGCCCGGCGCTTCTGGACTACGAAAAGATCCCCTCCGGCGGCACGCCCCTTGCCGACATCACATCCATGTCCGGGGCCAGGGCCACCCTGGAGTTCGGCCGGCTCCTGGGCATGGCCGAAAGCGCCGGGCACATCCTGGAGCGCCGCTTCGGCGTGCCCCGGGTGTCTTTGGGCCTGCCCATGGGCATCCGCGAGACCGACGCCCTGTTCGCCGCCCTCGAAGACATCTCCGGCCGGCCCACCCCGGCCCGCTACGCCCGGGAACGCGGCCGCTACGTGGATTCGCTGGTCGACGGCCACAAGTACGTCTCGCGCAAGCGGGCCGTGGTCTACGGCGAGGAGGATCTGGTCGTCGGCCTGACCGCGTTTCTGGCCGAGATCGGCGTGCACCCGGTCCTGGTCGCCACCGGCGGCAGGGACAAGGGGTTCACGGCCGCCGTGGCCCGGGCCTGCGGCGATCTGGTTCCGGCCCCCCTGTCCGTGCGCGAGGGCGTGGACTTCTTCGATATCGCAAACGAGGCCGCGAACCTCGAACCGGACCTTCTGGTCGGCCACAGCAAGGGCTACCGCTACGCCCGGCAGTGGAACGTGCCCTTGGTGCGCGTGGGCTTCCCCATCCACGACCGCTTCGGCGGCCAGCGCGTGCGCCACCTGTCCTACGGCGGGGCCCAGGCCCTCTTCGACCGTGTGGTCAACGCCGTGCTTGCCCGCACGCAGGACGCCTGTCCCGTGGGCTACGGCTACCTGTAACCAACGCAAAGGAGCGCGCGATGAACCTCGAACGGGACGCCTCCCGCCACCCCTGCTTCAACAAGGCCGCCTCGGGACACTGCGGCCGGGTGCACCTGCCCGTGGCCCCCAAGTGCAACATCCGTTGCAACTACTGCGACCGCAAGCACGACTGCGTCAACGAATCGCGCCCCGGGGTGTCCAGCGCCGTGCTCACCCCGCCCCAGGCCCTGGCCTACATGGGGCAGGTCCTTAAACGCGAGCCCCGCATCACCGTGGCCGGCATCGCCGGTCCCGGCGACCCCATGGCCAACTGGGCCGAGACCCGACACACCCTCGAGCTGCTCAAGGAACACTATCCCCAGTTGCTCTTCTGTCTGTCCACCAACGGCCTGGCCCTGCCCGACCACGTGGACGAGCTGGCCGAGGTCGGGGCCACCCACGTCACCGTGACCATCAACGCCGTGGACCCGGAGGTGGGCGCGGAGATTTACGGCTGGGTGCGCGACGGCAAGCTGATCCTGCGCGGCCGCGACGCCGCGGAACTCCTCATCGGCCGCCAGCTCGAATCCGTGCGCCGGCTCAAGGAGCGCGGCCTCACCGTCAAGGTCAACACCATCCTCGTCCCCGGCAAAAACGACCACCACATCGGCCGGGTGGCCGCCACCGTGGCCGCTCTTGGCGCGGACATCCACAACATCATCCCCATGTTCCCAACGGCCAATACGCCCTTCGCGGACATCCCCGAGCCCGGCAGGGACCAGATCGAGGCCGCCCGCCGGGTCTCGGCGGTCCATCTGCCCCAGATGACCCATTGCCGCCGCTGCCGGGCCGACGCCGTGGGGCTTCTGTGCTCGGATTTGTCCGGGGAACTGGGCGAGACGCTTCGGGCCTGCTCCCGCATCGTCCCCGGGGTCGGGGAGGACCGGCCCTACGTGGCCGTGGCCACCCGCGAGGGCATGCTCATCAACCTGCACCTGGGCGAGGCCTGGGCCTTCCATATCTACGGCAAGAACGACGACGGCATCTTCTACGTCGAGGAGCGCCCCGCGCCCGAACCCGGCGGCGGCCCCCGGCGCTGGGAGGAACTGGCCCGGACCCTGAAGGACTGCCGGGCCGTGCTGTGTTCGGCCTGCGGCGAGACGCCGGCCAAGATCCTCATGGATCGGGGGATCATGGTCCACGGCTGCGCGGGCCTGGTGGAGGACGGGGTGGAGGAGATTTTCGGAACCGGGGACCTCACGAGCCTCAAGTCCCGGCGCAAGGGCCTGTCCGGGGCCTGCCGGTGCGGGGGGGGCAGCGGCGAAGGATGCGGATGACCTTTTGGGGGGGGGGGG
>JBMONM010000204.1:0-5359 GCA_049324675.1 Thermodesulfobacteriota bacterium
CACGGCCAAATAGACGTTCTCCCGTCCTTCGGGCCGGACGTCCCGGAGGCTTCCTCCGGAAGCGGCCGAGATTGACATCCAAACAAACACCCGGAGAATTCCCGTGCCGACTCGCGATCTTTCCCCCTGCGCCCATCCCCGCCGCGCGTTTTCCAGCCGGGCCGCGGAGATGGGCCGCATGGTTGTCCTTGTGGTGGTTGTGGCCCTGGCCGCCTGTGGCGGGGACAGGGACAAGGCCGGACAGAAGTCCGCCCGGCCCGTTCCGGTGACCGTGGCGAAGGCCGTCAAAAAGACCGTGCCGGTGGACATCCAGGCCGTGGGCAACGTGGAGGCCATGGCCTCGGTGACGGTCAAGACCCAGGTCGGGGGCATGCTCGTGGAGCAGTACGTGTCCGACGGCCAGGACGTGGCCGAGGGCGACCGCCTGTTTCTCATCGATCCCCGGCCGTTCGAACTGGCCGTGGCCGAGGCCGAGGCCACCATCGAGCGGGACAGGGCCCTTCTGCAAAAGGCCGAGGAGGACCTGGAGCGCTACGCCAGGCTCAAGGAAAAGGACGTCATCGCCAAGGAGTCCTACGACCATACCCTGGCCCAGGCCCGGACCCTTCGCGGCACCATCAAGGTCAACGAGGCCGAGCGGGATCGGGCCAGACTCGACCTGGAATACGCCACCGTGCGTTCCCCCCTCGCCGGCCGGGTCGGGGCGATCCTTTTGCACAAGGGCAACGTCATCAAGGCCAACGACGACCGGGCCCTGGTGGTCATCAACCGCATCCGGCCCATTTACGTCGCCTTTTCCGTACCCGAGCGGCATCTGCCGGAGATCATGGTCCGCATGAAGGCCGGCCGGGTCACGGTCGAGGCCAGGGCCGAGGGCGCGCCGGCCCCGGAAACCGGGGCGCTGGCGGCCGTGGACAACGCCGTGGACAAGACCACCGGGGCCATCCGGCTCAAGGCCGTCTTCGACAATGCCGACGACACCCTGTGGCCCGGCCAGTTCGTGCGGGTGTCGCTGAACCTGGAGCAGCGCCAGGGCGCGGTGGTGGTGCCCACCTCGGCCGTCCAGGAGGGGCTGCGCGGGCCGTATCTCTACGCGGTCCGTCCTGACAACACCGTGGAGCCCAGGGATATCAAGGTGTTCGGCATCGTGGACGGCGAGACCGTGGTGGAGGCGGGCGTGGCCGAGGGCGAGGCCGTGGTGGTGGACGGGCAGTTCAGGCTTTCCCCCGGCGCGGCCGTTGAGGAGAAGGACAAATCCGGCAAGGACGCCGAAACGACGCCCCGGCCCGGACAGGGCGCGGCGCAGGCCAGCGGATCGAGTCCGGGCAAGGAAGGCGCGAAATGAACCCCTCGGCGCTGTTCATCAACCGGCCGGTGACCACCACCCTGGTCATGCTCGGCCTTCTGCTGTTTGGGATCATGGCCTACAACCGGCTGCCCGTGAGCGACCTGCCCAACGTGGATTTCCCCACCATCCAGGTCACGGCCACCCTGTCCGGGGCCAACCCGGAGACCATGGCCTCGGCTGTGGCCACGCCCCTGGAAAAGGAATTCTCCACCATCGCCGGCATCGACTCCATGACCTCGGTCAACAGCCAGGGCTCTTCCAAGATCACCCTCCAGTTCTCCCTGGACCGGGACATCGACGCCGCGGCCCAGGACGTGCAGGCGGCCATCACCGCGGCCTCGCGCCAACTGCCCACGGACATGCCCACCCCCCCGACCTACCGCAAGGTCAATCCGGCCGACCAGCCCATCCTGTATCTGGCCATCTCCTCGCCCACGCTTCGCCTGTCCGACGTCAACGAATACGCCGAGACGTTCATGGCCCAGCGCATCTCCATGGTCAGCGGCGTGGCCCAGGTCCAGGTCTACGGGTCGCGCAAGTACGCGGTGCGCGTCCAACTCGACCCTGAGGCCCTGGCTTCCCGGGAAATCGGCGTGGACGAGGTGAACTCGGCCATCAAAAGCGGCAACGTCAACCTGCCCGTGGGCACCGTGGCCGGCCCGGTGCGTGAATATACCGTGCAGTCCAGCGGCAAGCTCATGAACGCCGAGGCCTACGGCCCGCTGGTGGTGGCCTGGCGCAGCGGCGCGCCCGTGCGCCTGAATGAAATCGCCAAGGTCTTCGACAGCGTGGAGCAGCCCCGCCGGGCCAACTGGTACAACTTCACCCCGGCCATGGTCCTGGCCATCCAACGCCAGCCCGGCACCAACACCGTGGGCGTGGCCCAGGCGGTCAAGGATCTTCTGCCCTCGTTCCGGTCCCAGCTTCCGGCCTCGGTGAACCTGGACATCCTGTTCGACCGCTCGGACTCCATCAAGGAGTCCGTGGGCGAGGTCAAATTCACGTTGGTGCTCACCGTGGCCCTGGTGGTCATGGTCATCTTCCTGTTCCTGCGCAATCTCACGGCCACGCTCATCCCCAGCCTGGCCCTGCCCATGTCCGTGGTCGGCACCTTCGCGGTCATGTACCAGATGGGCTTCAGCCTGAACAACATCTCGCTTATGGCCCTGACCTTGGCCGTGGGGTTCGTGGTGGACGACGCCATCGTCATGCTCGAGAACATCGTGCGCCATATGGAGCAGGGCAAGACACCGCTTCAGGCGGCCATGGACGGATCGAAGGAGATCTTTTTCACCATCGTGTCCATGACCATCTCCCTGGCCGCCGTGTTCCTGCCGGTCCTGTTCATGGGCGGCGTGGTGGGGCGGCTTTTCCACGAGTTCGCGGTGACCATCTGTTCGGCCATCCTGCTTTCGGGCGTGGTCTCCCTGACCCTGACCCCCATGCTGTGCAAGCTGATGCTGCGGCCCGCGGCCCACGGCCGGGGCCATGGCCGGTTCTACCGGGTCATGGAGTCCTTTTTCGAGGGCATGCGCCGAGTCTACGAAAAGACCCTGCGGGCCACCATCGACCACAAACTCGCCGTGCTGCTGTTTTCCTTCGTGCTCGTGGCGGTCTCGGCGTACCTGTTTCGCATCGTGCCCAAGGGATTTATCCCCAGCGAGGACAACGGCCATCTCATGTCCGTGGTGGAGGGCGAACAGGGCATCGCCATCGAGGCCATGATCGGGCACCAGAAAAAGCTCATGGACATCGTGTCCAAGGATCCGGCCGTGGATTCGTTCATGTCCGTGGTGGGCGCGGGCGGCCCCAATGCCGCCGGCAATTCCGGTCGGCTCATGATCCGCCTCAAACCCCGCGAAGAGCGTGCCGACCATGCCAACGAGGTCTTGCAGCGCCTGCGCGGCAAGCTGGCCCAGGTGCCCGGGGTGCGCGTGTTCCTGCAGAACCCCCCGCCCATCAACATCGGCGGCAGGGCCACCAAGGGTCAGTACCAGTTCACCCTGCAAAGCCCGAACATCGAGGAGCTCTACCGCGAGGGGGCGGTCCTGGAGGAGCGCCTGCGCGAACTGACCCAGATCCAGGACGTCAGCAGCGACCTGGAGATAAAAAATCCCCAACTCAACGTGACCATCGATAGGGACAAGGCCTCCTCCCTGGGCATCAGCGCCTACCAGATCGAGGACGCCCTGGCCACGGCCTACGGCAACCGCGAGGTGTCCACCATCTATGCCTCGAACAACACCTACAAGGTCATGGTCGAGCTTGAGCCCAAATATCAGGCCAATCCCGACGCCCTGGCCCTTTTGTACGTGCGCTCCAAGGACGGCAAGCTGGTGACCATGGATTCCCTGGCCAAATGGTCGGTCGGGGCCGGGCCGCTTTCGGTCAACCATTCCGGCCAGTTGCCATCCGTGACCTTGTCCTTCAACCTGCGGCCCGGGGTATCCCTGGGCGACGCGGTCACGGCCGTGGAGGACGTCGCCCGGCAGACGCTTCCCGACGGCGTAAGCACCGCATTCCAGGGCGAGGCCCAGGCCTTCCAGAGTTCGTTTCAGGGCCTGTGGCTGCTTCTGGCCATGGCCGTCGTGGTCATCTACATCGTGCTGGGCATCCTGTACGAGAGCTTCATCCATCCCCTGACGATCCTCTCGGGCCTGCCGTCGGCGGGCGTGGGGGCGCTTCTGACGCTGTACGTGTTCGGGCAGGACCTCAACATCTATGGGTTCGTGGGCATCATCATGCTCATCGGCATCGTCAAGAAAAACGCGATCATGATGATCGACTTCGCGCTCGAGGCCCAGCGCGAGGGCAAACTCGATCCGGCCCGGGCCATCTTCGACGGCGCCCTGGTGCGGTTCCGGCCGATCATGATGACCACCATGGCGGCGCTCATGGGCACGCTGCCCATCGCGCTGGGGATGGGCGCCGGGGCCGAGGCCAGACGGCCGCTGGGTCTGGCGGTGGTGGGGGGGCTTGTGGTGTCGCAGCTTTTGACGCTGTATTTCACGCCGGTCTACTACATCTATCTGGATCGCTTCCAGTCGTGGCTGGGACGGCTTTTCGGGCGCAAGGCCAAGGAGGCCGAGGCGGCGGGGTAGGGCGGCACGATTGGCCGATCAAGCAAACTCCCGGCGCATCGCTTCCGGGCCGCCCGGCGATATTTCCAGGGTCGTGTGCCGGCAGCATGCGATGACCCGGCGTATCCGGTCAAACCCCCGCCCCGCCTCGGGCCTCGGGGCCAGCCGCCAGGTCCATTCCTCGCCACCCTGCGGCACCTCCACCCCATACAGCAGATCCGTCTCCTCAAGCACCGTCCCGCCGTCCACATCCCGGCTCACCGTGTCCGTGATCAGACACCGCATCCCCGCCAATCCCCACAGCCAATCCAGGTGCGCCGTCGTGATCCTCCGGCAGACCTCCAGCACCGCGTCCTCCGGACAGCCGAGCCGCTCCAGGCGCTTTTTCACCGGCAGCGCCAACTGCGACAACACGTTCGCCGACACCGTCAGGTCCGGCGCACGCTCCGTCAGCTCCGTCGGCGCGGCCGGGACGATGCCCCGTGCGTCGATCCCCTTGCGCCAGCCCGACGCCTCGCCCAGCAGCCCGGTCAGATCCGCCTCCACCAGCCGCACGTCCCCATATTTCCTGGCCAGCCGTCTTGCCCGCCACGGATGCACCGCATCCACCAGCACCACCTTCCCAAACATCCCCGCCAACTCCTCAAGCGGCACGTCGTACAGATGCCCGGAGCCGCAGACCATAGCCAGCCCCCTCCCCGGACACGCCTTCGCGGCCTGAACGATCACCTCCCGGCACCGCTCCATATGCGGCGTCCACGCCTGTCGGCATCTCCTTTGCCGCGCCGCCACAGCCACGGACTCGCCCGCAAGCCCCATCCGTCGCGCCGTCCACCCCGCGGGCGTCGCCAGCCATTCCAGACACTCGCGCAGCATGAGTCCTCCCGTGGGGAGGTCGGGGCTGCCGCCCCGAACCCCGTCCGGGGGGAAT
>JBMONM010000205.1:0-5359 GCA_049324675.1 Thermodesulfobacteriota bacterium
GCCGTCAACGCCACGGATTTAAGCGTCCGGGCGGATGTCAAACGCCAGCAGGCCCCCTTCACCCTGGACCCCTCCCTGGCGGCCACGGGCTACGTCCTGAGCCTGTCCGTCAACCCCTCCCGTCAGGACCAGGACGTCACGCTCACGGACACCTCGGGCCACCTCATGTCCGATCTGGGCATGACCCGAAGCGCCCTGGCCAACCTCCCGGCCGACGAGGGCCTGACCCATGTCAGCGTCCGGCGCACCTCGGACACGACGCGGTACCACTCCGCGGCCCTGGACCCCGGCGCGGCCACCACCCTGGCCCTGGGCCGGCACGACTTCTCCTTCGCCCTGTCCACGGACGCCGCGGGCGCCCAGCCCACCACCTACCTGTCCTCGACCTTCGACACGGACGCGGCCACCACCCTGTCCCCCGGGACCTACACCTTCGGCATGGAGTATGACGGCCGGTCCCGGGAGCTTTCGGTGACCGTGCGTTCCGGCTGGACCTGGGGGGACGTGATGCGCGGGGTGGCCGCGGCCATCCGGGCCGAGGCGGCCATGGCCACGGACGGGGGCCTGATCAACGCCCCGTCCTTCGCCATCCAGGGCGTGAGCGTGTCTCTCGACGGCGCGCCCATCCCCTCGGCCACACAGGCCGGGGTGTTCACGGACGGACAGATGCTCACCGTGGCCGCGGCGGCCACGGACGCGGCCGGGGCGCTCAAACTCACGGACGGCGCCGGCGGGATGCTCTCGGCCCTGGGGCTGACCACGGCCCTTCGGGGCACGCCGCTTTCGATCACCGTGCAGGCGGGTTGGACCGTCAAGGATGTGGCCGACGCCGTGGCCCGGGTGGCGGCCATGTCCAGCACGCGCCTTGCGGCCGAGGCCACGCGCGGCCTGACGCCCTCCTACGCGGTGCCCGGCAAGGCCCTGACCACCCGCTCCGTGACCGTGGACGCGAGCCTTGCGGACCGGCGGCTGACCGAGGCCCTTACCCTGCACGACGGCCCCACCGGGCTTTTGTCCGCCCTGTCCATGACCGGTTCCCTGCCGGCGGTGGACGGGCTGATCACGGTCGACGGCACGGACATGGCCTCGGAGAACGACGATTACAGCCTTGGGCAGGGCCGGCTTCTGGTCTCGGCCCGGTCGGAGAACGTGGAGGACCTGCCGCTTCGGGTGGTGGCGGGGATGCAGGCCGTGGAGGCCGAGGTCGGGGAGGTGGTTGCGGCCTATGACGGGGTGATGCGGCTTTTGTACAAAAACCGGGACATCCTGGATTCCGGGCTGCGGGCCAGGCTCGAGGCCCCGGTTGCGGCCAACCGGGCCGGACTGTCGCGGCTCGGGGTGTCGCGCACCGCGAAGACCGGGGAACTGTGGATCGACCGGACCGCCTTCTGGACCACGCTCGGGGCCGAGGGTCCGGGGGCCCGGGATACCCTGTGGAGCGGGGAAAGCGCCCTGGTCCCGGGCTGGAGGGCGGCGGTGGCGGACGTCCTGGCCCTGGGGTCGGACTCCTTTTTCAAGCCCGAGACGGCCTTTCTGGACCTGGAACCGGCGAGCATGAGCGAGACGGACCTGGAGAAGAAAAACCGGCTGGTCGATCTGCTGGGCTGAGAAGGACGGCCCGCGCCGGGCCCGGGGAAGGCGGCGGCGAGGCCTTTTGGCGCGGCGTGGACAGCGGGGGGGAATTGGGCTACCCAGGCCCGAAACCCAGGAGTCGAGAACGCCGTGCGTATCGTCGTCGATCCCCAAGAGCTGCAGCAGACCTGCCTCGAATTGCGCCGCCAGGGGCGGACCGTGGGCCTGGTGCCCACCATGGGCTACTTCCACCAGGGGCACGAAAGCCTCATGGATTACGCCCGGGGCCGGGCGGACACCGTGGTGGTCAGCCTGTTCGTCAATCCCACCCAGTTCGGACCGAACGAGGACCTGGACCGCTACCCCCGGGATTTCGCCCGGGACCGGGACACGGCGGAGAAGGCCGGGGTGGACATTCTGTTCGCCCCCGGGCCCGGGGCCATGTACGCCCCGGACGCCTCGACCGCGGTCACCGTGGACGGGGTGTCCGCCGGGCTGTGCGGGGCCTCGCGGCCCACGCATTTCCGGGGCGTGGCCACGGTGGTGACCAAGCTTTTCATGCTGGCCCAGCCCACGTTCGCGGTGTTCGGGGAGAAGGACCGCCAGCAGTTGGCCGTGATCCGGCGCATGGTCCGGGACCTGGACATTCCGGTCACGGTGGTCGGGCGGCCCATCGTGCGCGAGCCGGACGGGCTGGCCCTAAGCTCCCGCAACGTGTTTTTGTCCCGGGACGAGCGGGACCAG
Organism: Thermodesulfobacteriota bacterium; assembly: GCA_049324675.1. Lineage (GTDB taxonomy): Bacteria > Desulfobacterota > Desulfovibrionia > Desulfovibrionales > Desulfovibrionaceae > Desulfolutivibrio. Next base: position 2,317 of record JBMONM010000205.1, read on the forward strand.
GCCCCCTGGATCAACAAGGCCCTTCAGGCGGCGGCGGATCTGATCGCCTCCGGGGAGCGCGATCCGGCCACGGCCCTGATCCTGGCCCGGGACATCCTGGCCGCCCACGTCCCGCTCGGGGCGGTCGATTACCTGGAGGCCGTGGACCCGGATTCCATGGCCCCGGCGGCGCGGGTGGACGGCCCGGTGGTGTTGGCCGTGGCTGTGGCGTTTTCCCGGGCCCGGCTCATCGACAACCGGCTGGCGACGCCCGCGGCGGGCGCGCCGGGCCGGTAGGGCTGTGTCACCTTGTCAAGTTTCGTGAAACCGGTTAGGCAGAATTCCTTTATTCCGAGAACCGCCAGGGACGGGGCATCTTCTGTGTTTTTCCCGGCCTGATGGAACCAATACGGAGGATATGACCGCATGATCAATGCCAAAGGCCGTTATCTTTTCAGTTCCGAATCCGTGACCGAAGGGCACCCCGACAAGGTCGCGGACCAGATCTCCGATGCCGTCCTGGACGCCCTTCTGACCCAGGACGCCGAGGCCCACGTGGCTTGCGAAACCCTGGTGACCACGGGCCTGGCGTTCATCGCCGGAGAGATCACCACCACGGCCTACGCCGACTTTCCGGCCATCGTCCGCGAGACGGTCAGGGAGATCGGCTACAACAGCTCCACCATGGGCTTCGACTGGGAGACCTGCGCCGTGATCTCCTCGGTGGACAAGCAGTCCGTGGACATCGCCCAGGGCGTCAACCGGGCCAAGCCCGAGGAGCAGGGCGCCGGCGACCAGGGCATGATGTTCGGGTTCGCCTGCACCGAGACCGAGACGCTCATGCCCGCCCCGATCTACTACGCCCACAAGCTGTCCCGCCGCCTGTCCTACGTGCGCAAGAACAAGGTCCTGGACTTCCTGCGGCCCGACGGCAAGACCCAGGTGGCCGTGGAATACGTGGACGGCAAGCCCGTGCGCATCGACAACGTGGTGGTGGCCTGCCAGCACGACGAGAACATCGCCTACCACGACCTGGTGGAGGCGGTGAAAAAAGAGGTCATCTTCAAGACCCTGCCCGCGGAGATGGTGGACGCGAAGACCAAGATCTACGTGAACACCACCGGCCGGTTCGTGATCGGCGGCCCTCTGGGCGACTGCGGGCTGACCGGGCGCAAGATCATCCAGGACACCTACGGCGGCATGGGCAACCACGGCGGCGGGGCGTTTTCCGGCAAGGACCCCTCCAAGGTGGACCGCTCCGGGGCGTACATGGCCCGGTACATCGCCAAGAACCTGGTGGCCTCGGGCGCGGCCGAGCGGTGCGAGGTCCAGATCGCGTACTGCATCGGCGTGGCCGAGCCGCTGTCGGTGCTGGTGACCTCGTTCGGCACGGGCCGGGTCCCGGACGAGAAGCTGACCAAGGCCGTGCGCGAGGTCTTCGACCTGCGGCCCTACTACATCATCAAGAAGCTCGACCTGAAGCGTCCGGTGTACAGGCTGACCTCCTGCTACGGACATTTCGGCCGCGAGCGTCCCGAATTCACCTGGGAGAAGACGGACATGGCCGACGACCTGAAAACGGCCCTGAAGCTGTAATCCCGCACGCACGCCGGCATGCCGGCGTTTCGATCCCCCCGCGCCGCGCGCGGGGGGGCCTTTTCCGGCACGATCCGTTGCCGGGCCGGAAACACCTCTTACAAGGATGGTCCCCCATGGAATATGACGTCAAGGATCTCGGTCTGGCCGAACAGGGCAAGCTGCGCATGGAATGGGCCGGCCAGTCCATGCCGGTTTTGAAAACCATCGGCGAACGCTTCCGCAAGGAAAAACCCCTGACGGGCATGCGCATCGCGGCCTGCCTGCACGTGACCACCGAGACCGGGAATCTCATGCGGGTCTTGAAGGACGGCGGGGCCGAGGCCTACCTGTGCGCCTCCAACCCCTTAAGCACCCAGGACGACGTGGCCGCAGCCCTGGTCAAGGAGTACGGGATCCCCACCTTCGCCATCAAGGGCGAGGACAACGCCAGCTACTACAGCCACATCATGTCCTGCCTGAAGGCCCGGCCGCAGATCACCATGGACGACGGCGCGGACCTCCTGTTCACCCTGCATTCCGAGAAAAAAGAGCTGATCGCGGACGTGATCGGCGGCACCGAGGAGACCACCACCGGGGTCATCCGCCTCAAAGCCATGGCCGCCCAGGGCGTGCTGGCCTATCCGGTCATCGCGGTCAACGACGCCTTCACCAAGCACATGTTCGACAACCGCTACGGCACGGGCCAGTCCACGGTGGACGGCATCGTGCGGGCCACCAACCGGCTTCTGGCCGGGACCAACTTCGTGGTCTGCGGCTACGGCTGGTGCGGCAAGGGCCTGGCCTCGCGGGCCCACGGCATGGGCGCCAACGTCATCGTCACCGAGGTCGATCCCCTGCGGGCGCTCGAGGCCATGATGGACGGCTACCGGGTCATGCCCCTGGCCGAGGCCGCGCCCATCGGCGACTTTTTCTGCACCGTGACCGGCGACATCCACGTCATCCGCTACGAGCATTTCAAGGTCATGAAAAGCGGGGCCATCGTGTGCAACTCCGGGCACTTCAACGTGGAAATCGACCTCAAGACCCTGTATGCCAAGGCCACGTCCCGGCGCATGCTCCGCGAGTTCGTGGAGGAGGTCACCCTGCCCGGAGGCCGCCATGTGAACGTTCTGGCCGAGGGCCGGCTGGTCAACCTGGCCGCGGCCGAGGGCCATCCCTCCAGCGTCATGGACATGAGCTTCGCCAACCAGGCCCTGTCCGCCGAATACCTGGTCAAGAACCACACGACCCTGGCCAAAAACGTCTTCAAGGTCCCGGACCCCATCGACAAGGAGATCGCCCGGCTCAAGCTCGAATCCGTGGGCGTGACCATCGATACCCTGACCCCGGAACAGGTGGAATACCTGTCCTCCTTCGACATGGGAACATAAGCCGTGGTGGGCTCCGCCCCCCACGCCCCCCGGCAGGGGCCTCAGGCCCCTGCACCCCTGACACGCCCGGTGCGGCGGACCGGCGCTTCGCGCCG
>JBMONM010000206.1:0-5356 GCA_049324675.1 Thermodesulfobacteriota bacterium
GCTCCGCGCTCCCGCCGTCCCGTGCGCAAACCCGTCGCCCGGCCCGATACCTCGTCCGTTTCCGGCCATGATTCCCACGCCTTTCTTTCAGTACTGTTTTTTCAGCAGTGTTATCAAACCCCTTTCCGGGGGGTCCGGGGGGAATGATTCCCCCGGCCTCATTCTCCCCACAACTCCAGCAGGCCGTCGTAGGCGTCGATGCGCCGGTCGCGCAAAAACGGCCAGTGGCGGCGGGTTTGTTCCACGAGTCCGGGGTCGATGCCGGCGGTGAGGATGGCTTCGGCATCGGTCGGGGCCTGGGCCACGATGCGGCCCATGGGGTCGGCCACGAAGGACGATCCCCAGAATTCCAGGGTCCCGCCGTAGTGTTTGCCCTTGCCCTCGACGCCCACCCGGTTGACGGCGGCCACGTAGAGACCGTTGGTGATGGCGTGGGCGCGTTGCACGGTCCGCCAGGCGTCGAGCTGGGTTGGTCCGAATTCGGCCTTTTCCGAGGGGTGCCAGCCGATGGCCGTGGGGTAGAAGAGAAGGACCGCGCCGAGAAGCGCGCAGGCCCTGGCGGCCTCGGGGAACCACTGGTCCCAGCAGATGAGCGCGCCGACGGGACCGTGGGGGGTGGGAAAGGCCCGAAATCCCAGGTCGCCGGGGGTGAAATAGAATTTTTCCTCGAAGCCGGGGTCGTGGGGGATGTGCATCTTGCGGTAGATGCCGGCCAGTTCGCCGTCCGGCCCGAGGACGGCCAGGGAGTTGTGATACAGGCCCGGGCCGCGACGTTCGAAAAGTGGGGCGACCACGGTGATGGTGTGGGCCCGGGCGGCCTTGGCCATGGCCTGGGTGGTGGGGCCGGGGATGGGTTCGGCCAGGTCGAAAGCGGCGTGGTCCTGGGTGCGGCAGAAGTAGGGGGTGGCGAAGAGTTCGGGCAGACAGACCACGGACGCGCCGGCCTTTGCGGCCTCGGCGACGAGGGCGGCGGCCTTGGCCAGGGAGGCGGCCTTGGTCTTGGCCGGGGCCATCTGGACGAGTCCGGCGGTGAAGGTCGCGGTCATGGGGTCTCCTTTGGGCGGGGCTGACAGTGAGGAAAACATAGGGGCATTTCCGGCGGAGCTCAAGGCGGACGGGACGACCTTCCCGGGGATCAGGAGAAAAGGCCGAGGAAGCGCAGGCCGTCGCGGACGAAGAAGGCGGCGAAGGCGAAAAGGGCCAGTCCCAAAAGGCGCATGAGCAGGGCATAGCCCCGGCTGCCCAGGAAGGAGCGGAATTTTCCGGTCAGAAGCGCGGCGCAGACCTTGGCCCCCACTAGGCACAGGTAGAAGCCGGACAGGAACGCGGCCGCGGCCGGGATGCCGGCCGGGGAATGGGCTGCGGACAGGGTGGCCGGCGCGCCGACGGTGGCCCAGAAGACATAGGGATGGGGGTTCAGGAAATTGGCGATGACCCCTTTGCGCAGCGACCCCGGGACGACGCGGATGTCCGGCAGGGTCAGCGGCCGTACGCGCAGGCATTCGATGCCGTAGAGGGTGACCACGACGGCCCCGGCCAGGGACAAAAGGCCCAGGATGGCGGGCCGGTCCTGAACGAGGGACAGGGCCAGAAGGGAGGCCGCGAGCATGGGGGTGTCCGTGAGCAGGGGGGCCATGGCCACCTTGATGCCCTCGCGCGGACCGTGGGCCAGGGTCTGGGCCAGGACCAGGGTCAAAAGCGGGCCGGGAGAGAATCCGGCGCTGGCCCCGAGGGCGGCCCCGGCGGCGAGGAAGGCGGGAAGATCGGACATGGGCGGGATTCCCCGGGTTTTTCTTTCAGGATCGGTATGCTAGCCTGCGCGGCACGCAACGGGCATGTCACACGGGCGGCCCAGTGGCACACACATGTCCGCGCGCACACCGCCAGACCTTGAGGTATCCGCAATGGGCCAGGGCGGCAAGCGGCCGGTGATGCCGGCCGACGCGACACGATGCGAACGGGAGTGGTCATGGCCGAAATGAATACGGGCGTCAGGCATCTTTTGGCCGCCGACATCGGCGGCACCCACAGCCGCTTCGGCCATTTTCTGTCCCATGCGGACGGCCGGATCGAGGCGGCCCACACCCTGTGGCTGCCCACCCGGGAGGCCGCATCCTTCGGGGATATGCTGGCCGTCCTGGGCGGATCGGAGTTCCCCTTGCGCCCGAAAGAGGCGGACGCGGCGGTGTTCGCCGTGCCCGGTCCCATGTCCGGGCCTGTGGGTCCCATGGGCGCGGCCTCGTCCCAGGCCTGCCGCTTCGCCAATATCGCCTGGGACATGGATCTGGAGCGCGACGGTCCGCGTTTCGGACTGACCAACGCGGCCCTGGTCAACGATTTCGCGGCCCAGGCCCAGGCCTTCCGGACCCCTCTGGCGGCCGAGGCCACCGCGGTCCTGCCCGGCCGCTATGACGACCGCACGGTTCGGGCGGTCATCGGCGCGGGCACGGGGCTGGGCATGGCCGCCCTGATTCCCCTGGCCTCGGGGGGACACCAGGTGGCGTCGTCCGAGGGCGGACACGCCTCACGGTCCTTTCGGGTCGGGGAACAGGACTATGTCCGGTTTCTGGCCCAGGCCACCGGCGAACCCTATCCCCGGGGCGATGTGGTGCTCTCAGGCCTTGGCCTGTCGCTTTTGCACCGCTTTCTGACCGGCCGGGACCTGGGCCCGGCCGAGGTCGCGGCGGAACTGACCCCGGACAGCGAGACCACGGCCTGGTTCGCCGGCTTCTACGGCCGGGCCGTGAGGGACTATGCCCTGACCGTGCTGGCCGGGGGCGGGGTGTACCTGACCGGGGGCGTGGCCGCGAGAAATCCCTTCCTGGTCACGCATCCCCGCTTCGCCCGGGAGTTTCACGACTCGCCGTCCATGGCCGATTTTTTGTCGGGCATCCCGGTGTCCCTGGCGGTCCGCCAGGACATGGGGCTTTTCGGCGCGGCCCTGTGCGCCCACCTGCTTCTTGGCCGCACCCCGCCTTCATGAGCGGACAGGCTCGACCCCACATCACGAACACATGGAACATGGTATGGACAAAGGCTTCTTCCGCGTCGTCTCCCCCAGGGAATTCATCGCCCTGCTCGGACGTTTTCCTCCCCTGGCTCCGGAAACCGTGGACCTGGACACGGCTCACGGCCGCTTCCTGGCCCTGGATGTGCCGGCCGCCGAGGACCTGCCCCCGCACTCCCGGGCGGCCATGGACGGCTACGCCGTGCGCGCCGCCGATGTTTTCGGGGCCGGCGAGTCCAACCCGGCCTACCTCGACTGCGTCATGGACGTGCCTATCGGCGTCCTGCCCGACAGGCCCCTGCCGCCCGGTTCCTGCGCCCGCATCGTCACCGGGGGCATGCTCCCGGGCGGCGCCGACGCCGTGGTCATGGTCGAACACACCCTGGACATGGGCGCGGGCACCGTGGAGTTCCGCAGATCCGCCGCTCCGGGCGACCACGTCATGCACCAGGGCGAGGACGCCCGGGCCGGACAGACGGCCCTGCCCGCCGGCCGACGCCTGCGGGCCCAGGAAATCGGCCTCCTGGCCGCCCTCGGCATGACCCGGCCGACCGTCGGAGGCGTCCCCCGGGTGGCCATCGTCTCCACCGGCGACGAACTGGTTCCGGCCCACGCCACCCCGCCCCCGGGCGGCATCCGCGACGTCAATACCCACGCCCTGACCTGCCTCGTGCGCGACTATGGAGGCGTACCCCTGCCCCTGGGCCTTGTGCCCGACGATGAGGCCGCCATCCGTGACGCCCTGACCCGGGCCCTTGCGGCCGGGGACATGGTGCTGGTCTCCGGCGGCAGCTCCGTGGGCGCGCGCGACTTCACCCTGGCCACCCTGGCCGACCTGCCGGACTCGGAAATCCTGGCCCACGGCGTGGCCGTGAGCCCCGGAAAACCCACCATCCTGGCCCGGGTGGGGCACAAGCCCGTCATCGGGCTGCCCGGACAGGTCGCTTCGGCCCAGGTGGTCATGACCCTGTTCGGCAAACCCCTCATCGAACATCTTGCCGGCGACCCGAAGGCCCTGACCCGGTCGCCCTTCACCTTCCCGGCCGTCCTGGCCCGCAACCTGGCTTCCAAACCCGGTCGCGAAGACCACGTCCGCGTCTGCCTGGAACCCCGCCCGGGCGATCTCCCCCTGGCCCATCCGGCCCTCGGCCGCTCGGGATTGCTCAAAACGCTTCTGGACGCCGACGGGCTGATCACGATCGAGGCCGATGCCGAAGGCCTCGATGCCGGCACGCGCGTGGAGGTGCGCCCGCTGTGACGCGCACGAAACGGCTCGCCGCCGAATTCGAGGAGCAACAGGCCGTCTGGATCGGCTGGCCCGCCAATTGCCGCGACTGGCCGGGAAAATTCGCCGCCGTGAAATGGGCCTTCGCGGACATGGTCCGGTTTCTGGCCGAGGATCAGGCCGTGCGTCTTCTGGTCGTCAGCGCCAAACACCGGGCCGAGGCCGGCCGCATGCTTGCGGACGCCGGCGCGAACCTGGGGAACGTCCGTTTCGTGCCCATGGATCTGGACCGCAACTGGACCCGGGACATCATGCCGTTTTTCGTCAGGGACGAGGCCGGACGCCTCACGGCCGTCCACTTCGCCTTCAACGGCTGGGGCAAATACTCCAACCACCGCAAGGATGCCCAGGCCGGGCGGCTGGTCGCCGCGCACCTGGGCCTGCCCCTGGCGGAGGCCTGTTTCCATGGACTCCCTGTGGTCCTGGAGGGCGGGGCCGTGGACGGCAACGGCCGGGGCGACCTGCTGGCCACCGAGGAGTGTCTTCTTGACCCTGTCGTCCAGGTCCGCAATCCCGGCATGACCAGCCGGGACTACGAATCCGTTTTCGCCGCGCACCTAGGCGTGTCCAACGTCATCTGGCTCGGGCGCGGCATCGCCGGAGACGACACCCACGGCCATGTGGACGATTTCTGCCGATTCGTGTCCCCGGACACCGTGGTCCTGTGCCGCGAGGACAATCCCGCCGATCCCAACCACCGCATCCTGGCCGAAAACCGCGAGCGACTGGAGTCCGTCCGGCTGGCCTCGGGCGCGGCCCCGGCCATCGTGGATTTGCCCATGCCCGGCCCGCTTTCCTACAAATCCGTCCGTCTGCCGGCCAGCTACGCCAATTTCTACATCGGCAACCGCACGGTCCTGGTGCCCACGTTCAACGACCCGAACGACCGCGCCGCCCTGGCCATTCTGGCCGATTGTTTCCCTTCCCGGGTCGTCCGGGGCGTCCATGCCGTGGAACTGGCCTGGGGGTTCGGGGCCGTGCACTGCCTGACCCACGAGGAACCGGCCGGGGACCGCTGAGATGGTTCCACCTTGTTTTCCCGTCCCATTGTTTCCCGACGGGCC
>JBMONM010000207.1:0-5328 GCA_049324675.1 Thermodesulfobacteriota bacterium
GAGGACTTATGAAAACCATTATGCTTCTCATCGTAACCGGAATCCTCATCCTGAACGCTCCCGGATGCGGCATGGTCCGCAAAGGCTCCGACATAAGCGGCCGCTGTCGGCAGACCGCCCTTTCCGGACGCGATCTGGGGAGGCTGGCCATCCTGGTCAGGATGTCCCGCGACGGCGACATCCCCAATGCCGCCGAGAAGGAAGAGGCGGCCGCCCGGGCCGCCACCGAGGCCCTGACCGCCCAGGGCACGGCCACGGTCCTGCCCGCCGATTCCCTGGTCACCAGCCTGGCCCTGCCCTGGCCGGACGCGGGCGACGCGGAGCTTGCCGCCGCCGCGAGGGCATCCGGCATCGACACCGTGGCCGTGTTGACCGTCACGGAATACACCGGCAAACTCCACCTGGGCCTGCCCGCCCTGTGGGGCACGGAAACAAGCTACCGCTACGAACTGCGCGTGCTCGACGTGAAAACAGGTGACCTGCTTCTCGACGCCCGGCGCTTCGGACAGCGGGGCGGACCGTTTCTGATCCGAGGCCTTGACGATTTGCACGCCGACTTTCAAAACGACCTGACCGAACTCGTAAACGGCGATCCCGCCGCCTCGTAATCCGGGAGGACACCATGGACAACCTCGGCCGCATACGCTCCGTCAGCCGGACCTTCAGGACCCTGTGCACGGCCCTGATGGTCCTTCTCCCCCTTGGGCTGGCGGCCTATTGGTTCTTTTTGAACGATCTGCCCAAATCCATGCTGGAGCCGCTGCCCGTGGCCCCATCCGTAGCGCTTGGACCCGGCCTGCGCCTGCTCGGGTTCCTGGCCACCATGATCCCCTGCGGCGTGCTTCTGTACGCCGTGTGGCGCCTGCGCAGGCTGTTTTCCCTGTACATGGCCGGGCGCATCTTCGGACCGGAGAACGTGGCCTGCTACCGGGGCCTGGGCAAGGCCCTGCTGCTGTGGGCCGGGGCGTCCTTCGTGCAGACGCCGCTTTTGTCCATCATCGCCACCCTGCCCAATCCTCCGGGGACCAGACTCTTGATGCTCGGCGTGGGCTCGGGAGAACTCGGATTCCTGTTTCTGGGAAGCCTGGTCCTTGTGGTGTCCTGGGTCATGGACGAGGGCCGCAAGCTCGACGAGGAACAGGCCCTGACCGTCTGAGCGCCACGCGCACAACCGCTGCCGCGCCTCCGGCCCGAACCCGGAGGCGCGGCGTGAGCCGCCGCCATGCCCATTATCGTGAACCTGGACGTCATGCTCGCCCGCCGCAAGCTCTCCTCCAAGGAGTTGGCCGAGGCCGTGGGCATCACCGCCCAGAACCTGTCCATCCTCAAGACCGGCAAGGCCAAGGCCATCCGGTTCTCCACGCTTTCGGCCATCTGCCGCAAGCTCGACTGCGCCCCGGGCGACATCCTGGAGTTCCGGGACGACGAGCCGCCGCCCTGACGACGACGCTCCGTCCGCTTTCCTTCTTTGCGGGAAGGGCATATACCGAACCATGCCTCGCGTTCCGTCGCGCCTGCCGGGCCTTCTGCTCGCCCTGATCGGACTTCTGGGCCTCCTCTGCCCCGAGGCCCGGGGCCAGGACCTCAAAAAGGCCGTGCTCATCCCCCAATGGGAGCCCCAGGCCCAGTTCGCGGGCTATTACGCGGCCCTGGCCAAGGGTTTCTACCGCGCCCGGGGCGTGGACATGACCATCCTGCGCGGCGGCCCCAAAAGCCCGCCCTCGCGCCTGCTCTTCGACGGCCGGGCCACCTTCGGCACCTTCTTTCTGCCCACGGCCATCAAACTGCGCGCCGACGGCCTGCCCCTGGTCAACATCTGCCAGATCGTGCGCCGCTCCTCGCTTCTGCTCATCGCCCGCAAGGACAGCGGCATCCGCGAACCCGAGGACCTGGACGGCCGCCGGGTGAGCATGTGGGGGCCGGAGTTCAGGCTCCAGCCCGAAACCTTCTTCCGCAAACACGGCGTGACCATCATCCCCAAACCCCAGGGGTTCACCGTGGACCTTTTTTTGCGCGGCGGCGTGAACGTGGTCTCGGGCATGCTCTACAACGAATACCACACCCTCATAAACGCCGGCCTGGACCCGGACGAGCTGACCGTCTTCGCCATGCACGACCACGGCCTGAGCTTCCCCGAGGACGGCATCTACTGCCTGGAAAACACCCTGCACACCGATCCCGGGCTGTGCCGGGCCGTGGCCGAGGCCTCCCTGGAGGGCTGGAAGTGGGCCTTCGAACACCCCGACCAGGCCCTGGACGTGGTCATGAGCCACGTCAACGCGGCCAACCTGCCCACCAACCGCATGCACCAGAAATGGATGCTGGCCCGGATGCAGGACATCATCATGCCCCGGGGCGTGACCGCCGCGCCCGGCTCCCTGTCCCGGACCGAGTACGAGGCCGTGGCCACGGCCATGCTCGAAACCGGGCTCATCACCTCCATCCCCCCCTACGAGGCGTTTTATGCCGACCTCGCCAAGTAGCCGCAGGCGGCTGGGCCTGGGGTTCAAGCTGGCCCTGTTCATCCTGACCAGCACCACGCTCATCTTCGCGGCCGCCTTCGCCTACAACTACCAATGCTCGCGGCAGCTCATCCTCAAAAACGTGGAGGAGAGCGCCAGAAACCTGGCCCACGACTCGGTCCAGCGCATGGAGACGGTCTTCGCCGGGGTCGGCCGCATCCCCACCTTCCTGGCCTTCACCCTGGACAAGTCCCTTCCCGAGGTCGAGGAACTCAAGGAGTTCCTGCGCGACTTCCTGTACGCCGTGCCCGAGGTCTTCGGCTCCACCGTGGCCTTCGAACCTTACGCCTTCGACCGCCGCACCAGATTCTTCGCCCCCTACTATTACAAGGACAAGGACGGACTGGGCTTCACCGTGCTCGGCAGCGACGACTACGACTATTTCCTTCTGGACTGGTACCTGATCCCCAAGGAACTGAACCGGCCCATGTGGAGCGAGCCCTATTTCGACGAGGGCGGCGGCAACGTGCTCATGACCACCCTGAGCGTCCCCTTCCACCGGGGCGAAAAAAAGACCTTCGCCGGCGTGGTCACCGCGGACATCTCCCTGGACTGGCTCAAGACCCTGGTGGCCAAAATCTCGGTCTACAACTCCGGCTACGCCTTCCTCTTAAGCAAGAACGGCGTGTTCGTGGCCCACCCGGAAAAGCGCTACCTCATGCGCGAAAGCGTCTTCAGCCTGGCCGAATCCTTCGCCAGCCCGGAACTGCGCGAGATCGGCAGGGCCATGGTCCGGGGCAGGGAGGGATTCGCCCGGCTGCCCGAGGCGTTCACGGGCAAACCGGCCTGGGTCTACTACGCCCCGGTGCCCTCCACGGGCTGGTCCATGGGCATCATCGTGCCCGAGGCCGAGCTTTTCGCCGACCTGCATTCCTTAAGCCGGGAGATCGTGACCATAGGGCTGGCCGGATTCGCCATCCTCTTCGCGGTCATCGCCGCCATCTCCATCCGCATCACCCGGCCGCTGCGGACCCTGGCCGAAAAGACCACCGAGATCGCCAAGGGCAACCTGGACGTGGACCTGCCCGCCGTGCGCGGCACGGACGAGGTCTGCGAACTCTCGCGGTCCTTCCAGGACATGCGCAACGCGCTCAAGGACTACATCGCCAACCTGACCGAGACCACCAAGGCCAAGGAGCGCATGGAGTCCGAACTCAAAATCGCCAAGAACATCCAGATGAGCTTTCTGCCCAAACGCTTCCCGCCCTTCCCGGACATCGGCCGCTTCGACCTGCACGCGGCCCTGGCGCCGGCCAGGGAGGTCGGCGGCGACCTCTACGACTTCTTCCTCCTCGACGACACGCACCTGTTTTTCTCCGTGGGCGACGTCTCGGGCAAGGGCGTGCCGGCCGCGCTGTTCATGGCCGTGACCAAGACCCTCGTCAAAGGCAACGCCGAACCCGGCCTGGAACCGGCGGCCGTCCTGACCAGGGTCAACACCGAACTGTGCGTGGAAAACGAACAGATGCTCTTCGTAACCATGTTCTGCGCCATCCTGGACTTCACCACCGGCGAACTCGTCTTCTCCAACGCCGGGCACAATCCGCCCGTGCTGCTGCGCGCGGGGGGCGAAACCGAGTTCCTTACGGTGCCGCGCGGCGTGTTTCTGGGCATCATGGACGACGCCGTCTACCGCACCGGCCGCATCACCCTGGCCCCGGGCGACGCGCTGGTGGTCTATACCGACGGCGTCACCGAGGCCATGAACGAGGCCGAACAGCTCTATTCCAGCGCGCGGCTCCTGGAGCTTCTGCGCACGGCGAACCGCGCCGACGCCACGGCCCTGACCAATACGGTCATGGAATCGGTCCTGGCCTACGAGGGCGACGCGCCCCAGGCCGACGACATCACCGTGCTGGCCGTGGTCTACAGGGGATGACCGGCGACGCCGCCCATCTGGCCACCGGCCGGCGCGGCGAGGACCTGGCCGCCGATCATCTGCTCCGGACGGGGTGGCGCATCGTGGCCCGCAACTGGCGCTGCCGCCACGGGGAGATCGATTTCGTCTGCCAAAACGGCGACACCCTGGTCTTCGTGGAGGTGAAAACCCGCACCGCCTCGCCCCAGGCCGACCCGGCCGGGGCCGTGACCGGCTCCAAACGCGGCCGGATCGTCAAGGCCGCCTCGGCCTACCTCACCAGCCGCGACGCCTGGGACTCGCCCTGCCGCTTCGATGTGGTGACCATCCTGGAAACCCCGGCCGGGCCGCGCGTCGAGCATATCGAAAACGCCTTCGAAGCCTCGGCATACATGGGAAGGGGCTATCAGCCGTTTTAGAGAGCGGGGGCGCCGCCCCCGCCCCCCCCGCAGCGTGAACCTGTCTCGGAAGAGGAGCGCGTGACCATCCTCAAGATGCTGGCTGAGAAGAAGATCACCGCCGCCGAAGCGGATGCGCTGCTGGCGGCCCTGGAAGGAGGTTCGTAATGTCGTCTGAAGAACGCAGGCAAATCCTCCAGATGGTGGAGGCGGGCAGGATTTCTGCCGAGGAGGCCCTGACCCTCATCAGGGAGTTGGAGCAGGATACGCCCGAGGCGGAGCCTGAGGCCTATGAAACGGAATCAGGCGCGGGTCCAGGGGAGGGTGCAGATTTTTCCTCCCCCTCTGCGGCTCCTGAACTGGAGCAGACGGCGGCCAAGGCCCGCAGTCTGTGGCAGATCCCCTTATGGATTGGCATGGGATTCACGGTGTTGAGCGCCCTGGGCATGTACGCTGTGATGCGCAATGCAGGCACCAATTTCTGGTTTTATTGTTTGACGATGCCGCTGTTCTTCGGCGTGGCGGTGATGGCCTTTGCGGGCTGGAGTCG
>JBMONM010000208.1:0-35534 GCA_049324675.1 Thermodesulfobacteriota bacterium
AGGCGGCCCCGGGATACCGGGGCCGCAACCGTTCGAGAATGATGGCGGCGCGCGCTTTTCTGTCCACGCGGCGACCTTATGGGTTTAGGGCAGAAAGACCACGGCGGAGATGGTGGTGGTCCACATGCCGGCCACGCCCGTGGTCACGCAGGGCATGGAGGCCGAATCCACGATCTTGCCGCTCATGAGGTATATCTGGCGGCGTTCGTCGTAGGCCGTCTCGGGGTCGAAATCGATGCCGAGCGTGGTGGCCAGCATGGTCGAGGCCAGATCCTCGGCGAAGTCGCCGATTTCCCGCTCCTCGGAGCCAAATGACGTGTGTTCGGAAATGTACCCGTAGTTGTCCTTGTCCGCGGGGAAGGCCATGCCCACGGCCGAGCCCACCAGGCGGTTCTTCTCGTCGGTGGCGTTCCGGGCCATGACGCAGAAGGTGATCTGCCCGGGGCTCAACTGTTTGACGCCTTCCTCCAGCGGAAGGATGGCGCAGTTGGGCGGGCAGATGCTGCTGACGTACACGAGGTTGAGTTTTTCGATCCCGGCGTCGCGCAAGGCCAGCTCGAAGGACTGGAGCTTGTTTTTGTGGCGGCCGATGCCCTTGGTGAAGAAAGCCTTGGTCGGGACGAAAGACATGTGCTGCATGTGCGGTCCTCTTTTGTGTGGGGGTCTCCCGGGGAAAGCGGGGGCACCCTCATAAGGGTTTTTTCCCGAGAAGTATAGGTCCTTTTTCACCCGTTTTTTCCAGCCCGGCGCTGATCTCCTGCTCGGTGCCGCGAAGCGTCACCGCGATGCGGAAAACATCCTTGTCCTTGATGCGGGCCTGGCGGATCTCGGCCCGGAAACCCTTTTGGGCCAGCTTTTTGATCATGGCGTCGGCCTGGTCCCTCTTGTAGAAGGACGCCACCTGATATGTGGCCTCGAAGCCCTGGCCGGAGGACTTGGCCTCGGCCTTGGGCGGGGACGTCGGTGTCGGCTCTGCGGGTATGGGCGTCTGGACCGGCGGCTGGGTCGCGGGCTCGGCCGGGGTCCGGGCGGCCAGGGACGGCGCGGAAGCGGGCGCGGGTCTGGGTTGCGAAGAGGCCCCGGGCGCGGGCTTCGCGGAGGCCGGGGCGTCGGACAGGTCGCGTCCCACAAGGCCCCCCGATGGCGCGGCGCTTTTTGGAAGGGGCAGGGATGGCTTGGACGCCTGGGGCTTCTGGGTGGATTCCACGGTGATGGTCTCGGCGTCTTTGCCCTGGCCCTGCAGATCCTCCATGAATTGCAGTTCCTCGGGTTTGAGGACCGTGGGCGGCTGCGAGCCGTCCAGGGTGGCCGGAGTCTCGGGGGCCGGCATGATCTGGGCCAGTTCCGGCACGGCCTCCTCGGGACGGTAGCCGCGACCAACCAGGATGCCCAGGATGAACACCCAACTGATCCCCAGGACCACGACGATGCCCACGGAGACGATCTTGGCCGTGGTCAGTTCGACGGTAAACCGGCGCGGGCCGCCATCGCTCGACGTATTGATTTTATTGAACAGTTTCATTTTCGGATTCCCATGCGGCGCATCTTTTCGCTTTTTGGCGAAATGTCAAGGGCGCTCCATTTTTTGCGGCGCCTCGACGCCCAGAAGATCCAGGCCGGCCCGCACCACCAGGGCCACGGCGTGGAGCAGGCACATCCTGGCCCGGGTCACGGCCTCGTCCCCGCTGGCCAGCACCTGATGCGCGGCGTAGTAGGAATGCAGCTTCCCGGCCAGGTCCCGCAGATAGTAGCTCACCAGATGCGGCGAATAGGTGGCGGCCGCCGTGCCCACCACGTCCGGGAACTGTTCGATCTGGCGCAAGAGTCCCAGGTCCTCCGGGGTATCCAGCCGGGTGAGCAGGGCCGCGTCCGGGGTGACGGCCGCGATGCCGCGCTCGGCCGCCTTGGCGAAGACCGAATGCATCCGGGCGTGGGCGTACTGCACGTAGTAGACCGGATTGTCCATGGTCTGGCGCTTGACCAGGTCCAGGTCGAAGTCCAGGTGGCTGTCGCTCTTGCGCGATAAAAACATGAACCGGGCCGCGTCGGCGCCCACCTCGGCCACCACGTCGGCCAGGGTCTCGAACTTGCCGGCCCGGGTGGACATGGCGATCTGCTCGCCGCCGCGAAGCAGGTTGACCAGCTGCACCAGGATGACCTTCAGGCTGTCCGGGTCCCGGCCCAGGGCTTTGACCGCGGCGGCCATGCGCGGCACGTAGCCGTGATGGTCCGCGCCCCAGATGTCCACGGCCACATCGAAGCCCCGGGCGTACTTGTCGGCGTGGTAGCAGATGTCCGAGGCGAAATAGGTCAGTTCTCCCGACGACTTGCGCAGTACCCGGTCCTTGTCGTCGCCAAGGGTCGTTGAGGCGAACCACAGGGCTCCATCCTTCTCGTAGGCCAGCCCCCGGGCCTTGAGTTCGGACAGGGTGGCCTCCACCCGGCCGCCGGAGACCAGGTTTTTTTCCGAGAACCACACGTCGTGGGACACCCGGAAATCGGCCAGGTCCTTTTTGATCCCGGCCATGATGTTGTCCACCCCGTAGGTCTGGCAGATGTCCAGGGCCTCGTCCTCCGGCTTGTCCAGGAGCGCCGTGCCGTGGATCGCGGTCAGTTCCCGGGCCAGGTCGATGATGTACTCGCCCTTGTACCAGTCCTCGGGCCAGACCACCTCCCGGCCGTGAAGCTCCAGGTAGCGCAGCCGGATGGAGGTGCCTAAAAGCCGCATCTGCCGGCCGGCGTCGTTGATGTAGTATTCCGTGGACACATCGAAGCCCGCCGCGCGCAGGATGCGGGCCAGGCTGTCGCCCAGGGCCGCGCCCCGTCCGTGGCCGATATGCAGGGGGCCGGTGGGATTGGCCGAGACGTATTCCACCTGGACCTTGCGCCCGGCCCCGAGTTCCGAACGGCCGTAGCCGCCCCGGGCCTCGCTTTCAAGGACGTCCAGGACGGTGGCCTGCCAGAAGGAGGGGGGGAAGGTCACGTTGAGAAAGCCCGGGCCGGCCACCTCCACGGTCAGTCCGGGATCGGCGGCGGCGATATCCCGCTTCAGGACCTCGGCGAGCTCGCGGGGTTTTTGTCCGGCGGCCTTGGCGGCCATCATGGCCGCGTTGGTGGCCAGGTCCCCGAAGGCGGGGTCCCGGGGCGGCTCGATGGTGGTCTTGTCCGGCCAGTCGATGCCCCGGGCGGCCAGGATGTCCGAGAGAAGGCGGCGCAGATGGGTTATGGCGCGCATGTCGTGTCGTCCTTGCGAAATACGGTGTGGAGATGCCCCGGCGGAAAGGGAGAATCCCCCCGGCGTCCCGACATCATGGGCGGCCTTGCAGGGCCGCGGCCGCGTCGGGATCGGCGATGCCCAGTATCTCGGCCTCGGGGGGCAGATTGGCCTTGCACAGCTTGGCCAGGACGCCCTTGGGGCCGAGTTCGACAAAGGACCGGACGCCGTCGTCCCACATGGCCTTCATGGCCTGCAGCCAGCGCACCTGGGAGGTCATCTGGCGCTCCATGAGCCCCTTGAGGATTCCCGGGTCCGATTCCGGGGCGGCGGTGACGTTCATGTACACCGGGAAGACCGGGGTCCGCCAGGACAGGCCCTGCATGGCCCGCACCAGTTCCCTGGCCGCCTCGTCCATCATCGGGCTGTGGAAGGCCCCGGACACGGCCAGGGGCACGGCCCGGCCCTTGGCCTCTTTGGCCAGGGCCGCGGCGGCGTCCACGGCCTTGACGTGGCCGCTTACGACGAACTGCCCCGGGGAGTTGTAGTTGGCCACGAGCAGGATCTCGCCGGTGTCGGCGGCGGCCCGGGCCACGATGTCCTCCACCTGCTCCAGGGTGAGCTTGAGCATGGCCGCCATCCGGCCGTCCGCGCCGCCGGATTCGGCCATGAGCCGGCCGCGCAGGCTGACCAGGGCCAGGGTCTCGGACGGGGTGAGGACCCCGGCGGCGCACA
This sequence comes from Thermodesulfobacteriota bacterium, assembly GCA_049324675.1. Lineage (GTDB taxonomy): Bacteria > Desulfobacterota > Desulfovibrionia > Desulfovibrionales > Desulfovibrionaceae > Desulfolutivibrio. Next base: position 3,950 of record JBMONM010000208.1, read on the forward strand.
GGGCCGCGTATTCGCCCAGGCTGTGTCCGGCCGCGGCCGTGGCCCCGAGGCGCGATTTCAAGTGGAACCACAGTCCCAGGGTTGCGGCGGTCATGGCCGGCTGGAGATTTTTGGTGTCGGCCATGGCGGCCTCGTCGCCGTCCCAGAAGATTTCCCGCAGGGGCAGGCCGCTTTGTTTCTCGGCCAGGGTCCACAATTCCATGGCCTCTGCCGAGGATTCGGCCAGGACCCGGCCCATGCCTTTTTCCTGGGACCCCTGTCCCGGGAACAGGATCGCACGGCTTATGGGGGTTGCCATCGCGTCGCACACTCCTTACACGTCTTTTTCCGTTCATCACGCGGGTTCGGCGCGATTGGTAGTTGATGACGCCCGGATGTGCAAGCCCTATCGAACCCTGGCCGCCGGATAGCTCCATGCCCAAGATTTCCATTTTGTCCCTTTCCAAGTCCTACGGCGGCCGCGACGTGCTGCGCGATTTCAGCCTGGAGATCCCGGCCGGGACGCGTCTGGCCGTGGTCGGCCGCAACGGGGCCGGGAAATCCACCCTGCTGCGTCTTTTGGCCGGGCAGGACGAGCCCGATTCCGGACGCGTGGCCTATCCGCCCGGGGCCCGGGTGGGCTATGTGGCCCAGGAACTTGGCGCCGACGACCTGGACACCCCCCTTCTCGGGTTCGTCATGGCCGCGCTGCCCTCCTGGGGGGCCTTCTGGCGGGACTGGGACCATGCCGCCAAAGCAGGGGACCAGACGACCTTGCACGAACTGGCCGCGCGCCAGACCCGCCTGGAGCATGAGCTCGGCTACAACCCGGAGCATCGGGCCAAGGCCATCCTGACCGGGCTTGGGTTCGAGGAGAAGCAGTGGGGTCAGGAGCTTGCGGCCCTCAGCGGCGGCTGGAGGGAGCGGGCCAAGCTGGCCCGGGTCCTGGCCGCCGGCGCGGACGTGCTTCTTTTGGACGAGCCCACCAACCACTTGGACCTGGAGGCCGTGGAGTGGCTTGAGAATTATCTTCTGGCCTACGAAGGGGTGCTGGTGTTTGTGGCCCACGACCGGGTGTTCCTGGACCGGGTGGCCACCCGGACGCTTTTTCTTGGCGACGCCAGGCCCGTGGTCCGGCCCGGATCGTTTTCGGAATTTCTGGCCTGGCGCGGGGAACTCGACGAACGGCTGGGCAAGCAGGCCCAGAACATCGACGACAAGATCAAGCGCCAGATGGCCAACATCGACCGCTTCCGCTACAAGTCGTCCAAGGCCAGGCAGGCCCAGAGCAAGCTCAAGAGCGTCAGCCGTCTGGAGAAGGAACTGGAGGAGTTGCGCGACGCCCGGCCCGAATCCGGCGGCCCGTCGCTCAATTTCACCCTGCCCGAGCCCGAGCGCGGGGACAAGACCGTGGTCTCGGCCGCGGACGTGAGTTTCGCCTTCCCCGGCGGCAGGCCCCTGTGGGACAGGCTCACCTTCCATATCTACCGGGGCCAGAAGATCGCCCTGGCCGGCCCCAACGGCGCGGGGAAAACCACGCTTTTAAAGCTCGTCACCGGGGAACTCGTTCCGGACACGGGCCGGGTGCGCGTGGGCACCGGCATCAAGATGGGCTACTACAGCCAGCACCAGACCGAGCTTCTGTCCCCGGATCAGACCGTGATCTCCGAGATGAAACGTATGGCCGGCCCCAAGGCCTCGCACCAGGAGGTCTGCAACATCCTGGGGCTTTTCTTGCTCGGCGAGAGCTATTTCGAACGGCCTGTCGGACTTCTGAGCGGAGGGGAGAAAAGCCGTCTGCTTCTGGCCGGAGTCTTCGCGGCCCGGGCCAATTTCCTGGTTCTCGACGAGCCCACCAACCACCTGGACCTGGAGAGCCGCGAGGCCCTGACCAGGGCCCTTGTCGATTATGCCGGAACCATTCTGGTGGTGGCCCACGACCGCTACCTTTTGTCCGAGGTGGCGAATGAGGTGTGGGCCGTATCCCATGGCGGCATCACCGTGCACCTGGGCGGCTTCGAGGAATACGACCGCTGCCTGCGGGAGGCGGCCCGGGCCGATTTTGCCGCGTCCCAGGAGGACAGGCCGGCCCGGCGCGACGACAAGGAACGCCGGAGGCGGCTGGCCCAGGAACGGAACGCCCTGTACCGGGAACTCAAGCCCAAAAAAGAGGACTTTTCCGCCATGGAGGCCGAACTCGAGGCGGTTTTGGACGAGCAGCACCGGGTGGAGACGACCATGGCCGACCCCCAGACCTATGCGGACACGGGGCTTTTCTCGGAACTCTCCAAAAAATATCACGAATTGACCCAAAAGGCGGAAAACCTCTTGACCCGTATGGGGAATCTGGAGAAAGAAATTGAGTCGCTCGAGTCCCGTCGTGCCGCCATCGCTGAACAATAAGGCCGTTGCCATGAAAAAATCGTCAGCCGGTTTCGATGTGGTGGCGGCGATCATCTGGCGGGAAGGCCGGTATCTCGCGGTGCGTCGCCCGCCTGGGAAGGCCATGGCCGGGTTGTGGGAATTCCCCGGCGGGAAGATCGAGGCCGGCGAGTCCCCCCGGGCGGCCCTGGCCAGGGAGTTGCGCGAGGAACTGGGACTTTTCCCCACGTGTTTCGCGTTCTGGAAGGAAGTTTACTACGTCTACCCGGATCATCCCGTCCGGCTCGCGTTTTTTCACGTGTGGGAGTTTCCGGGGGAGCCGGAGGCACTGGAAGGTCAGGAAATGTCCTGGCTCACCCCGGGTCAGGCCCTGGACTATCCCTTTCTCGAGGCCGATACGGGCGTTGTCCGCGAACTGGCCGGGACGGCCGGACCCTCGTTTCCCCTGGTTGTCGACTGAGAAGGAAACACATGAAGATCATTGATCTGTTGAAAAGAGACGAGCCCTTTGTCTCCCTCGAATTCTTTCCGCCCAAGGAAAAAAGCGCCTGGCCGGGTTTTTTCGACGTGGTCAACTGGCTTAAGCCCGCCAACCCCCTGTTCGTCTCCGTGACCTACGGCGCGGGCGGGAGCACCCAGGCCAACACCCTGGAGATCGTCTCACGCCTGAAACGGGAATACGGGCTCGAACCCATGGCCCACCTGACGTGTGTGGGGGCCGCGGAGAAGAACATCCGGGCCTTTCTGGACGCCCTGGTGGACGCCGGCGTGGACAACGTGCTGGCCCTTCGCGGCGACCCCCCGCGCGGGCAGACGGATTTCGTCCCGGATTCCGAGCAGTTTCGGTACGCTTCGGACCTCGTGGCCTTCATCCGGGCCGAGTATCCCGCGCTGTGCATCGGCGTCGCCGCCTATCCCGAGGTCCATCCCCAGGCCGAGTCTCCGGAAAAGGATCTGGAATACCTCAGGCTCAAGGTGGATGCGGGAGGCGATTTCGCCGTGACCCAGCTTTTTTTCGACAACCGGCGCTATTTCGACTTCGTGGCCAGGGCCAGGGCGGCGGGCATCGGCGTGCCCATGCTGCCCGGGGTCCTGCCGGTGGTCAGTCTGGCCGGGGTCAAGCGCATGCTGTCCTTTTGCGGCGCCTCCATCCCTCCGGACTATCTGCGCTCCCTGGAGGAGGCCGACGCCGCCGGGGGCAACGCCGCCGTGGCCGAGCGCGGCGTGGCCTACGCCACGGCCCAGGCCCGGGGGCTCATCGACGGCGGCGCGCCCGGGGTGCATCTGTACACCTTGAACAAGGCCGAGGCCTGCTTGAAGATCGTCGGCGGTCTTGGCCTGTGAACGGCCGGACAGCCGTTTTCGGGGCGCCGCGGGCGTCCTTCGCACCGTAAAACCTGTCGCTATGGAGGATGGTATGGGAAGGGACGATCTGGTCGTGGCCGTGTGCGGCGCCACGGGTGCCGTGGGCCGGGAGATGCTCAAGACGCTCGAACAACGCGATTTTCCGGCGGCGACCGTGCGGGCCCTGGCCTCGGCCCGGTCGGCCGGGACCACGGTCCCCTTCAAGGGCGGCGAACTGACCGTCGAGGAACTGACCGAAAACTCGTTTGCGGGCATTGACCTGGCGCTTTTTTCCGCCGGAGGGGCGACCTCGAAGAAATTCGCCCCCCACGCGGCCAAGGCCGGATGTGTGGTGGTGGACAACTCCAGCGCCTGGCGCATGGACCCCGAGGTGCCCCTGGTGGTGCCCGAGGTCAACCCGGACGATGTGGACTGGCACAAGAACATCATCGCCAATCCCAACTGTTCCACCATCCAGATGGTCGTGGTCTTGAAGCCCCTGCATGACGCGGCGAAAATCAAGAGGGTCGTGGTGTCCACGTATCAGGCCGTGTCCGGAACCGGCCAGAAGGCCGTCACGGAACTGGAAACCCAGGTGCGGCAGCTTTTCAACATGCAGGAGCCCGAGGCCAAGGTCTATCCCTACCAGATCGCCTTCAACTGCCTGCCCCAGATCGATGTCTTCTCCGAAGGGGACTACACCTTCGAGGAGATCAAGATGATCAAGGAGACGGCCAAGATCATGGGCGACGAGTCCATCAGGGTCACGGCCACCACGGTGCGGGTGCCCGTGTTCTACGGCCACAGCGAGTCCGTGAACATCGAGACCGAGGAGAAGCTGACCCCGGCCCAGGTCCGGGCCATCCTGTCCCAGGCCCCGGGCGTGGCCGTGTACGACAATCCCTCGGAGAAGCTCTATCCCATGCCGATCATGGCCGCGGGCGAGGACGAGGTGTTCGTGGGCCGCATCCGCGAGGACAAGACCATTGAAAACGGCCTGAACCTGTGGATCGTGGCCGACAACATCAGGAAGGGCGCGGCCTTAAACGCCGTGCAGATCGCCGAATTGCTCCTTGAGCGCGGCAGGCTGGGAGGATAGCGCCCGTCCGGGCCTGGCCCGGGGGCGCCTTGCGGCGTCATGAGATGGGAACGAGACGAACCGGTGCGACGAGGAGTGTGTCGATGACCGCAAAATCTCTCGATGGCCTGTTGATTCTGTCCGACCGCAAGGAGTTGTACGCCAGGGAACTGGACCGCCTGGGCATTCCCGCAGCCATTGCCGCCACGATTCCCGAGTTCCTGGAACGGCTGTCCGCCACGTCGTTCCGGGGGCTCGTCCTGGACATCCAGAAGGTCATGCGTTCGCCCAGGTCCGAGCGCGACCGGCTGTTTCGGGCCAGCGAGCCCTATCCGATCCTGCGGGCCAAGGTGGATCGCTCCGGCCAGGGCGTCCTGTTTCTCGACGATCTGGACTGCTTTCTGCACAATTGCGGCACGTTTTGCCCGCAACGCAAACGCTGCACCGTGCGCTATCCCGTCAAACTCAACGTCCTTATTGCCCATGAGGACGATCCGGCCATGCGCGAGGCCCGAAAGGCCAACATCCTGAACATCTCCTCAAGCGGCTGCTTCGTCTTCACCCTGGACGAGTATTCCCAATGCCGTTTCGTGCGCCTCAAGGTACTCGAGTTCCCCGATCCCTCCCCGATCTTGGCCCTGGTGCGCTGGACCCGGGCCTGGGGGGAGCCCGGCGTGCTGCCCGGTATGGGGCTGGTCTTCATGGAACTCTCGCCCGGCCAATTGGCCGGGATCGAGGCCGTGTGCCAGCCGGGAACCGGCTTTGAGCAGGACGATCCCGACGACGGGGAGGTCATGCCCCTTCAGGCCCGGGCCTGATCCCCGACAGGCGCCACATGGAGCCGGGGAGCGACGCGTCGCGTGCGAAGGTCCATATCTCCCGCGTCCGGTCGTCTTCGGACTGGCCGGGTTTTTTGGCCAGCACCTCGAAAAGCGTGTCCACGAGGGTCATGTTCCCCTGCGAGCGGCGATCCGCGATGCCGGCCTCGATGAGCAGCACCTGCGAGGCCGGACCGCCCGGTTCCCCGAAACGTCGCCTGGCCAGCCGTCCCAGTTCCTCCAGAAATTCCGGCGCGACAAGGGGCGCCACCCCGGCCGTGTCCCCTTTTTCCATGGCCTCGCGTATCCGGGCATAGGCCGCCTTGGCCCCGGCCAGAAATTCCTCGTCCTGGTTTTGAAAGGCCGGCCGCGATCCGTCCGGGGCCGGCCTGCCCGATGCGGGTGTGGAGCGCAGTCCGCCCCAGGCCGCTTCGGCCGCCTGATAGACCCGCGCCAGGGATGGCTCGCGGTCGGAGGCCCCGCCGTTCCCGGCCGGATCGGCGGAAGGGCGGTCCCCTGCGGAGGACCCCCGGGGTTCCGATTCCGGGTCCGGACGGGGAGAGGGGGGCGTGGCCACGGGAGGTCTGGGCAGGCCGGATTTGTCCGGGCCGGTCCGCGAGGCGCGGCGTCCGGCCACAAGCCAGAAAAGGGCGAACACCACCAGTCCGATGACCGCGATGTCCGCCAGGCGCGGTCCGGTGAAAGGCTCGCCGAAAAAAAGCGCGCTTATCAGGCCGCCTCCGAACATGCCCGGGGCCTCGGCCGGGGGCAGGTCGCCGGAGGCGGCGAAAACGGCCGTGGCCAGGGCCGGGACACAAACGAGGCCGGCCAGAGGGACGGCGGACAGGCAAAGCCGCGGGGGACGAAGGCGTCTGAACATGGGTCTTCCTTGTCGGTCGCGTTTTTGCCACTGTACGTGCGCGCGGCCGTCTGTCAACACGGGACCGGGCGGTGTCCGCGTCTGCTGTCGGGTGGGAATTGCGGCGAAAATGGCAAAAAAAGAATTGTGAGCTATTGCGAGAAGTTATATGGGTGTCTCATCAACAGGCGCAAGCCCGGCCGCCTTGGCGGCGGTCAGGCGGGGGATGGCGCATGGGCAAACACTTCCTTGTGACCATCGGGGATGACCCGGACGTTTTTTACGGGGTCGGCTTCATCCAGCACTTCTTTGACGCAAAGGATCTGGTCCGGGTCACCCTTTTCCATATCGCGCCGCAGCCTCCGGCGGTCTGGCCCGAGGAACTCTCCTACGAAACCAAGACGGAACTGGAAAAGCAGGCCGGCCGGATCGAGGACAAGGGCCGCGCCGCCCTGGCGGCGGCGCGGGACGGCCTTGTGCGCCGGGGGTTTCCTCCCTCGGGGGTCGAGGAGAAATTCGTCTTCGGCTCCTTTCCCCGTTCCGGATATCTGATCCTGGAGGGCGAATACGGAGACTACGACGCCGTGGTCCTCGGCCAACGCGGTTTCGCGGGCCTGAGCGCCTTTCTGGATCGCGGGGTCGGGGTGGCGATCATGCGCGAATCCTTCGAGTTCCCTTTGTGGGTCTGCCGCTTTCCGGATTACGCCCGGTCCGGGGTTCTGGCCTGCGTGGACGGCTCCAACGCCTCCCTGCGGGTTGTGGAGCACGTTGGGGCCATGCTGGCGGGCGAGACCAGACATGCCGTGACCCTGTGCCATGTGCGCAGACCCGGCTCGGGTGGCCCGGACGATTCCGCGGCGATCATCGCGCGGGCCGCCGAGGTCCTTGGCGCGCACGGCATTCCCGGGGAACGCATCGCCACCCGTGAGCTTGCCGCCGAGAATGTGCCCCAGGCCGTTTTGGCCGAGGCCGAGGCCGGACGTTTCGCCGTCGTGGCCGCCGGACGCACCGGCCAGGGCCGGGGCCGGGCTCCTTTCGGGAACCTTTCGCGGGCCTTTTTCGGCTCCGTGAGCGATGTTCTTTTTCACGAGCTGAGCGGGGCGGTCCTGTGGGTGTGCCGGTAGAAGACTTGCCAGTCGGGCCTGAAGTTGGTCACAATGGGAGCGCCGTCGAGGAGGCCGGGCCGGAGCCGCGTTCCCGATGCCCCGGCGCCTGACGGAAAGAGGATTCTTTCAAAAGAGTATCGCCGAAGACCATATCGTATTGAGGACATGACCCGAGGTTCCGCGACGGACGCAACGGAGCGGGAGACGCGCATGAGCCAGCCGGACAAGGATACCGATTATTGTTTGTGGGATACATCCGACCGGGAGTTTCACGTGGGCATCGTGGGCACCGGACCGGGGTTCATGTCGATTCTGGATATCCTCAAAAACGAACAGTATCAGGATTTTTTGCCCGGGCTGCGGCTGGCGGCCCTGGCCGACCCCGGGGCTACGTCCAGCCGGGAGTTTTTGCAAAGCCTCGGGGTTCCTGTTTACGCGTCCTTTCAGGAAATGCTCGCGGCCCGGCCCGAGATCGATCTGGTGGTGGAACTGGTCGGGTCGCGCTTCAAGCTCAAGGCCATCCGTTCCACGCTCCCCGACCATGTCTCGCTTATCGACCACAACGCGGCCTTCTTCCTGTGCGGCCTGCACAACATGCTCCAGGTCAGCACCCACTGCCAGGTCGACCTGGACCAGCACAAGGCTCTTTTAAACGCCATCATCGACGAGGTCCGCGACGACATCATCCTCCTGGACAAGGAGGGCCGCGTGGTGGACCTGAACAAGAACGTGGCCCAGCGCATCGGCAGGCCCAAGGCCGGACTGCTCGGGCTGCCCTGCTGGCAGGTGCAGACTCTGGACGAGAGCCGGCCCTTCTGTTGCGGCCCGGACAAGGACTGCCCCTTCTTCGTCACCCTGTCCACCGGGCGCGAGGCCGAGGCCATGTTCACCCGGGTCGACGCCGACGGCCGGCTCATGTATTTCCGCATCTATTCCTACCCCATCTTCAATCCCCACGGGCATATGACCCACGTCATGGTCATGCGCCGGGACATCACCCGTCGCACTTACCGGGAGCGCCATCAGCAGCAGGCCGAGAAGCTGGCGGTCATCGGTGAGATGTCCATGTATCTGGCCCATGAGATACGAAACCCCCTGTTCGCCATTTCCGGGTTCACCAAGTCCCTTCTGGAATCCGGAAGCCTGAGCGAGAAGGAGCGCGAGAAGCTGCGGATCATCGCCGAGGAGGCCAAGCGGCTGGACCATATGCTTTCGAGCATCTTAAGCTTCTCCCGGCAGACCCAGACCGTGTCCGGGCCCGTGGACTTGAACCGTGTGGCCGAGGAGACCGTGGATCTCATGCGCATCGGGTACGCGGACAAGGGATATCGTTTCGTGCTCAACCCCGATCCCAACATCCCCCGCGGACGGGGCGAATCCGAGACCCTCAAGCAGTGCCTGGTCAATATCCTGATGAACTCCATGGAGGCCATGCCCAGCGGGGGAGATATCCTGATCCGCACAGGCATGGAGCAGGACAGCCCGGTCATCGAGGTGGTCGACCATGGCCGGGGCATGAGCCAGGCCGAGATGGACAGGGTGTTCAGCCCCTTCCATACCACCAAGGGTCGGGGGTACGGCCTTGGACTGGCCATGATCAAGAAGATGATCGAGGAGTTCGGCGGGGAGGTGACCCTGGCCAGCAGGGAGGGGCATGGGACCACCGTGACCCTGCATTTCGCCCCCATCCTGGCGGGCGAGGAGGAGCGTCCGGCCGGCGGTGGTATCCCCGCGGACAAGGGGTGACCAAACCGCATGGTCCCCGGACCCGATGCCGCCCGTCCGCGTTCCTCGCGGCGTTTCACCCTCCGGACCCGGATCGTTCTGGCCCTCGTGGCCCTCGTGGGCCTAAGCCTGGGCGGGGGCGTCTTGTCCCTGTGGTACGGGTACCTGGCCAGGAATCTCTCCCTTTCCACCCTCGAAAGCGGTCTGGCCGGACTGATCGAGGCCAGGGACCTGGAAAACGCCTTGCTGGCCCTTTCCTTCGAGGTGTTTCGTTCCGCATCCGCCGGCAGGCGCGACGAGCAGGCGCTTGTGGCCGGGAAACAACGGGTGGAGGAGTGTCTGGCGAAGACCGCCGCGGCCACCGTCGACGAAGCCACCCGTGAGGCCCTGGGGGGGGTCGGCGCGGCCTGGGACGACGTCCTGGTCGCCTTGGCCGGGCCGCCCGCCCATGAGGGAAGGCTGGCCCGCCTTTTTCAGGAGGCCATTTCCCGGTCGCAGGCCCTCAAAGACGTTTTTCGGCAGAACGTCGCCATCAGGCGCGCCGATTTTCAGGACCAGGCCGATACGCTCCTGGTCCTGGTCTTCATCGTTCTGCCGCTTGTGGCCATCATGGGACTGGTTTTGGCCTATCTGGTCTTCCGCCGGGTCCTCGATCCCATCCGGCATCTGGTCCGGACCGGAGCCGGCGTCGACAAGGACGGAGACGAGGGCAACGAGGTCAGAAGCCTGGCCCGGCGTTTGGGCAACCTGCAAATGGCCGTGGACCGCGCCCGTCTGGATCTGGCCGAGAGCCGGGACCACCTCATGCAGTCGGAAAAACTGGCCCTGGTCGGCAAGCTGGCCGCCGGGGTGGCCCATACCATCCGCAATCCCCTGACCTCGGTCAAGATGCGTCTTTTTTCCCTGGAACGGGCCCTCTCCCTCGACGCGGCCCAGAAGGACGATTTCGAGGTCATCTCCGAGGAGATCCGGCACATCGATACCATCGTGCGCAATTTCCTGGAATTCTCCCGGCCTCCCAAGCTGGTGGCCCGGCCCACGAGTCTTTCCGACGTGGTGGACACCACCCTGAACCTTTTGCGCCAGCGCCTGGAATCCTACGGGGTCACGGTGGAGGTGCACAGGGTCAAACGCTTAACGCCCATAAACGCCGATCCGGACCAGCTCAAGGAAGCCCTGGTCAATCTGGTGCTCAATTCCTGCGAGGCCATGGTCGAGGGCGGCCGGATCGTCATCCGCGAGGAGGAGGGGGTCATGGAGCCCGCCGGACGGGTGGTGGTGGTGCGGGTCAGCGACACCGGGCCGGGCGTGCCCGAGGTCATCGCGGACCGTGTCTTTCAGCCCTTTTTCACCACCAAGGGCGAGGGCTCGGGGTTGGGATTGGCCATCGCCAAGCGCATCGTGGAGGAGCATGGGGGATGGATCACTCTGCATTCCCCGGAGGGACGCGGGGCCACCTTCGCCCTGATCTTTCCGCATGCCGAGGAGGGTTCGTGGCACAGATACTGATCGTGGACGACGACCACCAGTTGCGCCAGAGCTTCGAGCGCCTGCTCGCCGCCGAAGGGTACGAGGTGCGTTCGGCCTCCACCGGCGAGGCCGGGGTGGCCATGGTCCGGGAGAGCCTGCCCGATCTGGTGGTCATGGACGTCCGCATGCCGGGCATGAGCGGCCTTGAGGCTTACGGCCGGATACGCGGGATCGAGCCCAGGCTGCCGGTGATCATCATGACCGCCCACGGCACCACGGACACGGCCATCGAGGCCACCCGCATGGGGGCCTTCGACTATGTGCTCAAGCCCTTCGAGATACCGGACATCCTCAGACTCATCGAGAAGGGCCTAAGCGCCGGGCGCTTCATGCGCTCCAAGGTGGAGATGGACGCCCCGGCCGGCGGCGAGGGCGGGGACGAGGCCATCGTGGGCAGCTGTCCGGCCATGCAGGAGGTCTACAAGGCCATCGGCCGGGCCGCGCCCACCGACGCCACAGTGCTCATCCGGGGAGAGTCCGGCACGGGCAAGGAGCTGGTGGCCAGGGCCATCTACCAATACAGCCTGCGGGCCGACAAACCCTTTTTGGTCATCAACTGCGTGGCCATTCCTGAAACGCTGCTCGAATCCGAACTGTTCGGCTATGAGAAGGGGGCCTTCACCGGGGCTTCGGGCCGCAAGGTGGGCAAGATCGAGCAGGCCGACCGGGGGACGGTCTTTCTGGACGAGATCGGGGACATGCCCGTGTCCATTCAGGCCAAGCTTTTGCGCCTGCTGCAGGAAAAGCGCGTGGAACGCCTGGGGGGGGCCGGCCCGATCCCCGTGGACGTGCGCATCATCGCCGCCACCAACCGCGACCTGGAACGCGCCGTGGCCCAGGGCGACTTCCGCGAGGACCTCTACTACCGCCTCAAGGTCGTGACCATGCGCCTGCCCCCGCTTCGGGAGCGGCGCGAGGACATCCCGGTTCTGGCCAAACACTTCCTGTGCCGGTTTTCCCGGGAGATCGGGGTGGCCGACCCGGGACTGACCCCCGAGGCCGTGGAGTTCCTCATGGCGCATCCCTGGCCGGGGAATGTGCGCGAACTGGCCAATGCCCTGCAAAAGGTCCTCATCTTCAACCGGGGCGGCCCGATCACCGCGGACGATCTGCGGGCCGCGGCCGGGGAGGCCGCCCTGGTTCCGGCCGATGCCGGCGGCGGGGAGTCCGTGGAAGCGGTCCTGCGCGGGTTCATTCGCGCCGAACTGACCCGGGCGTCGGGGCAGGCCGGGGGGTTCGAGACCCTGATGGACCGTTTCGGGACCCTGGTCATCGCCGAGGCCCTGGGATTGACCGGTGGCAACCGCACCCGGGCCGCCCGGCTTCTGGGGCTGTCCCGGCCCACGCTTCTGGCCCGCATCGAGAAGTACGGCCTGCGGATCGAGACCTCGGTATCCTCCACGGCCGCCGATTCCGACGTTTGAGCGGACTATTCCAGGCTGTCCCAGAAGTTCTCCCAGCGTACCTTGCCCCTGGTTTTCTTGAACTTGCGCAAAAGCACGTACAACGCGCCCGCCCCGCCGTGCCGGGGCAGGGCCGTGACAAAGGCCAGGACCACCCTTTTCAACGGGTCGCGGGTGAGCCAGGTCTTGAGCTCTTCCTTGAGAACGGGAAGTCCGCCGGGCGAGTTGGCCCCGCGCCCGGGGATCACCAGCAGACAGCGTTTCCCGGCCAGGTAGTTTTCGCGCACGAAGTGCAGCAGGGCAAGCTGGGCCTGTTCGGCGTTCTGCCCGTGCAGGTCCAGGTGGGCCTCGGGCGAAAACTGGCCGGCCCGAAGCTGCCGAAAGACCTTCTGGTCGATGTCCTTGACGAATCCCTGCATATATTCGTCGCCAAAGGACAACTCGAACTCCACCTTGCCGGCCACCAGATCGAGCAGGGCGTTGCGGCCCTCGGCCTCTGCGTCGGTACGGGGCGGACGGGGCTCCGGGGCGGGCTTCGCGGCCACCTCCCGCCCCCGGACCATGCCGTCCATGGCCCGCACCCCGGCCATGGCCCGGGTGAACAGCTGTTCGTCGGTTCCGTCGCCGGCGGCCGGCTCCGGGTCCGGTCGTGGCGGAGCCTTGGCCGGCTCCGGTTTTTTCTTCTGGATTTTTATCGATTTGAGGCCGTCGAGGCCGCGTATCTTCTGGTTCGCCATGCCCGAAAGGCTACAAGGAACCCCGGGACTTGGCAACGCCGCGAGTCTGGCCTTCGCCCGTCCCCTGGTATAGGGTCGGATGGACTGCGAAGGTCCGTCCGGCCGGGCCTGCGGCTGGCGCGGGCTTTTTCCCGGACGCAGAATTGCCCGGAATGGTTGACGGAATTTCGAATCGACTTATTATGTAAACTTGTCTGGGCGCAGGGCCGACAAAAGGGGAGAACCAGTCGCCATGAGCGTGGAATACAAGGATTATTACAAACTGCTCGGGGTCGCCAAGACCGCCTCCCAGGACGAGCTGTCCAAGGCCTTCAAGAAGCTCGCCCGCAAGCACCACCCCGATCTCAACCCCAATGATCCCGAGGCCGAAAAGAGGTTCAAGGAAATCAACGAGGCCTACGAGGTCCTGAAAGACCCCGAGAAGCGCAAGCTCTACGATTCCCTGGGCCCCAACTGGAAGGAAGGCCAGAACTTCCAGCCGCCTCCCGGATTCGAGAACGTCCGTTTCCATTTCGGCGGGGCGGGCGGCGGACCGGGTCAGCGCTTCGACGCCGGCAACTTCAGCGACTTTTTCGAGACTCTGTTCGGCGGCGGGGGAGGCGGAGCCCGGTTCCGTGACGCCTCCGGATTTCCCGGCGGCGGTTTCGGCGGCTTCTCGCGGGGGCCCACGCGCGGCCAGGACGCCCAGGCCACCCTGGATCTGACCCTGGAAGAGGCCTACCGGGGCGGGGCCAAGGTCGTCAGCCTCCAGGAGCAGACCATCCGTCCCGACGGCTCGCCGGCCATGCAGACCAAGACCCTGAGCGTCACCATCCCGGCCGGGGTGCGCGAGGGCGCCAAGATCCGCCTGTCCGGCCAGGGCAATCCGGGCATGGGCGGTGGGCGTCCCGGCGACCTGTACCTCAAGGTCCGCATCCTGCCCCACGCCCTTTTCAAGCTCGAGGACCAGAACGTGGTCCTGGACCTGCCGCTGGCCCCATGGGAGGCGGCGCTGGGGGCCACGGTGCGCGTCCCCACCCTGGACGGCCATGTGGACATAAGCGTGCCCGCGGGCATCGGCAGCGGCAAGAAGCTTCGGATTCCCGGCAAGGGCCTTGGCGGGAAGACCCGCGCCGACCAGTTGGTGCGGATCATGATCCAGGTCCCGGCGTCCCTGTCGGCCGAGGAACGCGAACTGTGGGAAAAGCTGGCCCGGACATCGGCCTTCGCGCCGAGAACCTACTAGGACTCCCGGGAGCCGATCATGGAGATAAAACAGGTCATCCACGCCGAGGTGCCCGTCCGGTCCGGGCATATCACCTGGACCGAGGTCATCGAACTGACGGGACTGCATCCCTCCACCCTGGGGGAACTCATCGACCTGGGGTGGATTTCCCCGGTGGTCACGAAGGGGGAAACCTTCCTCTTCCGGCCCGGGGACGTCTACCGGTTGCGCAAGCTCGACCGCATCGTGCGCGATTTCGAGCTGCCCCTCGTGGGCGCGAGCATCATCGTCGATCTGCTCGAGCGCATCGAATATCTGGAGAACAAGGTCCGGGAACTCAACCGCCTGTTGTGATCCGGGGGATATCCCTCGACCCCGCCGGGCCTGAAAACTCTTTCGTAAAGGAGCGATCGCCCTATGGATATGAACGCGTTTACCCAGAAGTCCCAGCAGGCCCTTTCCGAGGCCCAGGCCGTGGCCGTGCGTCTGGGGCATCAGCAGGTGGACGCCGAGCACCTGCTCGACGCCCTGTTGCGCCAGGAGCAGGGTCTCGTGCCCAGCCTCCTGGAAAAGGCCGGCTACGACGTCGGGTCCTACACCACGGAACTGGAGCGGGAACTCTCGCGCCTGCCCCGGGTCAGCGGACCCGGGTCCCAGCCCGGGTCCATCTACGTCACCCCGCGCTTGAACGAGGTCCTGGTGCGGGCCCAGGACCTGGCCAAAAATCTCAAGGACGAATACGTCAGCGTCGAGCATATCTTCCTGGCCCTTCTGGACGAGCCCCCGGGCTCGATCATCGGCCGGGTCAACGCCACATTCGGCGTGGACAAGAACAAGATACTCGCCGCCCTGACCCAGGTGCGCGGCGGCCAGCGGGTGACCTCGGCCGATCCCGAGGCCACCTACGAGGCCCTGGCGAAGTACGGCCGGGACCTGGTGGAGGAGGCCAAGAAGGGCAAGCTCGATCCGGTCATCGGCCGCGACGAGGAGATCCGCCGGGTCATCCGCATCCTGTCGCGGCGCACCAAGAACAATCCCGTGCTTATCGGCGAGGCCGGCGTTGGCAAGACAGCCATCGTCGAGGGCCTGGCCGGGCGCATCGTGAAAAAGGACGTGCCCGAGGGCCTGAAAGACAAGACCGTCTACGCCCTGGACATGGGCGCGCTGATCGCCGGGGCCAAGTACCGCGGGGAATTCGAGGAACGCCTCAAGGCCGTGCTCAAGGAGGTGCAGCAGTCGGAAGGGCGCATCCTGCTTTTCATCGACGAACTGCACACCATTGTCGGCGCGGGCAAGACCGAGGGCTCCATGGATGCCGGCAACCTCCTCAAACCCATGCTGGCCCGGGGCGAACTGCACTGCATCGGGGCCACGACCCTCGACGAGTACCGCAAGTACATCGAGAAGGACCCGGCCCTGGAGCGGCGCTTCCAGCCCGTTGTGGTGGACGAGCCCAGCGTCGAGGACACCATTTCCATCCTGCGCGGCCTCAAGGAACGCTTCGAGGTGCACCACGGCGTGCGCATCAGCGACTCTTCCCTGGTGGAGGCGGCCGTGCTCTCCAACCGCTACCTGCCGGACCGGCAGCTCCCGGACAAGGCCATCGACCTCATCGACGAGGCCGCGGCCATGATCCGCACCGAGATCGATTCGTTGCCCGCCGAACTGGACCAGGCCAACCGGGAGATCATGCGCCTGGAGATCGAGCGCGAGGCGCTTCGCAAGGAGACGGACAAGGCCTCCAAGGAGCGGCTGGACAAGCTGGAGAGGGAGTTGGCGGACCTCAAGGACTCCCAGGCCGCGTCCCTGGCCCAGTGGGACCGGGAGAAGGGCGCGGTGGAGGAGCTTCGGCGCATCAAGGAGGAAATCGAGCGCACCCGGCTTCTGATCGAGGAGGCCGAGCGCGACTATGACCTCAACCGGGCCGCGGAACTCAAATATTCCACCCTGGCCGGGCTCGAACGGGAGCTTGCCGAGCGCGAGGAACGCATCGGGGCCCAGGCCGGCGGGGTGCGCATGATCCGCGAGGAGGTCGGCCCCAACGACGTGGCCATGGTCATCGCCCGCTGGACCGGCATCCCGCTGACCAGGCTCCTTGAGAGCGAGCGGGAAAAGCTCCTGCGGCTCGGGGAAAAGCTTCACGAGCGGGTGGTGGGCCAGGAGGAGGCGGTCACGGCCGTGGCCGACGCGGTGCTGCGGGCCCGGGCGGGGCTCAAGGACCCGGCCCGGCCCATCGGCTCGTTCATCTTCCTGGGGCCCACGGGCGTGGGCAAGACCGAGTTGTGCAAGACCCTGGCCGCCGCGCTCTTCGACACCGAGGACAACATGGTCCGCCTGGATATGTCCGAGTACATGGAGCGGCACACCGTGGCCAGGCTCATCGGCGCGCCCCCGGGGTACATCGGCTACGACGAGGGGGGGCAACTTACCGAGGCCGTGCGCCGCAAGCCCTACAGCGTGGTGCTCTTCGACGAGATCGAGAAGGCCCACGGCGACGTGTTCAACGTGCTTCTGCAGATCCTCGACGACGGCCGGCTGACCGATTCCCACGGCCGCACCGTGGATTTCAAGAACACCATCATCATCATGACCTCGAACCTGGGATCGCCCATCATGCTCGACGGCATCCGTCCGGACGGGGAATTCGAACCCGGGGTCCCGCAGCGGGTCATGGAGGTGCTGCGGGGCCATTTCCGGCCGGAGTTCCTCAACCGTGTGGACGAGATCGTGCTGTTCAAGCCGCTTTTAAAGGACCAGATCGGCATGATCATCGAGCTTCTCATGTCCGGGCTGCGGGCCAGGCTCACGGACCGCAAGATCACGCTGGTCCTGACCGACGCGGCCAAGGCGCATATCGCCGATGCGGCCTACGATCCGGTGTTCGGGGCCAGGCCCCTGAAGCGCTATCTCCAGGCCCATGTGGAGACGCCCCTGGCCAAGGCGCTCATCGCCGGGGAGATCGAGGACGGCCGGACCGTGACCGTGGACGAGCGCGACGGGGGACTGGCGTTCGCGTAGAGCCGCCCGGGGGCGCAACGGTAAGACACGACCGGCCGGGGCGCGAAGACGCCCCGGCCGGTTTTTATGTCCGCATGGGCGGTCCGGGGAGATGGAGTCGGACCGGCGATTATCGGGGATTCGCCCCGCCCTGGTTCATGGCCCGCTTGTAGTGTTTCACGAGCTCTTCCTTTTTTACGTAGATGGGCTGGTACCAGAAGCTGGCGTCCCCGGTCCCGTCCTCGGTGTGGTACACGCAGTAGATGTTCACGTCGCCCACGGTCCAGGCGTTGTAGTGCTTCTCGGGCACGGTTTCGGTGGGCGGGCCGTAGGTCTTGCGCAGATCGCCGAGCACGGCCAGGAAGGTGTCCGGACCATCGAAATCGATCCAGACATGGTAGAAGGCGTCTTCGTAGAATTCGTAGAGGATGCGGGACACGGTGCGTCCGGAGAAGATGTTCGGGGCGTCGTTGCGGATATAGGTGGTGGTGCGCAGTTCGGGGATTGCCGATTCGGGGGTGGAATCCCGGAGGGCGGCGGACGGCGCGCCCCAGGGAATGCCGGAAAAGCCCGAGGGGGCCTTGGAGGCCGGAAGGGTGCGGGCCGAGGCCGGCTTGAGGGGTGTGGACGGTTGCTTTGGGGTGCAGCCCAGGGGCAGGCACAGAGAGCAACAGATCAGAACGATGGGAAGCATGCGGTGCATGGCGTCAAACCTCGAATGGCGGATGGCTTAGCGGGGTCGGGGCGCCCCTGGGGGGCTTCCGGTGAAACCGGCATAAGTGGTGCCGGGAATGCCGTCATGAATCCGGAAGGCGGAAAGGTGCGGAGGAAAGGCCGCGCACGGAGGCCTGTCTGAAAAATTCACCATGTGCATCACGGAGCGCTTAGCAGGTTGGAGAGGCGAAGAAAAGGGATTTTCAAAAGAGCCCGAGGCAGGCCGCGGGGCGTCGCGGGCTTGTCCGGACCGTGGCGCGAGAGGGAGATTTTCGAAAAATCATGTTGCCAACAGGTCGAAAAACACTATAAAGCCGGAATTCAGGGTCCGACGCGATGGTTTGAACGTGTGTTTTTTCACAAGGAGAATCGGGTATGAGTGTTGAGGGCGTGGTGAAGTGGTTCAACGAAAAGAAGGGCTTTGGTTTCATTCAGCAGCATGACGGTGATGACGTGTTCGTTCATTACAAGGACATTCAAGGAGCTGGTTTCAAGACGTTGGCCGAGGGTGAGAGGGTTTCTTTTGAGATCGTCGACGGGGAAAAGGGCAAGAAGGCCGTCAATGTGACGCGTATGGGCTAGTTTTCCCGTCTGATTGCCGAATCGCAAGGACCTGTGAACGATGCGGGCGGCCCGGGTTTCCGGGCCGCCCGTTTTTTCATGGCGTCAGAAGGTGTATTTGAAGCCCAGGGAGGCCTTCCAGGCGTCGTTGACCATTCCGGTGAACCGCCTGGGGGTGTTCCAGACCCCGGACTTGGCCCCGGAGAGAGTGGCCCAGCCCGTTTCCAGGATAAGGGCCAGATTCTGGTACACCATGTACTTGGTTTCGAACTCGACGCCCAGAAGCCATTCCCCCTGGGCCAGGTTCTTGCCCATGGTCACGTACCGGCCGTTGCCGCCCGAGGCCCCCACGGCCAGGGCCATGCCCTTGGCCGAACTGGTGCCGGTCATGGCCGTCAGGCTCAAAAGATGGCTCATCTTTTCCACAAGCGAGATGTTCTCGAAGGCCAGGGTCGCGCCCATGGAACCGGAGGGGTCGACGCCCAGGTTGTCGTTGGTGAAGTCCTGGTTGCAGGCGAAAAGAAAGGAGTTCCCCATGCCGAAGTTGGTGGAGATCATGGGAATGCGCTCGCTGCCGTTGGTCAGGCTGCCGTCTTCGCCGCTGGCCCACCACAGGCCGAGCTTCGGGGTCAGAAACGACAGTCCGGAATATTGCATGCCCAGATCGAAGAACGTGCCCCGGCGGAGGTTGCGCCCGGCGTCGGTCATGCCCGCCTGGCCGTAGATGGCGTCGGCCTGGATGATGACGGGGTCCAGGGCGTCGATGATCACGGACGCGCCCCCCCACAGGGCGAGGTTCTGGTTGTTGTGGAATCCCCGGGGATAGATGAAGGAGCCGCCGGACAAAAGGGTGGACTGGAGCGAGGACGGAAGGCCGGCGTCCGCGCCGACGACCCCGGCCATGCCCCACGGGGTGACGGTGATGCCGTCCAGGGACAGGGGCGCCGTCAGAAAGAACAGATCCAGTTCGTCGTCGCGCTGGGTGGTGGCGGTGTCGAACTGGCCGTTGGTGTCAAGACGCCGGGTGAAGCCCAGGTTCACCTCCAGGGTGTCGGCGATGACCGGCGCGGTGACGATCATGGCCGCCGCGCTTTTGGTCTCGTTTTTGGAGGCCATGACCACGCTGTCGTAGAAAAGCGGGGCCTGGGGCAGGGAGACGGGCTGCAGGCCGATGGTGAATTCCACCTCCGTGTCCGGCCAGAAGAACTGGAGATAGGCCTGATAGACCTGGAGGCTGACCGTGGGGGCGTCGGCCGTATAGGTGCCGTTGCCCCAGGCCGTGTCGTTGACCATGACTCCCAGGCGGAACTTCAGGGCCTCGTTGGCCGTGAAATCGGTGCGCACGCGCAGGCGCTGGTAGATTTGGAGGGTATCCTCGGTGGCGGTCCCGTCGGCGTTCCAGCTCGTGAAGTTGCGGTTTTGGAAAAAGATGCCGTAGATCCGGACGTCCCCGACCGAACGGACCTCCACCGAGGCCAGGGCGTTCGTGGCCAGGACGATCATGACCAGGGGGAGACAGGCCAGCGTTCGTGTCATTTCCCGGGCTCCTGTGTCGGCTTTGCGTGCGATTCCGGGGAAAATTGACAGCCGGCATCGTTCGTGTCAATCCGATCCGGCAAAAACCTCATGTGAGGCGCGATTTCGTCCGGGCGGGCCGGATCGACCGTTGGACGCAAGAACCATAACGGGGAGACGTGACATGGAGATGAAGATCATTCTTCCGGAAAAAGACATGCCCACAAAGTGGTACAACGCCTTGCCCGACCTGCCGACCCCCCTGGCCCCGCCCCTGGACCCCCAGACCCGGAAGCCCATCACCCCGGACCAGCTCGAACCGATCTTCCCCAAGGCGGTCATCGAGCAGGAACTGTCCCCGAACCGGTGGATCGACATCCCCGAACCGGTCCTGGACGTCTATCGGCTGTACCGGCCGACCCCGCTTGTCCGGGCCAGGCGCCTGGAAGAGGCCCTGGGGGTCACATGCCGCATCTATTACAAAAACGAGTCCGTGTCCCCGGCCGGGTCCCACAAGCCCAACACCGCCGTGCCCCAGGTCTACTACAACAAGGTCGAGGGCGTAAGGCGCATCGCCACCGAGACCGGCGCCGGCCAGTGGGGCACGGCCCTGTCGTTCGCCTGCGGCATGTTCGGACTGTCGTGCACCGTGTACATGGTCAAGGTCAGCTACAACCAGAAACCCTACCGGCGCAGCCTGATCCAGGCCTACGGCGGCGAGATCTTCGCCTCGCCCTCGGACAGGACCCGCACCGGCCGGGACATGCTCGCCCGGGACCCGGAATGCGCCGGAAGCCTCGGCCTGGCCATTTCCGAGGCCGTGGAGGACGCGGCCACCCATGACGACACCAAGTATTCCCTGGGCAGCGTGCTCAACCACGTGCTGCTGCATCAGACCATCTGCGGCCTGGAGACGGAAAAGCAGTTGGCCATGATCGGCGAGAAGCCCGATTACCTCGTGGGCTGCGTGGGCGGCGGCAGCAACTTCGCCGGGCTTTTCCTGCCGTTTTTGCCTCGCCGGCTGGCCGGGGAGGATATCCGGTTCATCGCCGTGGAACCCAAGGCCTGTCCCACCCTGACCCGGGGGGCCTACCGCTACGACTACGGCGACGTGGCCAGGCTCACGCCCCTGATCAAGATGCACACCCTGGGGCATTCCTTCATGCCCGCGCCCATTCATGCCGGCGGCCTGCGCTACCATGGCGACGCGCCCCTTCTGTGCAACCTGGTGGCCGAGGGCCTGGTAGACGCCGAGGCCTACCACCAGGTCGAATGCTTCGACGCGGCCAGGCTCTTCCTGCGTACCGAGGGCTTTTTGCCCGCGCCCGAGACCTCCCACGCCATCAAGGGGGCCATCGAGACGGCCAAGCGGGCCAAACCGGGCGAGGTGGTGGTTTTCCTCTATTCCGGCCACGGCCTGCTCGATCTGGCCTCCTACGACGCCTATCTCGCCGGCAGGCTGACCAACTACGAATATCCCGAAAAGGACATCGCCGAGGCCCTCAAGGCCTGCCCGGACATCCCGGAATAGGGCGGGATTTCCGCGAAAAAAAAGCCCCGGACGCGCTGCCCGGGGCTTTTTTTCGGGTGTCTGGGGGGTCAGGCCTCCCGCGCCAGGCGGTAGCGGGCCAGGTCCTCCACACTCAGGATCGGGAAGTCGTTTTGCCTGGAGAAGGACAGGAGCTCCGGCATCCGGGCCATGGTGCCGTCGGGGTTGGTCAGTTCGCACAAGACCCCGCAGGGGTCGAAGCCGGCCAGCCGGGCCAGGTCCACCGTGGCCTCGGTGTGCCCCCGGCGTTCGAGAACTCCGCCGGGTTTGGCCCGAAGCGGAAAGACGTGTCCCGGCCGGGCCAGGTCCGAGGGCCTGGCGTCGGGGGCCGTGGCCGTCCTGACCGTGGTCAGCCGGTCCTCGGCCGAGACCCCGGTGCCCACCCCGCGCGCGGCCTCGATGCTTACGGTGAACGCCGTGCCGTTCCGGCAGGTGTTTTTCTCCACCATGGGCGGCAGATCCAATGCATCGGCCTTCTCGTCCGTCAGGCACAGGCACACGATGCCGCTGCACTCCCGGATGAGCATGGCCATCTGGTCGCGGGTCAGGGTTTGGGCCGCGAAGATGAGGTCGCCCTCGTTTTCGCGGTCCTCGTCGTCCACAACCAGGACCCCGCGCCCCCGGCGCAGGGCCGCAAGGGCCTGTTCGACGTTGCGGAAGGATGATGACTGGGGACGCACCTTCGACTGATTCATGGCAGCGCTCCTTGGGTAAGGATGACCAGAATCAGGGCGTACGGAAAGACGATCCCGGGCGATCGTCCGAAGAGGCGGACCGGGCACGCGACATCGCGCCCGGCGCGGGCCCCGGAAAAAGACCGCTTCGGGAGGCGCGCGGCGCACGGTCCGCGCATCGTCTCCTCTTCCATCCGGACTGTGACCGTCGGCCCCGGCCTTTCACCGGGTCTGCTGACCCCCTCGCCATGCGAGGGGCGCTCGCGGGCTCCCCGGACGTGCCGGGATACCGCCGGTGGGGACTTCCACCCCGCCCTGAGGATTCCGGTCTTGTATCCGTGGTCCGGCGAAAAGGCAACCGCGGACCGGCCGTCGATCCCCGTCCCGGGCAGCGTCGGAGGGGTCGTGAAAGAAAAAGGACGTGAGTGTGACGAGGACCTTGACAATCATTTTCAACGGGGCTATTTTCCATCAGCAGCGAAAGGAGAGACCGCATGGCCCCCTATGGACCGTTGAGCCAGTTTCCGGCCGGGACCCGGGTTCGCATCGAACAGTTGTGCGAATGTTCCCGCGCCCGGGGACGGTTGTGCGCCATGGGGCTGACCCCCGGGACCGTGGTCGAGATCTGCTCCGGTTGCGGCGGCCCGTGTTACCTCAAGGTGCGCGGTTCGCGTCTGACCCTGGGGCAGGGGCTGGCCGGAAAAATCCTTGCCCGGGCCGTTGATTTCGAGTCCGATCGCTTCATTGCCGCCTGAGTTCGAACTTACTCGCATCGAATTTCCCCCGCACCCCTTGTGCCCCTCCGGGATGGTCCACGCCCGCCCGGAGGGGTTTTTTCGGTCTCCCGAGCCGGTGCGACATGTGGGGCTGGGACCGTTTTCGGTTTGACCGCCACCACGCCCCGCGCTACATGTCGCCATTTCCGAAAAGGAGACGGCATGGAAAAAGGCAGCGGAGAAGTCATCGGCCTGCGCCGTTTGCGGGTGGGACAGACGGCGCGCATCCGGAGCATCGAGGCCACGGGCGAGCTCGGCCGGCGTCTGCGGGATATGGGGCTGGTTCCGGGGACCGAGATCATGGTCATCGGCCGGGCTCCCCTGAAGGACCCCGTGGCCCTGCGCATCAAGGAATTCACGCTGACCCTGCGCAACAACGAGGCCGACCATATTCTGGTCGAGCCGATCAAATAGCACCGTTTCCCGTCTTTGTCATACCGCGTCCCGGGAACTTGACACCGGGGCCATTCATCGTTAATCGTCGATTTACGATGAATGGTGACAAAAGCATATTTCCAGATCCCGTGGACGAGGAACTGGCCCTGGCCTGCAAGGCCCTTGCCCATCCGGCCCGGGTCGCCATCCTGCGACACCTCGATTCAATTGAAGGTTGCGTGTGCGGGCGTATCGTGGAGGTGTTGTCCCTGGCCCAGTCCACAGTCAGCGAACACCTGCGCAAACTCAAGCGGGCCGGGCTGGTGCGGGGTGAGGTGGACGGTCCGAGCACCTGCTACTGCATCGACCGCGAGGGGCTGACCCGGTTCAAAACTCTGGTCGGAGCCTTGTGTCCGGGAGGAGGGGACGGTCCGCAGAGGCCATGTCCCGGGGAGGACTTGTGACCATGCCCGCAAGGCTGGGAGGTCGGGACGATGCCGGGTGCTCCAGCCGGCCGGAGGGGGGCCTGGATGCCGGGCCTGGATGCCGGTGCTCCGGTCTGGACGCCGCGTGCTGTCCGGCCCCAGCCGATGGAGCCGGGCATGCGGCGTGCGATTCGTCCCGAGTGTCGGACATATCGGAGAGATCCGACAAACCCTGCTGCTGCGGCCGGCAGCTTCCTCCGGCCGGCCCTTTCGCCCGGCCCGGATACGAACTGTGTCCATTCGTCGAGACCTTCCTGTCCACGCCGGCCGGTCCGGTCCCCGTGGTCAGGACGGTGCTGGACCGTCGGGACGTGTGGGGAACCGTGGGGGCCAGGGTGGGATACGCCCGGGACGGCTATCGGGTGGCCCCTGGCCTGTACGCCGTCGGCCGGCCCGGGGCGGATTCCCCGGTCGTGGCCACGGCGGACTACAAGCTTTCCTTCGACGCCCTGCGTCGGGAACTCGGCGGTCTCGACGCCTGGATCCTGGTCCTGGACACCCGGGGCGTCAATGTGTGGTGCGCGGCCGGGAAGGGGACTTTCTCGGCCCGGGAGACGGCGCGTCAGGTCGAGGCCACGGGGCTTGCCCGGGTTGTGACCCACCGCCGGCTCATCGTTCCCCAACTCGCGGCCCCCGGTCTCGATGCCCGAGAGGTGCGGCGTCTGTGCGGGTTCACGGCGGTCTTCGGTCCGGTCCGGGCGGCCGACCTGCCGGCCTTTGTGCGGGAGGGGGAGCGGGCCGCGCCGCACATGCGCCGGGTGACCTTCACCCTGGCCGAGCGCATGGTGCTGATCCCCGTCGAGTTGTACCTGGCCCGGAAATGGTTGTGGTGGGCGATTCTGGCGGCCTTGGCGTTGTCCGGAATCGGGCCGGGTTTTTTTCCCTGTCCGCCGCCTGGCGGCGCGGGGTCTGGCTCGCGGCCGCCGTGGCGGCGGGAACCCTGGGCGGCGCTGTCGCGGTCCCGGTGTTATTGCCGTGGATTCCGGGCCGGGCGTTTGCGGTCAAGGGCGGAGTGGTCGGGCTGGCGGCCGGGGGGGGACTGGCCTGGGCAGTGGAAGTCCTCTCACCGGGCCTCACGGGGCCGGTCGGTGGCGCCGCCCTGGTCCTGACCTCAGCCGGCCTGGGCTCCTGGCTGGCCATGGGATTCACCGGCTCCACGCCGTTCACCTCGCCTTCCGGGGTGGAACGCGAGATGCGGCGGGCCATACCCCTTCAGGCCCTGGGGCTTGTGGCGGCGACCGTGGCCTGGGTCGCGGCCGCCTTTTTGTGAAACGAGGAGGGGGGATGCGCGGGATGCGGTATCTTGACGGGGTGTCCACCATCGCCCTGGACCGGGAAAGGTGTGTGGGCTGCGGCCTGTGCGTGCAGGTGTGTCCGCGCGGGGTGCTGGCCATGGACGGCGGACGGGCGGCCCTGGTGGACCGGGACGGGTGCTTGGAATGCGGGGCCTGCGTCATCAACTGTCCCTCCGGGGCCGTGGGCGTGACCCCGGGCGTGGGCTGCGCTGCCTACATCCTCCAGGTCTGGCTCCGGGGTAAGGCCCGGGCTTCCTGCTGCTGAGGGAGGGGACGAGAGTCGTCGCCTGATCGTCACGTTAATGTGGGAAGCTCGTGCAAACGTGTGGTCTGGGTTCATAAGGTCGCGGCGTCACCCATCCTGGAGGCGGATATGAAAAAAAAGACCGTGCTTTTCATCTGCGTGCACAATTCGGCCAGAAGCCAGATGGCCGAGGCATTCCTGAGGCATATCGGAGGGGGGGCATTTGCCGTGGAGAGCGCCGGGCTTTCGCCCACGAGCGTCAATCCCTTGGTCGTCACGGTCATGGCCGAAAAAGGCATCGACCTTTCCGGGGCCACGACCCGGAGCGCCTTCGACCTGTTCCGCCAGGGGCGGCTCTTTGAATACGTGATCACCGTATGCGACGAATCCAGCGAAAAGCAGTGTCCGATCTTCCCCGGGGTGGTGCACCGGGAACACTGGCCGTTCGAGGACCCGTCCGCGCTTGAGGGGGAGCCCGAACAGGTATTGGCCGGAGTGCGGCGCATCCGCGACCGCATCGAGGAGGCCGTAAGGGAATTCGTGCGCCGGTTCGGGCCGGACGAGGCCCAGGGCGCGAGGGAGCGCGGGGAATGGTAGGCCGGGTGCCGGACGATCATGGGAGTTATTGACGCCGGACGGCCTTTTGATACCTTCTGGCCGGGGTTCGCCCCGGCCTTTTTATGGCGCGGGGGCGGCGTTGCCCGCCGGCTGCGGCTCATTCCGGGAGGCAGGGCGCATGATCGACGAGGACAAGAAGGGGATGGCCGGCCGCGAGGCCCTGGCCCTGTTCGCCGATGGCCACAACTGCGCCCAGGCCGTTTTCGCGGCCTTCGCCCCGCGGCTTGGCCTGGACCGCGACGCGGCCGTGCGCCTGGCCACGGGGTTCGGCGTGGGTCAGTCCATGGGCGAGACCTGCGGGGCGGTTTCCGGGGCGGTCATGGCCCTGGGATTGGCGTATGGCGGAGGCGGACCGGACAAGAGCCCGGAAAAAAAGGCGACGTACGCCCTGGCCGGCAGGTTTTTCGAGGCCTTTCGCGCCGCCCACGGCTCTGTGCGCTGCCGGGAACTCATCGGCTGCGATCCGTCCACGCCCGAGGGCCATGCGGTGGCCGTCAGGGACAATCTGTTCGTGTCCGTATGCGCCCCCCTGGTGGTCGCCGCCGCCGCGATCGTCGAGGCCATGCTGGCCGATCCGACACGATGAGGTGATTTTTCCAGAACGCGCCCGGCAGTATGGAGCGCGGCGATTGGTTACGGAGGCAAGGCGTGCCTGGCATGGAACACCAGACGAAAACAGGGGATTCCGGACGGTTCGGCGTGCCCTTGGCCGCCCTGGCCGGGGTGCTTTTGTGCGTGACCCAGGCCCTGGGCTATGGCGAGGAAATGTGCCTCACGCAGGGATGCGCCCTGCACGAGGGCACGACCGTTTTCGGCCTGTCCCTGTGGTGGTGGGGGGCCGGGGCCTTTGCCGGGCTTTTCGCCCTCGGACTTCTGGGCCGGACCGCCTGGACCAGGCTCGCGGCCCTTGCCTGCCTGGCCGCCGATGTCGTCTTTTTCGCGATCATGGCCCTGACCGCCCCCTGTCTGACGTGCCTTGCGGCCGGCGGGCTGTTTTTTCTGGTTCTTTTGGCCGCCGCGCGGCCGTTTACGGCTTCGGGCCGGATGGTCCGGGGCGTGGTCCTGGCCTGGTTTCTGGCCCTGACCCCGAATCTGTTCGCCGCGGCCCAGGAACTTGCGACCCCCTGGCCCGCCGCCGGTCCGGAAACCGCCGCCGTGCGGCTGTATTTTTCGCCGACCTGCCCGGCCTGTCGGGACGCCGTGGCGGCCATGTCCCGCCTGGGCAAACCGTTTATAGGGTTTTTCCCCATCGCCGGGTCCGAGGAGGATATCCAGCTCATCGCCCGCACCCTGGAGGGGATGCACTCCGGATTGTCCCTCCCCGACGCCCTGACCCGGTCCGGGGAGGCAAAGTCCGTAGCGGTGGACCTTTCCCTGCGCTGGAGGCTATTGCGCAACAAAGTGGCCTACCTGCGCGGCCGGCCCGACGGCGTGCCGCACCTCCAGATCAACGGCTGGCCCAGGAGGTGGGACACCCTTGAGGTTTTTTGAACCTCGGAGGCGTATTTTTCGTTGGAACTCTTACCTTTTTCCCCGTCTTGACGTAGGATTGGATCATCCCGCCCGGATGCGCGTGATCACAAGGGCGTTTCAAAGGACGACGCGCCCATGATGAAGGTGCTCTTTTTGTGCACGGGCAATTCCTGCCGCGGCCCGATGGCCGAAGGCCCTGCCCTGCGCCTCGAATTCACCGCCCGTTTTGTCGCGGCCATGCCGGATGATTTCCCCGGGGGTGGCCCGTGACCCTGCGCAAGACCACCCTGTGCATCATCCTGGGGACCTTCACCGCTCTTTTCACCATGTTGTACGCCATTACCCAGTACAACATCCTTTCGAGCTTCTCGGTTCTGGAGAAACATCAGGTCCTTGAGGATGTCGGCCGGGCCGAGAACGCCTTGAAAGGGGAATTGCGCGGACTGGAAACCACCAGCACGGACTGGTCGGCCTGGGATGCGACCTACGACTTCATCCAGACCCTGGACCCGACCTATGTCGAGGAGAATCTGTCCGTCCAAAGCCTGGACAACCTCCGCCTGGACATGATTCTTTACTACGACGAGGAAGGCCGGCTGGTCACGGGCAAGGTCCGGGACCGGGAATGGATCGCCGTGGACGCCGCCTCGCCGGCCACACCGCGAATCTCCCTGGATTCCCCGCTGTTTCTGCGCTCCGAGAATACCCCGAAGGGGGGGGTGGTCATGCTGCCCTCGGGACCGCTGCTGGTCGCCGCCAGCCCGATCCTCACCAGCGCGAGCACCGGTCCCGCCAGGGGGACCCTGGTCATGGCCCGTTCTCTCAGCGAGCGGTGGATCACGGACTTGTCGGATCAGGTCAAGCTCCGGGTAAGACTCTTTCCGCTCGGTTCAAAGGAGTTGTCCCCGCGTTTGGCCGATGTGGCCGACTCCCTCAGGCGTACGGGACAGTACCAGGTCGTTCCCGAAAGCGAGACGGTGATCAGGGGGTACGCCCTGATCCGGGACATTTTCGGTGATCCCTGCCTGCTTCTGGAGATCGAGACCAACCGGGACATGCATCATCAGGGCCTGGTGACCCTGCGCTACAACTTCATTTCCCTGGTGGCCATCGGTTTGACCTTCGGCCTGGCCATGCACATTCTCGTGGAACGGCGGATTTTATCCCGCATCACCGGCCTGGGGGCCCAAATCGCGGCCGTCAGGGCCGACAGGAACGCCTCCCGGGACATCCGTGTCCGGGGCCGGGACGAGATCACGAACTTGGCTACGGCCATCCGGGAGATGCTTCAGGAAATCGAAAGTGCCCGGAACAGACTGGCCGAGAGCGAGAAACGGTTCGAACTGGCCACGCGTGCGGCAAAGCTCGGGGTCTGGGACTATGACTACGCGACCGGGACGCTGTATACCGACCCGAACCTGAAGGCCCAACTGGGCTATCGGGAGGAGGAGATCGGAAATACGACCGAGGCCTGGATCGGCCTGGTCCTCCCCGAGGATCGGACCAGGGCCGTGGAATTGACCAGCGAGGCCTTTCGTGAAAGCGCCGTCGACGTCAGCCGCGAGTTCCGGCTGCGGCACAAGGACGGCGGCGTCCGCTGGCTCCTTGTCCGGGGCGTGGTTTCCCGGGATGAGGCGGGTGTCCCGGTCCGCGCCCTGGGCACGGCGGTGGATGTCACGGATTTGAAGCTCGCGGAACAAAGCGTGCGCCATCTCACCCGGGAGATCATAAACGCCCAGGAGAGGGAGCGTGCGCGCATCGCCAGGGAACTGCACGACAACGTGGCCCAGGACCTTTCGAGCCTGAAAATCGCCTGCGAGGCCATCTTCGGCGCCTTGCCCGATGTCTCGCCCGAGATACGGGAACGCTTCGCCGAGTCATCGCGCATCCTGCAGGGGGCGATCATCTCCATTCGGGAAATGGCCTATGCCTTACGGCCCTCCAACCTCGACCACCTGGGGTTCCTGAGGACCGTGGAGAGGTTCTGCCAGGACTTCGAGGAAAAAACCGGCATCCGGACACACTTCATGCAAACCGGAATGGACGGCGTCACCTTCGACAGCGAAACCGAAATCAATCTGTTCCGCGTGGTGCAGGAGGCCCTGGGAAATGTGCGCCGCCACGCCAAGGCCTCCGAGGTTTCGGTCAAGATCGTGGAGTCGCATCCCCGGATCATCCTGCGTGTGGAGGACAATGGCGCGGGCTTTCACGTCGGGGCCGGCATTTCGGCCGCCATGGAGGAAAAACGTATGGGGCTGGGAGGCATGCGCGAAAGGGTCAAACTCCTGGGCGGGAATCTGCGGATCGTGTCCGCCCCCGGTCAGGGCACACGGGTCATCGTCGAGATACCGTCCGTGCGCGGGGGGAACCATGGCGGCTAAACGCATCCTGATCATCGACGACCACCCGTTGTTTCGAGAGGGACTGAAAACCATCATCCGCCGCAACACCGCCTTCGAGGTGGCCGGCGAGGCCGGCAACGCCCAGGAGGGGTTTCGGGAGGCCGTTCGGCTTCGTCCCGACCTGGTCACGGTGGATATTTCCCTGCCGGACAAGAGCGGCATCCAGCTCGTGCGCGAACTCACGGCCGCCGTTGCGGGCGTCCGGATCCTCATGGTCAGCATGCATTCCAAGGTCGACTACGTGGTCGAGGCCTTTCAGGCCGGAGCCTTGGGGTATGTGACCAAGGAGGCCGCCTCGGAAAATCTCTTGACCGGCTTGTCGACCGTCGCCAGGGGTGAGTCCTTCCTGGATCCTTCTATTTCCAGGGAGGTGGCCATGCGCCTGCTCGACGTTTCCGGCGGCAAGGCGCAACTTGCGGGGGACGGCGGCGGACAGGCCGCCTACGACGCCCTCACCTCCCGGGAGCGCGAGGTCATGCGCCTGGTGTGCGAGGGCATGTACACCAAGGAAATCGCCGACGTGTTGTCCATCAGCATCAAGACCGTGGAGCACCACCGGGCCAGTATCCTGAGGAAACTCGGGCTCCAGAATACTGTGGAACTTGTCCGGTACGCCGTGAAAATCGGTCTCATCGATTGACGTATTTTTCGAAATCCATTGCATTTTTCGATCTATCACGCCGTCATATCAGGGTTATCACCTAGGGATTCAGGGTAAGTTCCAATCGACATCCCCCCCTCCGGTGCTATTTTGCCTGTATGGGCAAGGCCGAAGATGTCGCGCGCGGAAAATGGACGCTCCGGTTTTCCGGTGTTCCGGGAAGCCTGATTGTGGCCTTTTCCCTCGCCCTTCTGGCCGGGTTTGCCTCCCTGACCGTGGACTATGCGTTTCTGAGGTACACAATGAACCGTCTGCAGAAGGCTGCGGAGGATTCGGCCCTGGCCGGCGCGGCCGCCCTGATCCCCCTGGGCGCGGATTGCAAGGCCGCGCGGGACGTGGCGGTCAGGACCGGACAGGCCGTCTTGGACCGGAACGACTCTCCGGATCTGGCTGTCAGGGCCTCGGACGTGCTGTTCTTGCAAGAGGGGGTGATGGACGGAGCCTCCCCGGACCAGGTGGAGGTGACGGCCGGACGCACCTCGGCCAGGGGAAATCCGGTGCGGCTTTTTCTCGGCGGGATCATGGGCCAGCCTTTCGCCGACGTCAGCGCCAACGCCCGGGCCGGACTGTTCTGTGCGGGGTCTTCAGGAGACGTGGCGCCGTTGGCCATCCCGGAGCGATTCGTCTGGGACGACGCCTGCGATGCGGACCAGGGGTTACGGAACAACGGGGTTTGCGACGCTCAAAGCCCCTGTGAGACGGCATCCCTTCAGGTGCTGGGCCACGGGGATCGCGATGCGGGCAGGCGCATTGCCCTGCGCCCGGGGAGCATCGGCCGGTTGTCGCCGGAAACCTGGTATCTGGCCAGGGGGGGCGCTTTCGCCGCAAAGGGCGCTGACCGGGCGGGGGATGAAACGCACACCGGCGCGATGGAGGCCACGGTTGCCGTGGCTGACGAGTTGCGCCTCGATTCCGGGGAGCATGCGGCGGCCTGGCTGCGGCGGGAGATGGCCAGGCGGATGGGGCTGGATGACGGGGCCTACTGGGACGATTCCAGGGGGAGCATCGCGGGCAGCAGGTTCCGGGATTCGCAGCGAAGCCCCAGGCTGGTCCGGGTGGCCTTTTTCGATCCTTCCCGAGG
>JBMONM010000208.1:35544-43024 GCA_049324675.1 Thermodesulfobacteriota bacterium
GTTGGGGGCGTTTTTCATCGAGGATGTGCGGGAAAACGGGGACGTGGCCGGCCGGTTTGTCCGGGCTCTGGCCGTCTCCCCAGAACCGGCCGAGGGACCGTGCGATCCTCGGGGCATCGGACTGTACGGCGCGCGTCTGGTCCGGGTCATAAAAGAAAATCGGGTGGACTAAGCATATGGCGGACAAGGAGAAGACAATGAACCTGTGCCTGGATTTGAGCTCCGTGGACCGGGAGAGGGCCCTGAAGGCCTGGCTGGTATATCACGGCATGGACCTTTTCGAGATCGCCGGGAAGCTTCGGGTGGCCCATTCCACCGTGAGTCGGCTGATCAAGCGGGAGCGGGCTTCCACACGGCGCATCGAGCAATTGCACGGCCTGGGCATCCCCAAGGAGTTGCTGCCCCAGCCCAAGTAGGCCCGGGGCGCGCTGTTTCGGATGACTTTTGCCTCCGGGGGCGATGTGCGCTATCCCCTCGGCATGGGTGAACATGATCGGGCCATGGGGCGCAGCGGACCTGGAGTGGTCCTGCCCACCGGGCTTGAGGACTGTTACGACGCGACAGGGGTTCTCATGCCGTGTCCCGGGTCGGGTCAGGATGGCGACGGCCGGACATCCGCCCCGGGGACCTTGGCCCGGTTCGTGCCCCGGGCGGACGGGACCGTGTCCGATGGACTGACCGGGCTGGGCTGGCTCCCCTCGGCCGACGCCACGGGATATCCCGTGTCCTTTGAGGAAGGCCTGGCGGTTGTGCGGGCCATGAACCGCGATGCGGCCCACGGCCGTTCCGACTGGCGGATGCCGAACCGCCGGGAACTGCGCAGCCTCTTGTCGCATGGGGCGAAAAATCCGGCCCTGCCTGCGAACCATCCCTTCACCAACGCGTTTCCCGGTCGCTATTGGACCTCCTCCTCTTTTGCCGGGATGCCGCGACATGCCTGGTATGTGCATATGGAGGGCGCCCGGGTTTTTTACGAGGGGAAGGACCGCTATTGCCTGCTATGGCCCGTGTGCGGCTGTTCGTCGGTCCTTGCGGCCACGGGACAGGACCGCTGCTTCGACGCGGCGGGCCGGGAAATCCCCTGCGCCGGCAGCGGACAGGACGGAGAGTCCCAAAGCGGCGTGCCCTGGCCGCATCCCCGTTTCGTCCCGGATACGACCCCGGATACGGTTCTGGACCGGTTGACCGGCCTTGTCTGGCGAACCCGTCCGGTCGGTCCGGGCCATGATCCGGGAAACGCGACGATACCCCTCGACTGGGGCCAGGCCCTGCGGGCCGTGGCCGATCTGGCCGCGCGCGAGGGACGGCCCTGGCGGTTGCCGGACATCAACGAACTGGAGTCCCTGACCGACCTGTCCCGGGCCTTTCCGGCCCTCCCGGCCGGGCATCCCTTCCTCGTGCCCGCCGAGGGGGCCTGGTCCGCGACCACCAGTTTTTTCGATCCGGCCTGGGCCTATGTCCTGTACCCGGGCAAGGGGGCCGTCGGCGTCGGATTCAAGATCAACCGGGAGTTTTCGGCCTGGCCGGTGCTGCGTCCGGCCCGTGACTGAACGATACCGCCCGTTTTTTTCTCCCCCGGCAGGACCTCGCCCCAGGATGACCGTTTCTTTCATGGTTCATGCATGAATCCCGCGTCGGGCTGGTTTCCTTTCGGCGCGGGGCGGGATGTATTTTTTCTTTACGGTTCCGGCGTCGGATATGTATATTTCCTGGGCATGCGCATGAAAAATGATCAGACATCCGGGCAGTCCTCGTGGCGACTCCTTCGGAAAAACAGTCCTTTCTGGTTGTATGCCTCCCCCTTTGCCGTCATCGGCGCGGCGGCGGTCCTGGCCGCCGTGGTGGTGGTCATGGCGATTCTCAATTTCAACCGGGAAAAGGAATACGTCACCCGCATCTTGAGCGAAAAGGGCGCGGCCATCATTCGCGCCCTGGAGGCAGGCACCCGCACCGGCATGATGGGCGGCCTGGGCCGGGGGCCGGGGCTCAAGCGCCTGCTGGCCGAAACCGCCGGTCAGGAGGACATCTTCTATATCGCCATCACCGACCGGGGCGGCCGCATCCTGGCCCACGGCGACAGCTCCCTGGTGGGCGGGCAGTTCCTGCCCCCCGAGGAACTGGCCCTTTTGGCCCCCGGGGCCGAAGAGAAGTGGCGCGTGGTCCGGGAAGAGGAAACGGGGCGGCGGTCCTTTCTGGTTTACCGCGAGTTCATGCCCAAGGGCGGCGTGATCGGACACGGGCCGGGTTGGAGGCGGGGACGTCCGGATATCGTCGTCCGCCCTGGCGAGCCTCCCGGACCGGGAGCGGCGAACGGCGACGGACCGGGAGGTGCGAGAGGCCGGTTCCCGGCCCGGCCGCCCGAGGGCGACGACTTTTTGTGTTTTGACGACTGCACTCCCCAGGGTCGCTCCCCGGCCATGCGCGACATGGATATGATCGTGTTCGTGGGCATGGACATCGCCCCTTACGAACAGGCCCGGTCCGTGGACTTCCAGGGCACCCTGCTGACCTCGGCCACCCTTTTGGTCCTGGGCTTCGCCGCCGTGGTGTCCCTGTTCTGGGCCCAGAGCCACCGGGTCTCCAAGCGGCTTCTGCGCGACACCCGGGCCTTCGCCTCGGAGGTGGTGGGGAACATGCCGGCGGCCCTGGCCGTGGTCGATCCGGCCGGGAGGCTGGCCATGGTCAACGCCTCCCTGGAGGCGTTTTTGGGCCGTGTCTCTCCGGATATCGTGGGCAAGCCGGCCGCCGAGGTGTTGCCCGAGGCGCTGCTGCGCCTGGGCGAGGACCCGGACAGGGATCCGGACCGGCCGGCCGAGGTCGAAGGGGAGTTCGATTTCGGCGGGGAGCGGCCCGTGCCCCTGGGCGTGAGCGTGACCCGCATCGTGGCCGAGGACGGCACCGTGGTGGGCACGCTTTTTCTTTTGCGCGACCTGCGACAGGTCCGGGCCCTGGAGGAGGAGGTGCGGCGGCGGGAAAAGCTGGCCGCCATCGGGAACCTGGCCGCCGGCGTGGCCCACGAGATCAGGAACCCCTTAAGTTCCATCCGGGGCTACGCCTCCTATTTCGGGGCCAAGTTCGCCCCGGACAGCGAGGATCGCAAGGCGGCCCAGGTCATGGTCCGGGAAGTGGACCGCCTGAACCGGGTCATCACCGAACTCATCGAGTATTCCCGGCCTTCGGTGCTGGCCCGCAGGATGACCGGGCTCGGCGGGGTGGTGGAGCATTCCCTGCGGCTCATCCAGCCCGACGCCCAGGCCGCCGGGGTGCGTGTCGAGACCCGGGGACTGGCTGATGCGCCCGCGGTGTCCATCGATCCGGACCGCTTCTCCCAGGCCCTTTTGAACGTCTTTCTCAACGCCGTGCAGGCCATGCCCGAGGGCGGGATCATGACCGTGGCCGTGGGCACGGCCGAGGACGGCCGGGCCTTCGTGGAGACGGCCGACGAGGGCGTGGGCATCGCCCCGGAGGACATGGACAAGGTCTTCAATCCCTATTTCACCACCAAGGCGGCGGGTACGGGCCTGGGACTGGCCGTGGCCCTCAAGATCGTCGAGGCCCATGGCGGGGAGATGCGGATGTCGCCCAGGCCCGGCCGGGGAACCTCCGTGGTCATCGCCCTGCCGGCCGGGTCATAGGGTCGGATCGGAGGAAAACGCATGCAGCCGAGTATCCTGGTTGTGGACGACGACCCGGGGCACCTGTCCATGTTGACCACGGTGCTTTCGGGATGGGGATACCGGGTCGAGGGGGCGTCCGGCGGCGCGGCGGCCTTGCAGGCCCTGCGCGAACGGCCCCGCGATCTGGTGATCACCGACGTGCGCATGGCCGGCATGGACGGGATCGAGGTCCTGCGCGCGGTCAAGGACTACAATCCGGCCGTGCCGGTCCTGATCATGACCGCCTATTCCTCGGTGGAAACCGCCGTGGAGGCGCTCAAGGCCGGGGCCTACGACTACCTGATCAAGCCATTGGACCTGGACGTGTTGCGGCTGGCCATGGATCGGGCCCTGGATCATTTGCGGCTGCAAACCGAGAACAGGGCTCTTAAGGAGCGTCTGGGGCGGGAATTCGAGAGTTCCGAGATCATCGGCCAAAGCCCGCCCATGCGCGAACTGCTGGACATGGCGGCCATGGTCGCGCCCACCGAGGCCACGGTTCTGGTCGTCGGCGAGTCCGGCACCGGCAAGGAGCTTGTGGCCCGGGCCATTCACGCCAACAGTCCGCGCAAGAACGGGCCGCTGGTCACCGTCAACTGCGCGGCCCTGCCGGAGACGCTCCTCGAATCCGAGCTGTTCGGCCACGAGAAGGGGGCCTTCACCGGGGCCGACCGGCGGCGCGAGGGCCGGTTCATGGCCGCCGACAAGGGAACGATCTTTCTCGACGAGATCGGCGAGATGTCCCCGACCACCCAGGCCAAGCTTCTGCGGGTCATCCAGGAACGCGAGATCGAGCGGGTGGGCGGCGACCGGCCCATCGGTGTGGACGTGCGCATCGTGGCGGCGACCAACCGCGACCTGAAACGGGAGGTCGAGGAGGGCCGGTTCCGGGAGGACCTGTACTATCGCCTGAATGTCCTGGTCCTGTCCGTGCCGCCCCTGCGCGACCGCCGTGGGGATATTCCCCTTCTGGCCCGGCATTTCCTGGAAAAGTTCGCCCGCAAGAACCGCAAGGACATCAAGGAGTTTTCCCATGGAGCCCTGGAGGCCCTGGTGCGGTACGACTGGCCGGGAAACGTGCGCGAGCTGGAGAACGCCGTGGAACGCGGGGTCATTCTGGCTGCGGGCGGATACCTGACCGAACGCGAACTGCCCCCAGGCGTGGCGACGATTCTTGCGGCGCAACCGTCGCCGGCGGCGGGGCAGGGGACGGCAGTACCCGATCTGGCCGGCCAGCCCCTGGAGGACATCGAGCAGCGGGCCATTCTGGCCACGCTCAAGGAGACCGGGGGCAACAAGAGCGAGGCCGCCCGGCTTCTGGGCATCACCCGGGCCACCTTGCACAAGAAACTCAAGAAGTACGACGAGGAATGACCCGCGAAGGGCGGCCTTTGGACGTCGTCAGAGGGGACGAAACGCAAACGGCCGGTCCGCAAGGACCGGCCGTTTCGCCGCTCTTCGCCGGCGCGCGTTCTTCTCTCGCGCCGTCCGGTGTCAACGACCTATGCTTTTGTGGCGGACCGCTCCGGCCTCGGCCTGCAGTTCCTCGATGAGGGTTTTCATTTCGGCCGACTGCTGGGCCAGCCCGGCCACGGCATGCGATGCCTCCTGCATGTTGTTGGACATCTCGGCGGTTATCCGGTTTACGTCCTCAATGGATCTGTTGATCTCCTCGCTGGCGGCGGATTGTTCCTCGGCCGCCGTGGCGATGGAGCGCACCTGATCCGATGTGGAATCGACCAGTTGCAGGATGGATTGCAGGGCCTCGCCGGATTGGCTGGTCAGGGACGTGGCGTTTTCGATGAGCTTGACGCTTTTGTCCACGTTTTCCACATTTTGATGCGTGCTTTGCTGGATGGTGGTGATGGCCTCGCCCACCTCCTTGGTGGCGGTCATGGTTTTTTCCGCCAACTTGCGGACCTCGTCGGCCACCACCGCGAAACCCCGTCCGGCCTCGCCCGCCCGGGCGGCCTCGATGGCGGCGTTGAGGGCCAAAAGATTGGTCTGGTCCGCGATGTCGGTGATCACGGTCATGATACGGCCGATGTCCTCGGCCTGTCGGCCCAGATTGCCCATGTCGCGTTTGAGGTGGTCCGTCTGGCGCTGCACGTCGTCCATGCCGCTCACGACACGGTCCAGAAGAGCCGCACCTTCCTGGGCCTTGGTACGCGCGGATGCGGCGGTATCGGCCGCGTTTCCGGCGTTTTTCGCCACCTCGAGGACGGTGGCGTTCATTTCTTCCATGGCTGTGGCCGTTTCGGATACGCGCTGGGCGGAATGCTCGGAGCCGCGGGTGGATTCGTCGATCTGGTCGGACAGATTGGAGGCAGCGGCGGTCACGGCCTCGACGATGACTTCCAATCGCGAGGCGGCCTGGAGCATGCCTTCGCTTTTGGCCTGCTCGGCCTGGTTCCTGGCCTGTTCGGCCTCATGCGAGGCCTTTTCGGCGGCCTGGCTTTTTTCCTCGGCCTGGCGGGTTTTCGATTCGATTTCCTGGAGGTTGTGTTCCAGTTTTTCCGCCGTGGAGTTGATGGAGTCGTAGATGCCTCCGATTTCGTCGACCCGGTCGTGCGCGATGCGTCGGCCGTATTCGGCGCGCGAAATACCGTCCAGGGCCGCCCCCACGCGCATGAGCGGGTTTAAAATGAACCGGGCGGCCACGAACCAGATGGCCCCGGCCAGAACGATCAGGCTGGCTGCCCCGAGAACCGCCAGCATGGACAGGGTCTTGTACACCGGGGCCATGATCTCGGAGCGCTCCATAAGCCCCACGATCTTCCACCTGGTCTTTGGCGAGGTGAGGACCACGCCGACGTAATCCTTGTCGTCCACCGTGAATTCGGCATGTCCCGTGCCCATGGAAAACAGCCTCTCCAGGTGCTTCCCGGCCACTTCGCCGACCTTCTTGAAATTGTAGTCCTGGTGCTTGGGATCGGCCAGGATGACGCCGTCGTCCTGGATGAGCACCATGTAGCCGGTCTCTCCGATTTTGATGGATTGCACGAGGTCGGTCAGCTTTTTGAGGGAGATGTCCATGCCCACGCAGCCGATGATCTTGCCGTCGCGCTTGACCACGCGCATGACGCTGGTGACGGCCTCGCCGGTTGTGGACTTGTAGGCCTTGGATACGGCCGCCTGGTCGGGGGTCTGGAGGGCCTCCTTGTACCAGGGGCGGATGCGCGGGTCGTATCCGGCGGGCATGTCGCTGTCCACCAGGGCGCTGACGAAGGCGCCCTTTTCCGAACCTGCGAACACCTCCACATAGGCGGGATGGGTTTTCTGCACCACATCGAAGAGTTCCACGACCTGCCAGCCCATGGTGTCGTTCTCGTCCGGCTTGGCCGGTCGCTTGGCCGTACTGCCCACATGGGTGGTGGTCATTTCGTCGATGCGAAGCACCACGGGGAAGGATGTCAGCATGGTGGCGTTTTGCTTGCTCTCGTCCAGAAACAGGGAAATGGTGTTGTCCACCTGGCCGAGTTCGCTTTTGACGGCCTGGAGACTGGAACTGGTGGACTGATTGCTGACCATGACGGCCACGATGACGAAGATGCCGGCCATGATGGCGGCTACCACCGACAGAAGACCGACGATGAGTTTCAGTTTGATGGACCGTCGCATGTTGGCTCCTTGGAAGGTTCGAACAGAGAGCAACGCATGGAAAATAGTTTCCATTACAATATGATGGCATATTTTTTTCGCTATGCCAAGGCCCCTTGCGGCATTTCCCTCATGCGATCCCGGGAGGAATTTATCGGTGTTTTTTGACGATATCGTGAAGTGACCGTGCTGGAGTTCCAAACGACTTTTTCAACGGGCTGTCG
>JBMONM010000209.1:0-5235 GCA_049324675.1 Thermodesulfobacteriota bacterium
CGCCCCCACATTTTTTTCGTGCGGACATCCGCGGGCGGGCGGATGTCCGTTCGGTGTGGTCTTGTGGGGTGCATGGGCGGCGGGGAAGCCGCCGGGGAGGAGACGCGTGATCGTACGCTGCGAGTTGTGCTTCACGGATATCGGGACCTGTGATTCGGCCACGCTGCGCACGCCCCTGACCGGGGCCATGTTCGGTCCACTGGGGGGCGGCTATTTCCCGCCGTTTCCGGAGGATGCCGGATGGGAGGGGCTGGTGTGCCCCATCTGCGGCAAGCGGGCCGTGGGGCATGATCCGGACAGGCCGGAGACGTTTCGCACGGATCGGATATTGACGCCCGAGGGCTATTTCGTGGTGGAGGGGAAACGCGTGGCCAGGGGGGACGTTCATGGCTGAGATGGATGTGTGTCGGGAGCTTCTGCCGCCGGCCGGCGACGCGCGGGGCGTGGGCCGCCGGGTGTTCGGACTTCTGGAGGAGGCCGTGCGGGCCAAGGCGGACCTGGGGCTGCATGACATGTGGGCCCGGAACTACCGCCTGGGGCGCAACCGGCCCTGGCGCGGGGCGACCCCGGCCGGGGTGCCGCTTTCCAGCGCCAACCTCTTGCACATGCATCGGCAGCGCACCGTGAACATGCTCACGGACAACAGCCCCACCTTCAACGTCACCCGGATGGGCGAGGCCGGGGACGAGGACGTCTTTCTGATCATGGAGCGGCTGGCCCGGCACTGGTGGATCGAGCAGGAGCAGCAGGCCGTGCTGGAGAAGTCGGTCATAAACGGCGAGACCTACGGCGTGGCCGTGGAGAAGGTGATCTTCGATCCGGAGATGGAATACGGCCTGGGCGAGGTGCGCACGGTGGTGGTCGATCCGTTCCGCTTCGCCGTGTATCCGCCGGATTGCCTGGACGTGCGCGATGCCGAGGCGGTGTTGCATTTCGAACCCCTAAGCCTGCGCGAGATCGCCCGGCGCTGGCCGGGCAAGGCCCATCTGGCGCGCGGCGACGCCGACCACCTGCGCGAATTGGGGGATCAGCGGCGCGAGGCGGCCCTGGGGGAACCGGGCCGGCGGGGGCTGTTGTCCCGGGCCGGCGGGGTGCTGGGCGCGGTGTTCGGCGCGGCCGGAAGGTCCCGGGTGCCCGGAGACGAGGCCCTGGTGTGCGAGTGCTGGGTCAGGGACTTTCGCATGGACGGGGACCGCCCGGTCTATCCCGGGGGCATCCGGTGCGTGACCGTGGTCAACGGCGGGGACCTGGTGCTGGACGACCGGCCGAATCCGAGCGTCAACCCCGAGTTGTCCCCCGAGGAGGCGGCGCGGACGTACCTTTACGACCGGTTTCCCTTCGCGGCGGTCAATTCCGTCACCGATCCGGCCAGCCTGTGGGGCGCGTCGGACTTCGAGCAGCTCGAGAATCTCCAGATGGAGATCAACAAGTGCCTCTCCCAGCTCACCTACCACAAGGACCGCTGCGCCCGGCCCAAGATCATCAATCCCCGGGATTCCGGGGTGGCCAACGCGGCCTTCAACAACCGCCTGGGGATCATCAATCCGGCCTCCATGGCCGCGGCCCAGGGCATCCGCTATCTGGAATTCGCCAACAACACCAAGGATATCGAGGCCGTGCTCGGCATCTACAAGGAGCTTTTCCTCCAGATCGCCGGGTCCCACGAACTGGAGCAGGCCGTGGACAACGCCCGGCCGGTCATCGCCCACAAGGCCATCGCCTCGCTTCTGGAGCAGGCCGCGACCATGATGCGCGGCAAGGTGCGCAACTATTCGCGGCTGATCCGCGAACGGGGACGCATGTTTCTAAGCCATGTCCAGAACTGGTACGGCGAGCAGCGGTTCTACACCTTTGTCCGGGACGGCGGCACCGGTGTCGCGCCGGTGCGCGGGGCGGCGCTTCGCGTGCCGGCCAGGCTGTCCGTGGTCTCGGGATCGACCATGCCCGTGTCCCGGGTGCAGCAGCGCGAGGAGGCCCTGGCCCTTTTCGAGATGGGGGCCATCGACCGCCGGGACCTTCTGGAGAAGCTCGACTGGTCCGGCCGGGAGGCGCTTCTGGGGCGCATGGAGTCCGGGCCGGTCCCGACATTGCCGCCGGTCCAGGCCGGATAGGGGAGGACGGGCCATGCCCCTGTACGATTTTCAGTGCCGATCCTGCGGCCGGAGGTTCGAGGAACTGGGGGCCGCCGACGCCCCCGCTCCGGAATGCCCGGGGTGCGGCGGGGAGACCCGGCGGCTGGTGTCCGTGGGGCGCGGCTACCGGGCCGACGCGGACTGGATCGCCTCGGTGGCCGAGGTGGCCGACAAGGACAGCCGGGCCCCGCATGTGCGGGCCTTTCTGGCCCGACCCACGCGTCGGACCTACCGGGAGTGGATGCGCGGGGAGGGAATCCGGCCCCTGGAGGACGGCGAGGGGAGATGCCCCCGGGACGCGGGCCGGGAGGCGGCGCGCCGGGTGCGCCGGGAGGTCTGGGAACGGTTCGCGGCCAGGCGCGGCCGGTGACGGGCCGGGAAGACCGGCCGGGGAAGGAGGCGGGAATGCGTTTTTCGCGGGCCGTGGACGCCTACCGCTGGTATCGCGTCACGCGCTATCAGGCGGATCATCCGGAGGTCATGCCCCGGGCCTTTTATCATGCCCGGCCCATGCAGCGGGCCGTGGAGGCCCTGCGGGACATCGAGAAGATCCTGGCCGGGCTCGATGCCGGGAAGCGCCGGGCCCTGCGCGACAACACCCCGGAATTTGCCGGGGCCTGCGCGGCCCTGGAAAAGGGTCTGCGCGAGGGGGGATATCTCGGACCGTGATCCCGCGCGGGAAAGCCACGGCGGGAATGCGGCCCGGAACGGGAAACCGTTCCGGGCTTTTTCGTGAACACCGACAACGGGCGGGAGAGACATGGACGAACGCGAGCGTGGGAATGCGGAAACAGGATTCGCAACGCCGGTGCAGGCTTCGCCGGAGCAGCCGGGCCGGTCCGGGGGGCCGGTTCCGGCCGGGCCGGAATGGGAAGGGCTGATCCGCAGGCTGGAGCGCAAGGCCGGGCAACTGGTCGAGGAGAGTCTGGCCCGACTGGGCGAGGAGATGGAGAAATCCAGACGGCGCGAGGCCGAGGCGGCCTTTCTGGCCGATCATCCGGAATTCGACGAACTGCGGCAAAGCGGCCGGCTGCGCGAGATCATGCGCGACAACCCGCTGCTCGACGAGGTGGGGGCCTATTTCGCGGCCATGCTCGAACGCGAACGCGCCGACGTGGCCAGACGCCTGGAAGAGGCCGCGGGCGAGGCCGAGAAACGGGTCGTCGAGAGCCTGCGCTCCAGACGCCTGGCCGCCACCCTGGGCCAGGGGCCCGGCGCGGCCCCGGACCGGGCCGGGGACCCGGAACTGGCCGAGCCCGGCAGGTTCGGGGGAGTGAACGCCGTTTTGGCCAAACGCCTGGCCACCCGGCGCAACGTGGCCGGAAACTGAGAACTCGGGAGGTTGACATATGGCGCTGACCCTTTCGGAAATCGAGGCCGTCACCAACGACTACTTCGTCGCCGCCGACGGCAGGGCCGTGGACATCTATTTCGGCAGTTCCTTTCTCCTGGATTTTCTCATGAACCGGCGCATGGGCATCTTCGAACGCCCGGGGGGCGGCGAAAAGATCCGCATCCCGCTGAACTACTCCGACGCCGAGGGCGGGTTCTTCACCCGTTCCGATCCCCTGTCCTCGGATGACCGGGCGAGCATCAGCGCGGCGTTCTTCGAGTGGAAGCACGCCTACGGCAACGCCACGGTCTACCTCACCGACGAGATCGAGGCCGCCGGGGACTACGCCGCCGTGCAGTTCGTGACCCAGAAGATCGAGACCGCCCAGAAGACCTGCGCCAACTGGCTGGCCTCCACCCTGTATTCCGCCGGCGGCGACGAGGCCCCCACCCTGACCGGGCTGCGCGCCCTCACCGGCGGCGATCCGGACACGCCCTACGGCGGCATCGTCGAGAACGAGCTGGTGGCCGCCGACGGCACCACGCCCTGGCGCGCCGTCACCGACAGTACTGCGGCCGAGATGAGCCTGGAGGTCCTGCAGAACCTGCGCTCGGCGGCCAAGATTTCCGACGGCCGCGACGGCAAGCCCAACGTGGCCGTGACCACCGAGGCCCTCTACAACAAGATCTCGCGCATCCTCCAGGTGCAGCAGCGTTTCGTCTCCGACGACGACGCGGCCCGGGCCGGGTTCACCCACCTGGTCTTCGAGGGCATGATCCTGGCCGCCGACGACTTCTGCCCGGCCGGATGCCTCTTCGGCCTCAACACCAACCACCTTGGCTTCGCCATCCACCAGGACGGGTTCTTCGCCCGCCGGCCCTGGATCGAACTCGACGGGCCGGCCGGAAAGACCATGAAGATCCTGTGGCACGGCAACCTGGTGTGCTCCAACCGAAAGGCCCACGCCGCCCACGCCAACCTGTCCTAAAGGAGGTTTCCCATGGCCCAGCCCATGAAACTGAGCTTCACCCAGGACGTCATGGAGACGTCCCCCCGCAAACTGGAGATCCTCGGGGCGCGGCGCGTCCTGGCCGACGGCCGGGTGTTTCGCTACGCCAAGGCCGGCGCCGGTGGGGTGGCCGCCGGGAAACTGGTCGTGGCCGGCTGTGCCGTATCCGCGCACGTCAACCTGACCGCGCCCGAGGCCGCCGTGGGCCAGCGGGTCCTGACCCTGACCCTGGGCGCGGCGGCGGCCGCCGAGAACGCCTACGAGGACGGCTATCTCCAGGTCAACGCCGCCGACGGCCAGGGGCATCAGTACCGCATCCTGTCGAATGCCGCCTGCGCCGCGTCCGGGCAGATGACCCTGACCCTGGCCGAACCCCTGCGCGCGGCCCTGACCGCCGCCTCCAGGGT
Organism: Thermodesulfobacteriota bacterium; assembly: GCA_049324675.1. GTDB lineage: Bacteria > Desulfobacterota > Desulfovibrionia > Desulfovibrionales > Desulfovibrionaceae > Desulfolutivibrio. Next base: position 4,882 of record JBMONM010000209.1, read on the forward strand.
CACCCTGGTGGCCTCGCCATGGAGCGGCGTGGCCTCCTCGGACCAGGAGGAGAACCTGCCCGTCGGCATCGCCCCCTGCGACGCGGCCGAGGGCCGCCATTTCTGGTCCCAGACCGGGGGGCCGGCCCTGTACCTGGCCGCCGACGCCTCGGTCCCCGGGACCATGCTGGTGCCCTCCTCCACGGCCGGGGCCCTGGCCGGAGCCGGGTCCCCGGCGGCCCAGGACAAGCCGATAACCGCCGTGGCCTGGGCCACGGCGGGAGCGGCCGGCCAGTACAAGCCCTGCTATCTGGTCATGGATTAGGCCCTGCCGCGCGGCACGAAACGTCTCCGGCCGTCCCGGGCCATAGCCCG
>JBMONM010000210.1:0-5208 GCA_049324675.1 Thermodesulfobacteriota bacterium
CGGGACCGGGCGTCCACCCGGTCCCGCAACGCATCAGATGCCCAGAATCATCCGGGCCGCGCCGAAATAGAGCAGAAGGCCGGTGATATCCACCAGGGTGGTCAGGGAGGGGCTGGCGGCCACGGCCGGGTCCCGCCCCAGGCGCACGGCCAGGATCGGCAGCGCCGCGCCCAGGATGGTGGCCGTGATCACCTGGGCGCACAGGGCCAGGCCCACCACCAGGCCCACCTTGGCCAGGGTGACTCCCTCGGGCAGAACCGTCCCGTGGGACAGAAACGACACCTTGGCGAAGGTCAAAACGGCCAGGATGCCCCCCAGCAGGGCCGCGACCTGGAATTCCTTGAGAAACACCCGAAGCGCGTCGCGCGGCCGGATATGCCCCAGGGTCAAGGCCCGGATGACCACCGTGGCCGACTGGCTGCCCACGTTGCCCCCGGCCGCGGCGATCATGGGCATGTACAGGGTCAGGATGAGCAGGTTCGCCAGGGTGGATTCGAAGGAGCTGATGATGAACCCGGACACCAGCCCCAGGGCGGCCAGAAGCACCACCCAGAAGGCCCGGTTGCGGAAATGGGCCAGGGCCGTGGTGCTCAGGTAGGCCTGGCCCTCGTGGCTGCCGGTGATGGCCGCGAACTTTTCCATGTCCTCGGTGTGCTCCTGGTGCAGCACGTCGATGGCGTCGTCGTGGGTCACGATGCCCACCAGGACGCCGCGATCGTCCACCACAGGCAGGGCCAGAAGGTCGTAGCGGGCGATTTTTCGCACCACCTCCTCCTGGTCGTCTCCGGCCCGGGCGGAAATGACCTCCCGGTTCATGAGTTCCGTCACCAGACTGTCCGGCCGGGCCAGGATGAGGTCCTTCAAGGACACGAATCCGAGCAGCCGCCGCGCCTCGTCCACCACGTAGGCGTAGTAGATGGTCTCCTTGTCCGGGGCCTCCATCCTGAGCTTGCCGATGGCCTCCCCGGCGGACATCTCCGGGGACAGGGAGGCGTATTCCGAGGTCATCACCGCGCCGGCCGTGCCCTCGGCATAGGAGGACAGCCGGCGGATGTCCTCGCGCTCGGCCTGGGCCAGGGCGGGCATGACCGCCAGCCGGCAGGCGTCCGGGATGCGCTTGAGCAGGTCCACCCGGTCGTCGTGGGGCATGGCCGCGACAAGCCCGGTGACCTCGGCCCGGGTCATGTCCAGGGCCGTGTCGATCTGGGCGTCCAGGGACAGATGGACGAAGATTTCCGCCCGGCGTTCCGGTGGGACCGAGGCCAGGACCCGGCGCAGGATGCGGGAGGCCTGACCGGCCTCGTCGGCGGCGCTTTTGTCGGCCTCGAAGACCGCGCATAGCCGTTCGGCGGTGACGGCGGGATGCTCGTCACCCTGGGCCGCGCGCACCAGCTCGGCGACGTCGGCCGGGACATCCGAGCGGTCACGGTCGGCAAAGGGCTGGGCCGCGCAGGCCAGCGGCAGGCGGGTGAGGATGGTGTCGTTCATGGTTCGCCTCCATGGAAACACGTCGCGGGGTGTGCCGCGCCGGGGGCGAACCGGGAGGGGGATCAGTCGGTCCCGGGCATGGACGGGACCGGCCGGCATGTCCCTCGCGGCCACAGGGCGGCGCGGGTCCGGGTCGGGTCGCGGCGCGATCGCCGCACGGTCGGCAGGGGCCGACTACCGTCAGGGTCCGACATACAAAACCTTTGGTTCAGGGTTGAAAAATGTATGCCCGCCTACATCCGGGCATACCGAAATCGACGTGGATATAGACATGATTCGAAAAAAAAGCAACCCCGATCCAAACTTCCGGGGCAACCATCCAACCCGTCGCATACATGACCTTTTTTATTCGCCGTTCTCCTCCCCCAGGTTCGGTCGCGTCCGCGGATGGCCGTGCGGCCGGGAGATCGACGCCCTTGCCCCTTGACAAAATTTTATCAACAGGTAATTTCATCAATTCGAGCGGGCGTAGCTCAGCTGGTAGAGTACAAGCTTCCCAAGCTTGGTGTCGCGAGTTCGATCCTCGTCGCCCGCTCCAGCTTCCAAGCCTCTGACGAACTGGGCTTTTTCAGCTTGACGCGACGAGGTGGACCAGCGGATCGGGTCCACTTTTTTTTTGGTACGACACGTCCCAGGGTGACGCATTCATTAATTATATTATGGATACAACGCAACGCGCACGACGCATCGCCGAACTGCTCGCTCCGTTTCTGGCCTCGGAAGGCCTTGTGCCGTGGGGGATCGACATCTCCTCCGCCGGTCACCGCGAACTGTTGCGTATCTTCATCGACGTATCCCCAGAGGCCCGGGAAGTCCGGGGGGCGGCCGGAAAGACGGCCGGGGTGACGGTGGACGACTGCGCCATGGTCAGCCGCCATGCCGGATATCTCCTGGAAGTCGAGGACATCATGCCCGGCCCCTACGTTCTGGAAGTCTCCTCGCCGGGCATCGAACGCCGTTTTTTCGCACCCGGGCAACTCGCCGGGTATGTCGGACGCGAGATCGAGGTGACGCTTGTCACCCCCCGTCAGGGGCGGCGCAAATTTCAAGGCCTCTTGATCGGGGCCGACGGAGAGTCTTTCACCATGACGGTCGATCCCGGGCCGAAACAGACCGCCGTGGACTTTGCCTGGAACGAGGTCAAAAAGGCCAGGCTGGTGCACCGTTTTCCGGATGAAGCAGGCGATCCCGGCCCGGAACATCCCCATGGTCGCTCGGAGGTGACCCCATGAGCATGGAGTTGAAAAAGGCAATCGACCAGATAAGCAAGGACCGGGGCATCGACCGGGATCTCCTCATCGACACCCTGGAGGAGGCCGTGCGCTCCTCCGTAGCCCGCAAGTACGGGGATCACCTGGATTTCGAGGTGGGCTACAACGAAGAGCAGGGCGAGATCGAGGTCTACCAGTTCAAGGTCGTGGTGGAGGAAGTGGACCTCCCGGACTCCGAAATCACCCTGGAAGAGGCCCGCAAGATCGATCCCAACGTCCAGATCGACGACGAAATGGGATTCAAGCTCAAGATCGAGGATCTGGGCCGCATCGCGGCCCAGTCCGCCAAGCAGGTGATCATCCAGCGCATGCGCGACGCCGAACAGGAGATCATCTACGAGGAGTACAAGGACAGAAAGGGCGAGATCGTCAGCGGCATCATCCAGCGTCGGGACCGCTCCGGCTGGATCATCAACCTCGGCCGCACCGAGGCGCTTCTGCCCAAGGAAGAGCAGATACCCCGCGAACGCTACAAGCGCGGCGACCGCGTCCAGGCCTTCATCATCGAGGTCCTGCCCCAGGGCCGCGGGCCGCAGATCATCGTCTCGCGCACCCATGCCGACTACATGAGCGCGCTTTTCTCCCGCGAGGTGCCCGAGGTGGCCGACGGCACGGTGCGCATCCTGGGCGTGGCCAGGGATCCGGGATCGCGGGCCAAGGTGGCGGTCATGTCCAAGGATCGCGACGTGGACCCGGTGGGCGCCTGTGTGGGCATCCGCGGGTCGCGCATCCAGAACATCGTGCAGGAGTTGCGCGGAGAGCGCATCGACATCGTGGTCTGGAGCCCGGAGATCGCCGGGTTCGCCAGAAACGCCCTGTCCCCGGCCTCGGTCTCGCGGATCATCGTGGACGAGGACGAAAAGACTCTCGAGGTCGTGGTCCCCGACGACCAGCTCAATCTGGCCATCGGCCGCAAGGGCCAGAACGTCAAGCTGGCGGCCAAGCTTCTGGGGTGGAAAATCGACATCTTCACCGAATCGCGGTTCGGCGAGCTCAACGCCTCGCGCAAGGAACTGGAGCAGTTGGCCAGCGTGGCCGAAATGCCCGTGGAAAACTTTCTGTCCGCCGGGTTCACATCCCTTGAGCAGTTGGTCGAGGCCGATGACGAGGCCCTGTCGACCATCGAGGGCATGACCGCCACCCGCCTGGGCAACGTCCGGCTGGCGCTCAAACTCCTGGCCCCGACCAAGGCCCCGGACACCGAGGTTACGGACGCCGGGCCCGATGACGCCGACGCCGCGGCCTCCCAGCCCGCCGAGACCGGAAGCGGCGAAGATGCGGCCACGGACGACGGGTCGGCACCCCTCCCAGAGGAAGGGGACACGAGGGAATCGTGAGGAAAACGTCTTGACGACAGCAGGTCGGCAAAATGCCGGTGGCCGTGCCGCGCGGCACGTTCCCATGCGCATGTGCGCGATCTGCCGGGGCCGGTTTCCGAAAGCCGTCCTAGAAAGGTATGTTGCCGGCGTCCCGGCGCCAGGCGATACGGACGCGGGACCGGGAGAGCCGTCGTTTATGGTCCACGATCCGAGGCAACGCATGGACGGCAGGGGCCACTATGTGTGTGAAAACCCCATCTGCCGGGAAAAATTCAAAACATTCGTCGGACGCAGCAGGAAACGCTAGGGGGATCCAAAGTGAGCAACATCAGGGTGAAAGACCTCGCCAAGGAGCTTGGGGTCGGCAACAAGGAAATCCTGCAGATCCTGCGCGAACTGGGCATCCAGGCCAAAAGCCAGATGGGCGCCCTGACCGACGAGGAGGCCTCGCAGGTCCGCCTGAAGGCCAGGGCCATGGGCGGCCAGACCCAGGTCATCGACACCGAGGTCCAGCCCGGTGTCATCGTCAGACGCCGCAAGCCGGCCAGGGACCGGCAGGCTCCGGAACCCGAAGCAACGCCGGCGCAGGAGGCGAAGCAGCCCGAACCTGTTTCAATAGTCCCTGAAACGCCTCTTGAGCCCGAGCACGCCCCCGAGGCCGTCCCGGCCGGGGAGACCGAAAAGGAAACGGCCCCCGAGGACATGGCCCCGCCCCGGAAAAAGCGTCCCGCCAAGCCCGCCCCGGTGGAGACACCGGCCCGGATCATCTCTCAGCCGGTTCCGCCCGAACCCGAGACCCCCGAGCCCGAACCCGCGCCGTCCGTCCAGTTCGAAATGGAGACCGCCGCCGTGGTCGAGGCTGTGGAAGAGGCCGAGGCCGTTTCGGAGTTGATGCCCGAAACGCCCGAGACCGCGCCGGCCGGACCCGCCGCGCCCGAGGTCCCGGTCGAGACGGCCGTCGTCCCCCCGACCACCGAGGAAGAAGAGGCCCGAGGGGAAAAGAAAAAGAAGCGCCCCCGCCGCGAGCCTCCGGCAACGCCCCAGGTACGTATCATTTCCATGCCCGAGCCCAAGCCCGAGGCCCCGGCCCCGGCCGTAGCCGCTGCCCCCGCAGGTACCGGCCCCAAGGC